>JAGQRE010000002.1 GCA_020425695.1 Planctomycetota bacterium
CGACCTCGGACAACAACACCGGCGGCAAGCCGATCACGATCACGGGTACAGGCTTTGCGCTGCCGGTCATCGTGACCATCAATGGTGTGCCCTGCACGGGCACAGCCAGTGTGGACCCGACGGGCACCCAGATTACCGGCCTGTTCGTTCCGGGTGGCAGCGGCACAAACCTGCCGATCACGCTGGACACCAACAACCTTGGGCCGAAGACCCTGAGCCAGACCTTCACCTATCAGTTCACACTGGGAGGCACGGTCTCCGGCGGCGGCGGCGGTGGTGGTGGCGGCGGTTGCACGGCGACCAGCCATGAGAGCATCGCCCTGTTGCTCGCGCTGGTATCGCTGCTCGGCTGCGCGGCATTCCTGCGCCGTCGCAGCGCCTAGGCAGACAGTCACACAAGGCAGGTGCGGGCAATCGCCCGCGCCTGTCTCATTAACCCAGGTGCTTGACGCTGAAGCCCGTTGCGGGATGATTCCAGCATGGCGAGACAAGCAGTATTCCTTGACCGCGACGGCACGATCAACGTGCAGGTCGGCTATTGCGGCGACCCGACCAAGATCAAATTGATTGATGGCGCGGCGTTGGCCGTACGCAAGTTCAATGAACTCGGGCTGCTCACCATTGTCGTGACCAACCAGAGTGCCGTTGCGCGTGGGCTCATCACTGAAGAACAGGTACGCCGCGTCAACGCCGAAGTCGCCCTGCAGGTTGCACGCGAGAGCGGAGGGCGCTTTGACGCCTTCTACTACGCGCCGTACCACCCACACGAGGGCAACGACCCCCGCTATACGAACGACTCGGACTGGCGCAAACCCGGCGGCGGCATGCTGCGCCAGGGGGCCGAGGATTTCGATCTCGATCTGTCTCGTTGCTTTCTCGTCGGCGATGCAGGTATTGACCACGAGGCCGCCAAAGACGCGCACCCCGAGATTGTGACGTTCCGGGTGCCAAGCAAGTACCCGGGCGACGACGGCGATCATCACGTTGACAGCCTGCTCGACGCAGCGAACCGGATCAGCGCGATGCTGCATGAATCGGCGGAATGATTCCATATTGGGCGTGGTTTGGTAGATTCGCAGGTCGCTCACGGCCCGTTGCGTGTTTGTAATCCTCCCGAAGGAGCTGCAATGCTGAACCGTCTTCAACTGTTTGCGCTAGCCGGTGTGTTGTTGCTTTTGTGCGCGTGCCATTCCACGCACAAAGACCACGACAACAGCAAGGTCGATAACTCAGCAGCGAACGAGGAAAGCACACCACCGGAGAACAACGAACCCGCCAACACAGAGCCGGCAAACGAAGTCAGCGAACCCGACAACGAAGAGTTCTGCCTGCTGCCGCCCGAGGCACGCCCGCAAGACCTGAACGACAAGATCGAAGTCGGGCAGATTGCACCCGACTTCAAATTGAACGACCCGAAGACCGGCGAAGAAGTGAAGCTGAGCTTCTATCGCGGCAAAACCGTGCTGCTGTTCTTCTGGGCCTCATGGTGCCCCTACTGCAAGATGGCTTACAAGCCGAAGGGCAGCATGAACAAGCTGTCGCAAGAAGTCGTAGACGCCAATGATCCCGGCCTGGTCCTGATCAACATCGGCACCAGCATCGATGACACGGCTGAAACACAGGAAGCCTTCTTCAAAAGCAACGAAGTGAAGGCAATCAGCACCCATGATGAAGGCAACAAACTTGAATCGACCTACGGCATCCTCGGTGTGCCGACTTGTGTGGTCATCGGCAAGGACGGCAAGATTCTGACCTTCGGCAGCTACCGCGTCGGCAAGTATTCACAGCAACTGCTTGAGTACGTGCGTCAGGAGTGCATCGAGAAACCGGAAGGCGAGTAGCGTCACTGGCATGAGTGAAGATCCTGTCTTCAATCGCGGTGAACTCGGACCCTACCTGATTGAGCGCAAGCTCGGGCAGGGGGCCATGGGTGGCGTATACCTCGGCAAACACAAGGTGCTTGAGGTTCACCATGCGATCAAGATGATCCATTCGCGCCTGCTGGGCGACAAGACACTGGTCGAGCGCTTCCTGCGCGAGGCCCGGAACACCGCCAAGATGAAGCACATGAACATCGTGCAGGTGGTCGGCGCCGATCTGGTGGACGGAATTTACTACCTCGCGATGGAGTACGTGCAGGGCAAGACGCTTGAGCAACTCATGCGCAGCCCGGGGCTGTCGTTGCACGACGCCGTCCGCTACATCCACATGATCGCGAACGCGCTTCAGTACGCGCACTCACGGGGCATCATCCATCGCGACATCAAGCCCGCGAACATCATGATCAATGATGAGGACATCGCGAAGCTGATGGATTTCGGGCTCGTCCGCGACATTGAGCAGCCCGACACCGGCGAAGGCAGTGAACAACTCACGATGGCCGGCTTTATCATGGGCACACCGCAGTACATGCCCGTCGAGCAATGGAACGGCGAAGGCGTTGACCACCGCAGCGATATCTACGCGCTGGGTGCAACCCTGTACGCAGCCATCAGCGGGCGACTGCCTTTCCCGGGCAAGACTCCGCGTGACATCTTCCGCCGCATCCTGACCAGCGAGGCGATTGACGTCCGGACACACAACGAGGAGATCGACGACGAACTCGCCGGCATTGTTCACACCGCCATCGCACCCGAGAAAGACGACCGCTACCAAACCACTGAAGAGTTTGCGCTGGCACTTGAGCGCTGGTGGGACAATCACCCATACCAGGGCACGAGTCTATTCATGGCCCCGGTCATGGACGAAACGCGCCGCGTCATGCCCGGCAGTTCAACACAGGGCGGCACGGTGACAACGCGCTCGGCGCTGACGCACCACAGTTCCATGAGTGACTCCTCGCCCTCGTCACTGAACGCGACCGGGCAAGGAAAGAGCAAAGCACCGATAATCGCAGCCAGCGCCATCGTTTTGATTCTGCTGCTCGCAGTCGGTGGCTGGCTTGCTTTCGGTGGTAAAGACAGCAGCGACAACACTCCGAACGTCCCGCCACCGGTGTTTGAGATCGGGTTCAAAGCGGATGAAGCAACGGAAGCGCTGCCGCTGGCGGTGACGTCGCCGAGTTTCAGCATCCCCGGCAAGGGCAACGCTCGTGTCAATGGCGACGCCTACACCTTCGGCAGTGCACTGAAACTCAAACCCGGACTGAACAAGCTGGTCGTTACGCCGGGTGCCGGTGGGCAGGAACGAGTCCTGTTCGTACTGGTCGACGAAGCGATGCCGGAAGTCAAGATTGATGGGCTTGAAGGCAGAGCTGACAACATCATCCCGACGGATGGCAGCTCGTTCACTCTTCGCGGAAACGTCAGCGACAAAGGCTGCGGGCTGAAAGGGCTGAAGCTTGAGTTGCGAATTGACGGCCAGCAACGCGAGCTCGTGTTCGACGACAAAGGCAATTTCACACGCGATCTGCCGGTTGCGGACAAAGACGTCACCCTCGAGTTACAGGCGATCGACCGCGCCGGAAATCGCAGCAAGACCCTCACATTCTGGGTAGTACCGGACCGTGTGAAACTGGCGTTCCTCGACAAGTGGTCACCGAGCGAAGAGTGGGTAACCTCGAAACGCTTCACCCTGAAGGGGCAACTAAGTAAGGCTCGTGGCGTGACGCTGAAGGCGGACGGCACGCAACTGCCATTATCCGAGCAAGGCAACTTCATGGTTGTCCTGACGCGAGAACCCGGCGAACACGAAATCAAGTTCGAAGCTACCGATTGGCTAGGCGCAAGCCGCACCATCACCCGCACTGTATTCGTAGACCTTGAGGCCCCGAAGCTTCAGCTTGAAGCGCCCACCGACAGTCGCATACGCGTCGTGGTCATGCCCGGGCTCATTGAGGTAAAGGGACGTGTCGACGATCCGAATGGTGCACGCCTAAAAGTAAATGAGGAGGACGTAGCACTGAGCAGCGACGGCAGCTTCGAGACTACCGCCACCTACAAAGAATTCGGTGAGTTCAAAGTTGTCGTGGAAGTAACCGACCCGGCGGGTCGCAGCGACCGACGCGAGGTTTCCATTCAGGTTCAGCGCCTGATGTACGAAGAGCTGGAGAAAAACACGCAAGGCTATCGAGAGTTCAAACGACTCAGCGACGGCATGACGATGGTCCTGATACCCGCAGGCGAATACACGCGCGGCGCCGGCGACGAAATAGCAGACGCGCCAAAGCAACAGATCAAGATGACCGAGTTTCTGATCGCCAAGTACGAAGTAACCAACGACCAGTACGCGAAGTTCCTTTCGAGTACGCAATCTACCGTCGACAACGTCATCCTTAAGGGCTGGCTAACAAAGAACGCTGAGGGGCGCTTCGAAGGCCTCGTACCCGACGGCAAGGCGTGGTCAGCGTCGCCGGGTGTCGAAAGACGCCCCGTGGTCAATGTTACATGGGCCGGCGCTTTTGCTTACTGTCAGTGGGCAGACGACGAGACCGGCAACCTGCCCTCCGAAGCGCAATGGGAGTATGCCGCACGCGGTACCGACCAGCGTGCCTACCCGTGGGGCGACGGTAACCCCAACCAGGCCCAGGCGAACTACGGCAACAATCGAGAATCAACGACAGAGGTCACCAAGCAGGAAACCGGCGAGTCCTTCTTCGGCGTTCGCAACATGGCGGGCAACGTCGAGGAATGGTGCATCGACTGGTACACCGAAGGCAGCTATTCGCGTCCAGACCAGCAGGGCACCGACCCATGCCTCAAGACAAAACCGAACGGCTTTGACCGCCGGGTGGTCCGCGGTGGCGGGTTTTTGTCGCCGCTTAACAAGTCTCCCAAAGCTCTGCTTGAAGACGAGATGGGAATCCTGCAGTCATTCTCGCGGGCACGCCGTCTGCCGGATACGGGCGCGATAGACCGCGGCTTCCGCCCCGTCGCCAAGCTGCCATCCGAGTAGTCACGGCCGCTCATTCGTTCATACAGCACTTCTTGTATTTCAGTCCGCTGCCGCAGGGGCACGGTTCGTTGGGCCCGACTTTAATGGTCGGCTTGCGCGTCTGTTTCTTTAGCAAGTGAGCCGTCGCCGTGACGCGTGCGTAAGCACCCAACGCCTCACCACCACTCAGTCGCCCGCTCGATTCACAATGTGCGAGGAAGTCTTCCAGCAAGTCTGGCACTTGCTCACGCTCGTTCAGGTCCAGCGACAATGGCCCTAACCCGATCGCCACACCATCCCGAATGTTGGCTTCTTCAATATCGGCCGGGTGTACTTCACTGCCGCAGGCGTTGTCCAGAAAGGCCACCAGTACGCCGCCGCACGAGTCGCCAAAACTGCGCGCCCGAATCTCACCCGTTGTGCTGGTGAGATACTCGCTGACCCAGTGCTCGATGGTTTCCGTGAACATTCCCATGCGGCTATACTGTCCTAACCACATGGAAATTCCAGAGACTGAAGACCCACCCGCCAACGGGCCGGAGCGCAGCGCCCTGCGAAAGGGCGTAGAGTTCGCGTACTACCTGCATCTGGCCGCCATGCCGACACTGCTGGTGTTCGGGCTGGTCTTTATGTCAGACGACCTGCGGGCTGCGTTCGCACAGTTCAATGAAGCAGGCGGCTGGCTGACACCCGTCGCGAAATTCTCGGCGTTTCTGGCGTGCATCGTAACCGTTGCATCCGCCCTGAGCCGCTGCACGCCTCCACGCAGCAACCTGATCACTCTGCTGTTGATCATCGACACTCCGGTCATGCTGATTGCCGCCAGCTACGCGACAGGAAAGCTCACGACGGACATCCTGCTGCTTGATGGGCTGACAGAGATGGCCGCCGTTACGCTGGCAATGATCCCGCTACCGTTCACGGGCACAAGCGAGGTCGCCGCTGATCGCAAGATGCTGTTACCGCGCATGGCTTCCGTGGCGATGGTCCTGTTCGGCGCCTTTTACTATTTCGTTGGCGGCACACTCAGCTTTGCATGGGGCGAGGATTGGACCGGCGTTGTCGTGATGGTGTCGGCCGCACTATGGAGCGCTTTCTGCTACTTCCGGCTGATGCGCACCGTGGACGTAAACCCGCGGCGCGGCGCATGGGCCGGCTTCGCAATCGCGTTCCCGGTGTTCGGTGGCTTCTTCGTTGCTGTGTTCTATGGAATCTTCAAAGGCATGACTCAGTGAGCGAAGCAGGCGCCGTCGTTCCGGAGGACGCGCGTTCGGGTCTGACCCGCTGGGTGCACCGGTTTTTCTACCTGTACATGATGGGCGTGCCGAGCCTGGCGGTGCTTGGGCTGACGCAGCTTACGGGGCATCCGGGCGCGAATGTCAGCCTGCTGTTCTCCAGCACAGCGCTTGCGTGGGTCGTCGGCATTGCCGTTTTCATCGGCACGCTTACGTACATCGCACTCGCAACTGAACTCGTACGCCCGCCCGCAAGCAACCTGCACACGCTGCTGTTGATCTTCGATACGCCTGTGCTGGTGTTTCTCGGCGCATTGGCCGGTGGTCCGCCCGAGTTGGACATTCTCGCCTACGACGGGTTAATCGAAGCACTGGCCGCCGTGCTGGCGCTGATACCGATCCAGTTCACCGGCTCGATCCGCATCCCGGCCAAGAGCGGCAGCGACATCCCCAAAGCCATGCTACTGGTGCTGCTGTTCGGCGCAGGGCCGGCCGCTGTACTGATCGCGATGCTGGTGGGGCTGGCACAGGAAGGTTCGTGGATCGGCATTGTGGCGGTCAGCGTAGCCGTTGGCTGGAGTACCTGGTCGTACTACCGCCTGCTGCGGTACGCGAAGTCCAACACCGAGAACTGGGGCTGGGTACTGATCGCCCTGCTGATCGGCGCGCTGACCGGCGTCGCGTATGGCATCGTCTCGGCCAACACCTGAAATCGCAGCCGAACCCAACAGACTTTGCTAAATTGCGGGCCAACAGAATGCCCGAAAGGACGCCATGAAAGCCGAATGCAACGAAGCCATCGACGCCGCCACATCCCTGGGCGCGAGCTACGCCGACGTGCGCATCATCAACTACCGCAAAGAATCCGTCGCTCTGCGCAACGGCACACCCAGCAACATCTCAAGCAGCGACTCATTCGGCGCGGGCATTCGCGTGATCGTCAACGGTGCGTGGGGCTTTGCTTCGACGAACCAGGTCGACACTGCCAGCCTGAAATCCACGGCCGAGCGCGCTGTCGCGATCGCCAAGGCCAGCGCCCAGGTGAAGAAACAGGACGTGCTGCTGTCGCCGAAAGAAGCCGTGGAAGACATCTGGTGCACGCCATTCACGATTGACCCATTTAAGGTCAGCCTCGAAGACAAGCTCGGGCTGCTGATGCAGATCGATACGATTCTGCGCAAGAAGCCGGAGATCAAAGTCGCCGTGGCCAACATGCAGTTCGCGCGCGAGAAGCAATGGTACATGGACAACGAGGGTAGTTTTATCGTGCAGGACCTCGTGCGCTCCGGTGCTGGCTACAGTGCGACGGCCGTCGGCAATGGCGACGTGCAGATTCGCAGCTACCCGCAAAGCTGGGGCGGCAACCATAAGTGCATGGGCTACGAGATCGTGCACAGCTATGACCTGCTGGGCAACGCCGAACGCATCCGCGACGAAGCAATTGAGCTTTTGTCGGCGCCTGAGTGCCCGAGCGGCAAGAAAGATCTGATCCTCGACGGCCCGCAGCTCGCCTTGCAGATTCACGAAAGCGTAGGCCACGCCAACGAGCTCGACCGTGTGCTCGGCTTCGAGGCCAACTACGCCGGGCGCAGCTTCATGCTGCGCGACCTGCACAACACGCCGGGCGGTTTCAAGTACGGCAGCGAGCATGTGAATCTCGTGGCCGACTGCACGGTGCCGGGCGGGCTGGCAACGATCGGCTATGACGACGACGGCGTCCGCGCCGAGCGTTTCCACGTAGTCCAGAACGGCATTCACAAGGACTGGTTCACCACGCGTGAAACGGCGCCGACAGTTGACCGTGAGCATTCAAACGGCTGCAACCGCGCTGATGGCTTCAGCAACATCCCCATCACGCGCATCCCGAACCTCAGCCTGATGCCCGGCGAGTGGAGCTACGACGACCTGATCGCCGACACCAAAGACGGCATCATCATGGAAGTGAACAAGAGCTGGAGCATCGACCAGATGCGCCTCAACTTCCAGTTCGGGGCCGAGATCGGGCGCGTGGTGAAGGACGGCAAGATCACCGGCATCGTGAAGAACCCGAACTACCAGGGCAACACGCCCGAGTTCTGGGGCGCCTGCGACGCCATCTGCAACCAGGACCACTGGGACCTGTGGGGCGTAATCAACTGCGGCAAAGGCCAACCCGGCCAAACCGCAGAAATGTCCCACGGCGGCGCCCCAACACGATTCAAAGGCATCGAAGTAGGGATCCGGGGCTGATCTGAACGCGAAGCAGTTCACGCAGTGAACGTTGTGAAGCAGGCGAGCGCAGTAGGTTGATCTGAACGCGAAGCGTAAGCGAGCGCTATCTAACGACCGTCGCGAAGCCGAGTAGAGGCTGAACATGCCCGACCACCCACTCGCTTTCTTCCTGACATGGGTGTGCTACGGCACGTGGCTACACGGGGACGAACGAGAGTCGGTAGACAAAGCCACCAACCAGTTCGGCGAACCACGGCTGCCATTCAATCCGGCCCAGAAAGCCTCGCGACACAAACAGCTGGCCCATCCGCCATACAGCCTCGGCCCACGAAAACGCGGAGTTACCTTTCGCACGATCCAGCAAGTGTGCGAGCACAGGAAGTGGCGATTGATGGAACTCAACGTTCGCACCAATCACGTGCATGTCGTCGTCTCAAGTGCCGCCTCAGCCGACAAGACCTTGGCCGACCTAAAGGCCTGGTGCACTCGACGTCTGCGAGAAGCCGGATTGCTCGGGAAGCAAGAACCCGCATGGGCTGAAGAAGGCAGCACGATCTGGCTGTGGACGGACGAGCAGGTGGCGGAGAAGCGGCGCTATGTGCGGGATGAGCAGGGGCCAGACTTGTTGATGGAGTAGACGGCGCGAACTTGTTCGTACGTGGGATTTGCCAACCGCCGGTAGCGCTCGCTTACGCTTCGCGTTCTGACCTGCTCTAATGCCTTCATGCCTAAGGGATTCTTTACTCAGGGAATTGCGGTTCTGTTTGATGCGGCGCCTTCGCGGGTGGCTATTCGTGAGGCTTTGGAGCCTGCGTTTGAGATTGCTCGTGAAGACGATGGTGGCGATGGCTGGGCCCAGGGCGGCGACGGTCTGATCGTTACTTATCGTCCCGACGTCAACGGCTACTTCAACATCGACGTTGTAGCGCAGGCCTGGCCTGACCACATGGGCGACCCTACCGCCGAACCCGAACTTTTCGCGGCCTGGACTTTCGGGCACTTCGGCCCCAACGCCTACCCCGGCAACCTTGAGCGCGCCTCTGAGCACAACCTGACCTGGGAAGATGCGAAAGAAGTCGCGGGCAAACATAAAGCGTTCGTCCGCATTCGCCTCAGCTATGTCTTCGGCGCAAGCGACAACGCGGCCATGCAACCGGACGACGTCGACCCGCGCGACGAACTGAACTTCGCCTACGGCATCGCCGACAAGTTGCTGCGCATGCCCGGCGCGCTGGCTCTGTTCAACCCGGGTGGCGAAGTGTTGTGCGAACTCGACACGCTTGAGCAGGCAACGGCCTGGGCCATTGAGAACGAGCTTGAGCCGCTGGATGTCTGGTCAAACCTGCGCTTCTTTCAGGTGGATGACACGTGGTCGCTGATGGACACCGTCGGCAACGCGCAACTGGATCTGCCCGATATGGAAGCCGTGTTTCAGCCGGCGCAAACTGACCCGAACGAAGTCGCTGCGCTGCTGCGAAACGTCACCGGCTACATGATCGAGAACGGCGCAGTGATCGAAGACGGACACACCGTGGACGGCCCCGCAGGCGACGTCTGGCAAGTACACGCCTTCGAGAACAGTCTCAGCAGCCCGCCCCGCGACGTGCTGTGCATCGTGCCCGAAGGCGTTGAGCCCCCGGCCATGGTTTTCCACCGAGCCGATGAACCCGAAGAAGAGTAGATTCCGCTTGCACCCTAGTCATTATTGACTACAAACGACTAGTCAATAATGACTATCTAACGAAGAGGACTCCATGTTTACAGTAATTGCTCGCTTTCCCGCGGTTGCCGAGCACCAGAAGGACGTATTCGAAGCGCTGGACCGAAGCCTTGAGGTTGCCCGCAACGCGCCAGGGCTTCTGGCCTACCAGGTGTTACAGCCGAAGGAAGCCAACCAGCGCGTGGGTCTGATGATCTGGGAGACGCGCGACCATTTTCAGAAGATGCTCCAGTCTGAAGAAAGCCGCGCGGTACACGCCGAAGTCAAACCCGAATACTTCGATGGCACACCGGGCATTGAGGAACTCGAAGTCGTTTCCAGCTGGCACTCGGAAGCCACGGCATGAGCTTGAGCGCACATCGCGAGTTGCTGGTGCTGAGTTTCATCCGCGATCACGCGATACACGGGTACGCTTTGGCCGAGGCTCTGGAAAACGGGCTTGGCCCCGCACTCGGCATCAAGCGCGCGAACCTCTATGCGCTGCTGCAACGCCTTGAGGAACGCAAGCTGATTCGGCACAAGACCGTGCGACCGGGCAACGCGCCCGAGCGCCGCGAGTACCGCATCACGGCAAAGGGCAGGGACGGCTACCGCGAACTGCTGAGACGTTGCTGGTCCACGGTCCCGGATACGATGCTGCCGCTGGCAGTTCTGCTTCCCAGCCTGGATGAGCTAACGAAAGCGGGGCAAGCCGAGGCGGTCGCGAGCGCCGTGCTGGGACTGAAGGAACGGATCAAGGCGATCCGCGCGATCCCCGCGCACGGTGGCAGCGCGGGCGCTGCGTTGCAGTTGATCGAGCAGCACTATGCGCTTGATCTGAAGTTCCTGAGCAGCCTCTCGTAGCCTTGTTTCTTCAGCAGCTTGTAGGCGTGCATCCAGCCGTCAGTCTGGATGCCGTAGCGTCCCCGGGCTACGGCACATGGCTTCGAGGTAGCGCGAGCCGCCGATGTCGGCCGCTCCACAGCCGAACTCTTTCAGCGGCTCGGCGGTCTTCGCCTTGTCGATGTCTGGCACGTACACGCCTTTGAGAACGGCCTCAGCGGCCCACCCCACGAATTACTGTCTATTATGCCCGAAGGTCTGGAGCCCCCGGGCATGGTTTTCGGGCGCGACTCAGACGATGAGTAACAACGCAATACCCCTCGGCCAATTCACCGAGGGGCTGCGGGAAGAGCCGGCGTGGTGTTAGCCGAGCATCTTGCGACGACGTGCGCCCACTGCGAGCACTCCAAACATCAGAATCGCGGCCCAAGTCGCGCCAGTTGCAGCGACGCAGCCGCCTGCACTTCCGCCGGTTGTTGGTGGCGGTGTCACTCCCTGCTGGTCGGCCGTGCCGGAAACACCGAATTCGAACGGTGTCGTCGTTGACGTGTCGTCGTGGGCAAAGCTCACCATGCCGTTGTAAGTCCCGACTGCCGTCACCGTGAAGTAGATCTCAAAAGTGGTCGAGGCTCCCGGTGCCAGACTGGCTGGAAGTACGCCGTTGATGGTGAAAGCCGGATCACTGGCGGTCACGGCACCGAGATTCAATGCGCCCGTGCCGCTGTTCGCGACGTAAATCGTGACAGGCCCCGCAGGCATCAGGCCAAGGTCAACGGTGCCGAAGTCGCGCTGCCCGCCTGCGACCGCGCCGTTGCCGATCAGAGCACCGGTTGCGCTGCCCTCACGCACTTCGATGATCGGAACCGGGGCTGGTGTGGTGCCCATACCGACGATCTCGCAAACGAACGGGTCGGGCTCGTTACTTGCATCGTGTGCAATCTCCACCTGCGCGGACTTTGCGCCGACGGAGGTCGGGTCAAACGCTACGCTGAACTGCGTTACTCCGGCCGGCGCCACGGTCATCTGCATCATCGTTGTGTCCAGCACGAACTCGCCCGCGTCGCTGCCGGTAATGCTGACGCCGGTCAGCGTGAGATTCGTGCTGCCTGTGTTGACCAGCTTGAACGTCACGTTCGCTGTGGCACCGTTGTTTATGTCGATTGAGCCGAAGTCTCGCGTCGTCCCAGCCGCATATGACGCGTAGGTGACCGGTGAGCTATCTGCCGTAACCTGCATGGTTGTGCCGCTGGAGACGACAGGCACGAACGTGATCAGGGTGTCGAGTGGATACATGTCCATCTCGCCGTTCGAGCCAACAAGCCCGGCAACCGTGCCGTTGATGACTTCCTGATTTGCGCCCGCCGCGCTCGCAATGCAGACGCTGTTGTGGTCAACACAGGCGTAGGGCTTTGGGTTGCCACCGCTGCCGTAGCGGAAGTCGATTTCACCCTCACGGGCGTGGCCGGCGGTGTACAGGATCAGCTCAAACAGCACCCAGCCGGGAGCGGGCGTCATAGGCGGGTTGCCGAATGACGGCGCACCGTGGGACGGCGCTGACTGACGAACACGACCCCAGCGAATCACGAGCCGTTTGGCACTCGCGCTGTAAACGTACTGCACTTGTGAATCGGTGTAGTTGAGCCATAGCGGTGCGATCACCAGCCCGTCAGTCGCAACGTCAGGTGTGTCGGTCGCGATGGTTGACGGCGCAGTGCTGGCGTTGCCGAGTGTGATGTAGCCGTTATTGCCGACACGGAAGCGATCATAGCTGGTCCCAAAGAACGTGAAGTCAAACCCGCTGGGCTGCTGCTCGCTGCTGATGGCGTCCTGCGCGAGATACAGCACGACAGGGTTGACCAGTGGCGTACTCTGGAACGCTGTGTTCTGTGAACTGACGGTGTAGCTTGGCGTTGGTGCGGCGGTCGCTGCCGTTGCAACCACAGCGACGGCTGCCAGTGCGGCGAGTCGAATCGACAATTTGATGCTGCTGTTCATCTCACTTCTCCTCAGTTTCAAATCTGTTGACCCATCCTCTACGCACGATTCAGGCTATCCGATGGCGATAGCGCCTGTGTTGGCGGCGTATAGTTCAGGGTTCAGATTCGAAACGAGGCGTGGATGGATTTCACAAGTGAAATCCATGCCCGCTCAAGATCCGCGAGGTCATTTTGGTTGTGTTAAGCGGCTGGCTTACAGCCTATTGGTCCGCAGCCTTCTTCGAGATCGGGCAAGTCTTGATCCCGAGCAGCGTGTAGAGAGGGCAACGACCCAACAGCCCGGTCAGCAGCGGCACGAGCCCGACCAGCCCCCAAAGCGTCTTCGGTCCTACAAACACCAGGCTGAGAACGCCAAGCCCCACAAGAACGCGTAAAACGCGATCAACCGTGCCCTCATTGCGCATCAGAAAGTCCATGGATTGCCCCTTATTTGCCCTGTTAACTTAACGAACAATAGCGCCCCTACATTTCCGATTCGATTGTGCTTCTGGTCCCGCCATCGGGACTGCTAGACTTCAGTCGGGAGACGACCATGGCAAGCGATGAAGTGAATGCATTGAAAGATATCGTCAGCAAGATTGACGACCTGGGTGACGTCGGGCGCGAGATCGACAACCTGAAGCGGGCGGTCGAAGCGCTGACCAGCGAACTGAAAGAAGTCCGCAAGTTCGCCGTTATCAAAGACGTAATCGGCGACACCAACGACACGCTGGCCAAGCTCGTAGATGAGCTACGCAAGTTGCGTGAGAAAGAGTAGGGCCCGCCGAAGCGGGCCTTGTTTACTCGGCTTGCGGCTCCAGCGTTCGCGTTTGCACCTGCCCCCGCGCCAGCGTTACATCCAGCGTGATCGGCAGGTAACCCTGCATCTTCACGACCACCCTGTAGTTGCCCGGCTTGAGCGGTCCGACGTCGATCCGCTTGGCCGGTTTCGGCTGAGGCATTCCTATGATGATCGGATTGACCAGGCCCGTGACGATTACGGGCTCGCCTGTCGCGTCCGTGATCGTGACAAGCGCACCGCTGATAATTTCCGCAGGCAGGTCGACGGTCAACTCCAACCGGGCGGCTGCCTGCAACTCCAGCGCGACATTGGTTTCCGCATCCAGCTTGATCTCGAACTCCTCGCTGTACGGGTCAACCATCGGCCCCGTAACCTCCAGCCGGTAAAGGCCGGGCGAAAGCTGCTGACCGAGAAGCTTTGAGCCGACCTTCAGTGGCGCCGGGCGCGTTGTAAGGACAGGCTGCCCTGGCATATCGAGTGCCACCAGGCGCAGCAGACAGAACGGAAAGGCCTGTTCGTCGAGCTCGATGCCGGTCAGCTTCTGCAACTCGACGTTCAGTGAGCCTTGCATCGACGACAGCTTGAGGTCGATGGTGGTCTTTGAGCTGACCTCGACCACTGAACTTTGTCCACCAAAGCCTGGGCAACTGGCAATGACGATGTACTTGCCCGTGACGACTGGAGTCACGATGAACTCACCATCCTCATTGGCTGTGATGCGGCTACCTACCATGCCGAGCAGCACATCCGGCCCCAGTCGACCGTTATCCTGGGGGCGTACGGTCAGCTTGGCCTCGGCGGGATCGAGCCCCTCACCGTGAAGCCTTACGGTCAGTGTTCCGCCGTTGAGCGATCGGCTGACGTCGTGCTCCGCGTTCCAGCCGCTGAACTCAACGATGTCGCGGTGGATCGTCGCGCTGCTGGATCGCGACGTTGCGTAAAAATAGTACGAGCCGGGCGGGACTCCCTGGATTTCGAACGCGCCCGCATCGTCGGCGAGCACATGCCACAGACCGTTGTTCAGCCCGGTACCCTCCAGCATGTATTCGTTGAATACCGGCTGGCCGTCGAGGGTCACGCAACCAAAAACGCGGTTGCCCGGCACGCGCACGCTGTAGTCGATGTCCAGGGTAACGGATTCATCTTCAACGACGACGCGCCGGCGGCTGAACAGGGATTCGTCGAAGGCGCTGTCGAACTCGTCGACGATGATGATGTAGGTGCCCGGGTCAACGTCTTCCACCTTGTAGTTGCCCTCAATGTCGGTCTCGGCGTGGTAGCTGCGGGGCACCGTGCTGTCGGCGAACGTGGTCATGCTGACTTTCGTGTTTGCCGCGGGATTGCCGTCCTTGCCGGTAATGTGCCCGCTGACCGTCAAGCCGGCACCAAACACAACGTCGGCCTGCACCGGCAGGTCGTCCACGCGGATGCGAACCGGCGATGAAGTCTTGCCGTCGTAGCTGGCACGCACGACGTAGTCCCCTGGCGCGACGCGGTTGAAACGGAAAGCATGTGTTTCGTCGGGGTTGACGCCGTTGAGCCGGTACATGCTGCGCTGAGCATAACTCTCGGTTGCGCCGGCGCGGACCAGGACCACCTTCACGCTCTGCATGTCTTCGGGAACCTGCGTGCCCCGAAAGCGCACCATGCCCTCAACAGTCACGCCACTGACCATCGTGATGCGCAGGTTTTGTACAGCGGACTGCCCCGCAGCTACCTCAAGCAGGGCCTCGGCATGGTCGGCATCGCGGGCGTACAGTGTCTGTGCTTCCGCGCTGGCGCCTTCGATTGTGAAGCTGCCGTCGGCGGCGCATTCCGCCACGACGTCGAAATCGTCTTTCAGCTTCACCAGCGCGCCGCTAACCGGTGCGCCGGCATCATCGACCACGACGCCTGAGAGTTCGCGACCTTTGCTGAGCTTGATGACGCCCGCGTCCACGTGGTGTTCACCGTGGTCAGGAACTTCCAATTCACTGACAGCATAACCGGGTACGCGGAAGCGCATCGTGCTGGTTTGGTCGCGCTCAAGCGTTAGTTGGTACAACCCACCCGGTCCTTCTTCGCAATCCGTAGTGTTGATGCTTACAGCGGAGCCCATCGGAACCCGGAGCTCCACCATGAAGTCGGCGCTGACCGGCGGGTCGAGCTTGAACGTGAGGAACCGATCACGGCGATACAGCTTGAAGGTCTCGTCGGACTTCTCCAGCGCATCCTTGCGCAGCCCCACGTAGTTCCGGCTGCCGCGGAAACCCGGAGCCCAGGCGATCAGCCGGAACCCGGCTGTATGCTCCGGCGCGACGCCGCGTCCTTTGAATTCATAGTAGCCCTGGCTGTCCGCCGTGACGCCTTCCGGCGTGCTCTCGAACTGGAAGTCCGGTGCGCTGGTGCCACCGCCCGAGGAAACCGCGTGCGACATCATCTCGCTGTCGAGCTCGGAAAGGCTGCCTTTGCCCAGTGCAGAGTATCGGCGTGCCGAAGCGTCGCCCTTGTATTCTGCCGCCAAGCCGACCCAGGCCCCGCCGATGCCGTTATCGTCTTCATCCACGACGCGGCCGCGGACGCTGAACTCGACAACTTCGTCGGCCTCGGTCGTGCTGCCGGCCGAATTCGCGGGGTCCTTCCTGTTGTCCGCGTTGCCTGGTTTCTCATTTCCCGGTTTCTCGAGCGTGCTGTTCGGATCGCCCTGCAGCGGGTCGCTGGACGAGCCGTCCACCTCACCGGAAGATTCGCCATCGCCTGTTGCCGAGCCGATTGGTTGAACGGCATTCGGCTTCTCACTGGTCACCAACCAGCTGGTGCCGACCGCCACTACGCCTCCGACCAGAAGCAGCAGTGCGAACACCACCGCTAAAATCCCAGCTGTCACACCTGCATTAGTACCGGCATTCGCCATCACCAAGGCCTCCATATTCGTCACCAGAGAACTTGGGACTTTGACGGACGTCTTCGCGCCTTCGCGCATCGATTGCTCGAGATCCAGCCCCGCCGGAAGTGCGCCGACACTTAGCAGCTTCTCACGAAGCTTCTCGATGGCGCTGCGCTGGCGGGTCTTGACCGTGCCTTCCGGAATGCCCAGCGCGTTCGCTGTCTCGACGGCCGTGAAACCCTGTCCGTAGCGCAGCAGCACAACCTCGTGCAACTCGGGGGACAGTTGTTTCGCAGCCTCGAAGGCTTCGCGTGCCAGGGCTTTCACGCCGGGGTCTTCGGTCGGTTGCATCTCTGCGGCCTCGTTTTCGCGTTTGCGGCGCAGAGCCTCGCGGCGCTGCGTGTCCCGCACGAGGTTGGTGGCAATGAAGTAAAGGTAAGTCCGCAGCGAGCCCTGCGTTTTCAGGCGTTTGCGGTGCTTCCAGAGCCGGATGAAGGTCTGCTGAACGACATCCTCGGAGGAAGCGCCCACCTGCGGGCGCACGTAGCGGTACAGCGGCTCGGTCAATTCGCGTACGACCTGGCGGAAGGCGCTGTTGTCGCCTTCCTGCAGGGCCTTGCGAAGTTGTTCGAGGTCGCTGCTCACCTGTTTTCCTCATCGCGGGGCGACGTCCGTCGTCGTCCCTTCACCCCGTACACGCAGCCCGGGCGGGAAACGATTTGGCAATTGTAGAAATTTTCAAGGGCCGCCGGAGACGATGAGGTAGACCACCGGCACGGCGATTCCGGCCAGCAGGAAGATACCGCCGCGCCCTAGCAGGCCTTTCTTGCCTCGAACCATCAGCATGCCGCTGAAGGCCAGGAACAGCAGCACGATTGCGTAGGCATCCGAAATGTACGTCCACGCGGCCTTGCCTCGATTCAGGTGCAGCCAGTTTGCGGTGCGCAGGAAGAAGCGGGGCTTCTGGCCGACGTCGTATACGTCGTAGCCGGTCTTGTAGTCCTGCACGGTCAGGTTGCGCCCGTCGAAGATGATGTCGATGTCTCGCACCGGTATGGTCACGCGCTCGACTTTGGTTGGCTCTTCGCCAATACCGATCCGGTGCAGCGCGGTGATGGCTGCATCCCAGTCTTTCTCGGGCAATGCGCCACCGAGTGGATAGACGGTGCTGCCGTCTTTGCCCGCTTCCGTCACTTCGATTTCGTCCCGGTCCGGGCGCACCTGTACGGACTTGCCCGGCACGGCAATGTCATAGCGCACCAGAGTGCTGTTTGTCGTGAAGACATCGAGCGGTTCGGTTTCGATTCCCAGCTCGGACTTCACGGCCGCGACGGCGGCGGCTTCCTCGGCGGGCAGAGGCTGCTCGACCGTTATCAGCCGCTCGAAGTGGCTGAAGCTTGGGTCCCATTGGCCAATGTGGTTCACGGCCAGACCGGACAACGCGTAGATCACCGTCAGACCCACGGCAAAGAAACCGAAGTCGCGGTGAAGGTTGCGCAGCGTCAGGCGCCAGTTGCCCTTCGGTACTGGATTCTGCGGCGGGTTCGCCATGTTCTCGTTTCTTTCGCCCGCCTAGGAGAAGCGTTCCTGCTTCCACGGATCAGCACGGTTGTGGTAACCGCGAGTCTCCCAGAAGCCCGGGTAGTCTCGGTCAGAGAAGTAGATTCCGGTCAGGTACTTGGCGCTTTTCCAGAAATAGCGATCCGGCACCAGGCCCCGCACGGGCGAGCCATGGGCCTGCGCCAACGGGCGCTGGTTAACTTCGTAGGCCACCAGTACATTTGGCTTCAGCGCTTCCTCAATGTCGACGTTGGCGGTGTAGCCGTGCGCGGCCTCGAAGATCACGTAGCGGGCTTTGTTCGTTGGCTTTACGCGCTCGGCGATATCGGCGACGCGTACGCCGCTCCAGATTGCGCCCAACAGCGACCAGCCGGTCACGCAGTGGACATCGCAGGTCTGCTCGATCTGCGTATAACCCTGCAAGTCGCGAAAGCTGAAGTCTGTCGGGTTCTCGACTTCGCCGTGCACTTTCAGGATGTAGTTGTCGCGGCTTGGGTCGCCGGGTCTGCCGCCCATGGGTTTCAGCGTACTGCGCTCGGTCTGGCCTGGGGGCAGTCGCGGCGTCTGTTTTGACGTCGCGTCAACGCGAATCAGTTTCGGCTCAGGTGGCGTTTCAACAACTGGCTCAATCTCCGGCTGAGGTTGCCCGTCAACGGTCGCTGTCGAATCGGGCTTCTCGATGATGGCGCGTTGCCCCGGTGGCAGGCGGCGGCGACCGCCCTCAAGCATCTGCGCGGCGAGATCTTCCTGTTCGCGCTGCCCGGCAATGGCGTAGGCAATGCCACCCAACGTCACGACTGTGGTACCGGCCGCCAACGCTTGAATAAAACGGCGACGTGCCTTGGCCAGTCGAATCTCGGCCGGCGATTGATTCGGATCGTCCATGACGAACTCCACGCCCCTGCCCGGGTGAATAATGATACGCACGGATAGGCGGCGGGGCGAACACCGTTCAAAGAAACACCGCCCGCGAACGGGCGGTGTTTTTACTCAATCGTGTCGCTAGGCGACGTTCAGGTCTTTGAAGGCAGACAACGTCGGTTTGATGACCGGCGCGTCCGGCAGCACACCCGGCTCCATCAATGCGTCCATGGTTTTCAGTCCCTGGCCGGTGATGCAGAGGACCGTCGTTTCGTCCGGGTTGATCTTGCCTGCTTCGGCCAACTTCTTGAACGTTGCAACAGTTACACCGCCCGCTGTTTCTGTGAACACACCTTCGGTCTCGGCCAGGAGGCGCATCCCGGCGACGATCTCTACGTCCGTCACATCATCGCCGCCGCCGCCGCTTTCCTGGCACAGGCGGGCGGCAAAGTAGCCGTCGGCCGGGTTACCGATGGCAATGCTGCGCGCGATCGTGTTCGGTTCTTTCACCGGCTTGATCAGGTCTGTGCCGGCCTTGATCGCGGCCGTGATCGGGTTGCAGCCGGTCGCCTGAGCGCCCCAGAACTTGCAGTTGGGCTCAGCTTCAAGCAGCCCGAGCTTGCTGAACTCGTTGAACGCCTTGTTCAGCTTGTTGATGAGACTGCCGCCCGCCATGCAGACGACGACGTTGTCCGGCGCTTTCCAGCCAAGCTGTTCGGCGACTTCGAAGCCCATGGTCTTGCTGCCTTCGGCGTAGTACGCACGCAGGTTTACGTTCACGATGCCGATGTTGGCGTCGTTGGCAATCTCGGCGCACAGACGATTCACGTCATCGTAGTGCCCATCGATCTTGATCAGTGTCGCGCCGTAGACCTGCGTGTTGACGACCTTCGCACGCTCGAGCGACTTGGGAATCAGGATGACCGACTTCAGCCCGGCTTGTGCAGCTTGCGCGGCCACGCTGTTCGCGAGGTTGCCCGTGCTTGCGCAGCCAACGGTCTCGAAACCAAAACGCTTCGCGCGGGCGATACTGACCGCAACGACGCGGTCCTTGAACGACAGCGTCGGTACGCATACGCCGTCGAACTTGACGTAGAGGTTGTTGAAGCCGCCGAGACGTTTGCCGAGGTTTTTCGCGTGGTACAGCGGCGTGCCGCCCGTGTTGAAGCCAGAGACAGGCTCCTGCTCCGGCAGCAACTCGCGATAGCGCCACATATTGAACGCGCGCTTCTGAATCTGTTCGCGTGTCAGTACCTTCTTCGCGGCGTCGTAGTCGTAAACGACTTCCAGTGGCGCGAAGTCCATCTCACATACGTTGATCGGGTTGTCTGCGTATTCCGTGCCGCATTCTCTGCAGCGCAGACCAACCGCTGTGGCAGTACTCATGGCTTTCTCCCGTCCGAATCTCTCGGACTTCCATGCTGAGAGCGATGCCCTTTGAACGCTCGCCTCAGATACCTATTGGCCCGTGACGGTGGGGACGTTAGCAGGCTTCCCTCCAGATGCCAGAAGGGAGCCCCGACACCGGCCAGGGCTCCCTCAGGGGAAAGGCACTCATGATTCTGCTAGCCGGAAATCCGCTTCAAGGCTTCACCCGCCCAGTAACGAACGTCTTCATCTTCGTCCTGCAAAGCGGCGTGCAGGGCGGATTCCGCAGGCTTCGCTTCAGGCCCGACCTTTTCAAGTGCACGGGCTGCGTTGAACCGAATGCGCTCATCTTCGTCTGAAAGGCACGCGGCAAGCTCAGTGACTGCGCGGGCTGCGTCGTCACCCATATGCGTGAACGCGTTCAAGGCCCGCAGCTTGACGTGCGTGTTGCCATCCGCGAGTGCCTTGCGCAGAGACGAAACCGCGGCACTGCCAATCGCGCCCAGCGCTTCACTTGCGGCGCGGCTGATGTCGCCGGTTTCATCCTTCATCGCTTCAATCAGCTTCGGTACGGCACTTGAGGCGGCACTGCCTACTTCGCGTAGAGCGTCGGCTGCCTGTGTGCGTACGGCGGTATCATCAAGAAGCTCCGTCAGTGCCGGCACGGCCTCTTTGGCGTCTGGTCCTATACGCCCCAGTGCAATCACAGCGCGCCGGCGTACGCGGGCATCTTCATCACTAAGCGTTCCAATCAGCGCCTGCACCGAACCCTTGCCGATACGTCCCAGTGACTTCGCAGCCGCCGCACGCACTTCCGAGCCGGCGTCTTTCAGCGCCTTCGTCAGAACCGGCACTGCAACCTCCGCAGCCGGGCCGATGTTGCCCAGCGCCTCGGCCGCAATGTACCGCACGCTATCTACATCATCTTTCACCGAATCCATTAGCGCCGGTACAGCGCCGGATGCAGCCGGGCCGATCCGCCCAAGCGCATATGCCGCGTCAAAACGTACGTTCGGGTCGTCATCCTTAAGCGCGTTGCACAGGGGCCCGACGGCCTCGGCGCCCATGTCGCCCAAGGCCTCGGCGGCGGCGCGGCGGACGTCCACTTTCTCGTCCTTGAGCGCCATCATCAGTTCCGGGATCGCTTCCTTTGCCGCACGCCCGATCTTGCGCAGGGCTTCGGCGGCGTAGCAGCGAATCTCGCCGGCCGTGTCACGTAGCTGATGGGCCACGGAAGGGACCGCGTCAACGGCGCGATGCCCGATCATGCGAATGGCATCCAGCGCGCGCTGGCGCAGGTGAACGCTCTTTTCGCCGAGGGAATCGATCAGCACCGGTACCGATGCGGTACCTATCCGCCCAAGCGCGAAGCCAGCATCAAACACCACGTGCGGGTCGTCATCGCGCAAAGCCTTGCCAAGGGCCGGTGCGGCCGAGCTCGCCTGCGAGCCCAACTTGCCAAGCGCCTCAGCAGCACTGCGGCGCACAGACGGGTCCTTGTCGCCTAGTCGTTCAATCAGTCGCTCAATCTCTGGAGTCGTCATGTCGTCGTCCTCAATTCGATATGCCCCAGTGTACCACACTGCGATTGCTCGCGTAGCACTTGCGGGGTTACATGATCTTGATTCGGGAGATTGCGACGAACGCCTACTTCAAGTCGACGACCCACTCTTGCCATTCGGTCTGGAAGTCTTCCAACTCGACACTGAACCGGGCTTTGAAGTCGCTGTGGGCAGTGTCTGTACGGTAGTAGTCGACGAGCAAGTGCAGATACGGCTTGCGGTACTCGTCCGGCTTCTCAAACAGGCAGTACCACGCCACGGAGCCGGCGAGCGCATACTTTTCGACAGAACTGATCGGTTCACCCGCCGCAAAGCCCGAGAAGCCCTGCGCGAAAATCGGCTTTAGCTTCGGAACTTCGCCCTTCTTGCCTGCCCAGTACTTCTTAATTGTGTAGGTGCGCTGGTCTTCAAGCCCCTTGAGTTTGTACTTGCTGTCGGAGATCTGAAGGTCCTCAAACACGACGGCGATGCTCTCGACAATCCAGGCGTGCTCTTTCGTGGTCGCCAGGTCGTAGCTGGCCCATCCCCCACGGCGCCCGCGCAGCCCAATCTCGACGAGCCGATGCGCGCATTCGTGGTACATAGTGCGCGCGAGGTTGTCCTTTGCTTTGTTCTTGCGCCCTACGTAGTCACAACGCTCGGCGTTGATGAAGACGGCCTGCAGTGTACCGACATGCATGCCGCCGTTGGTTTCGCCCATGGGGTAACCGATGTCGGTCGTGAACTGCACAAAGGTCTTGGACTTCTTGCAGCACCAGACAACATTCGGCGCCTCGCGTTGCGGAATCACATCGCCCAGCAACTCAAAGAAGATCTCGTGGTAGCGCTGCAACAGCCCAGCGTACTTGAAGGCACGCTTCCAGTCGAGGTCCGTCACCAGCGTGAAATGCTCGCCGACCAGCACATACGGCTGCTCCCAGCTAACGTCGTAGTCCGGCTTGGAGGTTTCAGCGTCGAGGTTCAATACCAGCTTCGAGTACTGCTCAAAGCTTGCCTTACTGAGCCAGCCAAGCCCGTCCAGCCACTTACGACCCATCGACTCGTTTGCGCCGACATGGTCGGGGTCGAGTTGCAGAATCTGCTGGGCACCCTGCCCCGCCTTCTCCACGCCGACGGCCCGCCGTTTGTTCACGCCCTCGACGCGATCCAGATATGCACCCCAGGCTTCGCTCGTGTATTCGTCGTCTTTGCCTTCACACTCTGTGATGATTTCCCGCGCGCGCTCAAGGTTGTCGCCGGTTACGGACTCGCACAGTCTGCGCGCCTCGGAATACAGCTTGTTCTCAAGGCAGTATTCACCCAGGGCGAGCGTGGCATCGTGATAGCCGGGCTGGGAAGGATGGTACGGCAGTGGTTCAAGCTCAGCGTGGAGGCACGCCGCAGCCAGAACAAGCAACAAGGAGAGTTGAGCGAATTCGCGGAACAACTTCATGGGCGTACGCCGAGGGGTGGGCGTGACGGGGATGCTCGCAGTTTAGTCTGTCCGCAAATCAGAGGCGAGTGCTCTTGCAGGTTTGATTTGCGGTTCCGCACACGTCGGCAGAGCCTGCGCCTAGAACTGGATATCCTGACCAAAGCTGAACTCAACCCAGTTGCCGTCCGGGTCACGGATGATCGTCCAGTAACCGACGGGTGGCCCGCTGTCCTGCGGCTCGTACTCCAGAATCCCTAGTTCACGGGCTTTGGTCGCGACATGATCGACCGCTTCGCGACTCTCAACGGTGAACCCCAGATGATCCATCCGGCGATTCGGACCCTCTTCACCACCACTGAGCAGCACCAGCACAAAATCCAGACCCAGCGGGCGCGCCGAAACCCAGTACACCGGCATGCTGTCGCCGTCGCGCTCGTGCACGATGCTCATGCCGCATACCGAGGCATAGAATTTCGCCGTCGCACTGGTATCGCGGCAACGCAACGCCAGGTGCGTCAACCCGACTTTGCCGACACCGCCAAGATCACTCGGATCTCTTTCATTCATGGGCCCAGATTAGCGTGAACGGCGCCCGATCGCGACGATCGGTTTTACGCATTCGTTGCGCCCCTGAACCCGCCCGGAAGATTCCCGGGTGGAAAATCCGGGAACTTGTGAAAGCCGTGTAACGTCTATGGCAATGACAGGGTATTAGTGGCAGGAACATAACGATGAAAGCCAACACAGACAAAATCGCTAACGCCTCTCCCACCTATGCACGCCTGCTGGCCAGTGCCCGCGCAGCCCAGTCACGCCGACGTGAACTGGCCCGTTTCCTGACGTCGAAACGCCAGCGCTGCGAGTTCGAGCAGATCATGCAGGCCCTCACGGTAGGCGGGTAACCGAACACAAATACTGAACCGGGCGGCCTTTATGGCCGCCCGGTTTGCCTTCAACCAACCCAATATCTGAGCCTACAGCGACTTCTTGTTGAGATAGAAGTCGATGCGCTCGTACTCTTTGTGGGTCTCGCGCTCGGCGACGTCGGCAACGCTCTTGGGCGGCGGGACGATTACCTGGTCGCCCGGCTTCCAGTTCACTGGTGCGGCCACGCCGTGCTTGTCGGTGGTCTGCAGACCATCAAGCAGGCGCACAACTTCGTCGATGTTGCGACCGACGTTCAATGGGTAGTAGATGATCGCGCGGACGGTGTTCTTCGGGTCGATCACGAACACGGCGCGCACGGTCGCGGTCTGGCTTTCGTTCGGGTGCAGCAGCCCGTAGCTCTGGGCAACCTTGGTGTCGAGGTCAGCGATCAGCGGGTAGTTGATCTCGACGTCCAGGATCTTCTTCAGGTTCTCTCGCCAGGCGAGGTGGCTGTGGATGCTGTCGATGCTGAGCCCGATCAGCTTGGTGTTGCGCTGCTCGAACTCTTTGCTGCGACGGGCAAACTCAGTCAGCTCGGTGCTGCAGACCGGCGTGAAGTCGGCCGGGTGGCTGAACAGGATGGCCCATTTGTCCTTCTTCCACTCGTGGAAGTTGAGTTGGCCTTCGGTGGTAACGGCGGTGAACTCCGGTGCGGCGTCGCCGATGCGCGGGATGCCGCGGTATTCTTGTGCTTCACTCATTGCTGTATCTCCAAAATTCAGTCTTCGAAAAAGTAGTTGTTCAGTTGATAACGCGCCTCATTCGACATCGCATTCGTAATTCCCCTTCAAAGCATCAAGCGAGTGTTAAAGAAAATCGCCCGGGCCAAAGACCCGGGCGAAGTGTGCTCTCATCGTTTTCGTGCCTAGCTGGCGGCCGTCTTGATGAACACCTTCTTCCGGGAAGTGCCGGAGAAACACATCACGCCGTCGCACAGAGCGAACAGCGTGTAGTCGCGTCCCATACCGACGTTCTTGCCCGGGTGGTACTTGGTGCCAACTTGACGAACAAGGATGTTACCAGCACGCACGAATTGACCGCCGGACTTCTTCAGTCCGCGGTACTTCGCATTGCTGTCGCGGCCGTTCTTGGTACTGCCGCCGCCCTTTTTATGTGCCATGACCGTATCCTATCGCATGCACAGACACTGCTGTCTGTGGTGACTATGCCTTGATGTTGGTTACCTTGACAAGGGTGTGGCGCTGACGATGCCCGCGCTTGCGCTTGCTGTTGGCCTTGCGGCGACGGTACGTGAAGGCGATCAGCTTCTTGTCCTTGATCTCTTCCAGTACTTCGACTTCGACGCTGGCGCCGGCAACCTTCGGGGCGCCGACCTTGACGTTGTCGCCATCAGCCACGAGCAGCACGTCATCAAGCACGATCTTGCCGCCTTGTTCCTGGCCGAGGCGATCAAGCTTGAACTCGGTGCCCTTCTCGACGCGGTACTGTCGCCCGCCGTCTGCAATGATTGCGTACATTCTTTACCCTTGCTTGCTGCTTCCACTGTCGGCGGCAGCGGGGGACAGAAAAACCTGTCGCTCAACCCGATGCCTGAACCGGGGCGGAAAAGGTAGCTACCCCAGCCAAAGCGTCAAGCCCGAGGTCATGGAAAACTTGAACCCGGACACCAGACGACGTCTAGAGTTCTGCCGGCGTGCCCGGGCCCTGCAACTACCCCACGTTAGCTGAATATGGAACGAAAGCGAAAACACTAGCCTCTGCTACCGGCCTCTCAGCCGGTTACCCCATACCTTTCCTCTATCACTAGCCCCTCAAGCGCTTGCTGTTAGCATGCGCGCCCTTAGCGCCAATCCGGGCGCCAGACGGAGATGCCATGACGCAGGATGTCAGTGAATACCGGGCCGTACGTGAAGAAAAGCGTGAAGCGCTCAAGGCGCTGGGCGTGAATCCGTACGAAGTACGAACGCCCGAGCGCACCACGAACGCCGCCATTCGAACAGAATTTGAAACCGCCGAAGCCGGCGCCACTGAAGAAAACCCGGCCGTGCTGAAGGACTGCGGCATCGCCGGGCGCGTATTGGCCAACCGCAAGATGGGCAAGAAGGCCATCTTCCTCGACGTCTACGACGGCACCGGCAAGCTGCAGGTCTACATGAACGCCAAGGGCGTCGGCGAACAGGGCATGGCCATCCACGAGAACCTGGACCTTGGCGACTTCGTCTGGGTGAAGGGTGACGTCCAACGCACCCGAACGGGCGAAGTAACGCTGTTCGCCAGTGAGCTGCGATTCCTGACCAAGGCCCTGAGCGTGCCACCCCTGCCGCGTGAGTTCACCGATGAAGACGGCAACAAGAAATCCATCGACGCGCTGACTGACCCTGAGTTGCGCCACCGCAAGCGTTATCTGGACCTGATGGTCCACGGCGAGGTCCGGGAACGCTTTGAACAGCGCAGCAAAGTCATCACGACCATCCGCCACTATCTTGAAGCACAGGGCTTCCTTGAGGTCGAAACACCGATGATGCACCCGGTGCCGGGCGGCGCACGTGCACGCCCGTTCATCACGCACCACAACGCGCTAGGGATGAACCTGTACCTGCGAATCGCCCCGGAGCTCTATCTCAAGCGCCTGCTGGTTGGCGGCTTCGAGCGCGTCTTTGAGGTCAACCGCAACTTCCGCAACGAAGGCATTGACCAGACCCACAACCCGGAATTCACCATGCTTGAGTTGTACGAGGCCTACGCCGACTACGAACGCATGATGGAACTGACAGAGGGCATGATTGTCGCGGCCGCCAAGGCCCTGCGCGGCAACGACGACTTGAAGTTCAACTGGCTGGGGCACGAGATCGACCTGACGCCGCCCTTCCGCCGCGCCAGCTATGGTGACTTGTTCGCTGAGCATGTCGGGTTCGCCATGACCGACAAGGACAAGGTCGCGGCCGAAGCTAAGCGCCTTGAGATCGACCCGAAGCAGGACTACTGGAACACCGTCAACGAGATCCTTGAAGAACACGTCGAGTCAAAGCTGATTCAGCCGACCTTCATGATCGACTACCCGACGGCCATCTGCCCGCTGACGAAATCCAAGCCCGACAACCCGGACATTGCCGAGCGCTTTGAACTGTTCGTCGCCGGCATGGAGTTCGGCAACGCCTTCAGCGAGTTGAACGAGCCAGTAGAACAACTGCGACGCTTCGTTGAGCAGGTTGAGCTTGGCAAGGCCTCGCAGGATGTAGAAGCGCCGAAGGAAGTTGACTACGACTACGTAGAAGCGCTGGAGGCAGGCATGCCGCCGGCGGGCGGTCTCGGCGTGGGCATCGACCGCCTGGTGATGCTGCTGACGGGCACGGACAGCATCCGCGAGGTGATTCTGTTTCCGCAGATGCGCCGCGAACATCTGGACCAACAGGACGCGCCGGTCCAGCGCGCGCGAATCGCCATTGATTCGGTTCTGGAAGAGCTGGAATCGCCTGAGTTACGCAAGATTGAAGGCTTCCAGCAACTCAAGGCACGCTTCGAAGAGTTGGTCGGGCATGCGAGGATCTTGCTTGGCAGTCCGGACCAGAAGGCTGGAACGCCGGAAGACGACAAAGGCTGATTCCAACGCCGCCCTTCGCCATTTGCTGGGCTTATGCGTATCAAGTAGCCGATATAGTGGCAGCCCTGACTGACCCCTGCTGAACGCCTGATGATCGTAGCTCGCGGTTTTGCATTCCTTTTCTTCATGCTGCTTGCGGCCGCGATGATGCTGTGGCAGGTGAACCACCTGGTGCTGGATTACAACAGCTCGTGGTCGCCGATGGGTACATTGGCGATGATGGGGCTGGGGCTGGGCGCACTTGTCGCCTCGGTCTGGGGCAACCGGGCTTCGATTAACCGTGCGTCACTGGGGCTGCTGGCTCTGCTGAGCTTGCCACTGCTGCCGATCGTGGCCGTCGTCGCGGGGCTGCTCAGCCTGCTGCAACTGCGCAGCGCCGATCACCGAAGCATCTGGCAGACCGCCCTGCGTATCGGCGCAGTGGGCACCCTGAATGTACTGCTTCCGCTTGCCGTAGGCGCTGTCGCCATTGGTGGCAGTCCCGGCCTGAACGCCGGCTGGGTTGGCGTAAAGCTGCAGTTCTTTGTAGTCGTGGATTACTTTCTCTGCCGCGCGATCCTGCACTACTTCACCAGCGGGGCCAGCGCGTTCGTGAGTCTCAGGTTCCTGCGCAAGCGCGTCATGAGCCTGCTGGCCGTCGTCGGCATCATGCTTGGCGTGCTCGTGTTGATCCTCGTCAACAGCGTGATGACAGGCTTTCAATCCGACTTCCGCGAGCAGATGCGCGGCAGCCTCTCCCATGTGCTGGTGCGCTTTCGCTCTGAAGACATCACCATGCATCTGCCGCAGGAAGAGCTGCGAGCGGCCGAGTGGGCCGAGTACGTCAAACGCATCGAAGCCAGCGAAGAGATGCAACTACCGTGGCAGATTGCGCTGGAAAACGCGCTGGTGCTCTACCGCGAAGACAAGAAGCACGACAGCGACGACAAGGATGGGCTGCCCGACCCTCGCGACTGGGCCTACGCGCAACCGCCGATTGTCCCGGGCGGCGATGACCCCGTGAAGCCGGACAAGCCGGATGAAGGCGAACTCACGGGTGATGAAAAGGCTTTCATCAGACGCCTGCGAACCGGGCACGGGCTTACCGACCTCGACCGCGAGTACCTGCGCGACGAAGACGGCAACATCACGACGCCGATGCGCTTCTACATCTCAAGGCTGGGCAACGTGGACGAGGCCAAGGTAAAGGACGGTATCCACCTGTCATGGTTCTCACCGATCTTCCGTGAAGCACTGCAGGAAGAGTTCGAACGCACCGAGACGGCATTGAAAGAACACGTCGACAGCGAAGGCACGCCCGATGTCGAAGGCGTTTCGTGGCGTGTCTCCGTGAAGACGTTCATCACGCCGAAGTCCGGCTCGCGCGAGTTGCCTATTGCCGATCTCGTCGGCGTGGACATGCAGCGCGAGCCGAAAATCAGCAACCTCGGCAAGTACGTCGCCGACGCCGAGCTAACCGAGTTTCGTGATCAATACGTCCTGGGCCCCATGCTGAACATGCTGGGCGCGACACTGGGCTGGGAAACCGAAGACAGCGTCGAAGCCACGGAAGCGCGCCGAACGTTCATGTTCACGGAAGACGGGCGCGACACCGGGCGTGTGCCCAAAGACTTCACCAACACGCTGGCGATTCGGCGTTTTACCACGGCAACCGGGCGTGTGCGCTGGCGCGAGTTCGACAACGTCCGCTATCTCGAGTTCAGCCCCGGACGACCGATCTATGAACGCGTACGCGAGGCGTACAAAGACGCCAGTCGCACGGAAGACCTGACCAGGCTGGGCGAAATCCTCGAAACCTGCGAAGCCGACGTGCGTGCCATCCTGCTAAAGCACATGGCGAACGAAGCCCCCGGCGAGCGCTTTGAGCAAGTGAACTACACCGGCTGCCGGATCATCTTCGAGCGCTACCTGACCGGGCTTAGTGAATCCGTCGAAGCCATCCGTATCTTCTACGGCGAGAATTCGTCGCTGCTGAAGGAGTTCACCAGCGGCGCCGCAGACAACGATACCCCGACACCTGATGTTGACCTGATCAACACGGTCTGGGGCGAACTGAACGAAGCGACGAAGCCCATTGAAAAAGAGGTCCGGGCGCTGGATGCCACAGAGGCCGAGCGAGAAGCGAGCCTGCTCGCACTCGGGGCCGCGTACATCCGCATCTACGACGAAGCGATCAAGCAGGCCGAGAAGCAGAAGCTGCGCGGCGCACTGGACCTGTTGCAGAATCTGCGTGCCTACGCCGGTAACCCGGAAGACCTGCTGCCGTTGCGCAAACGCATGGGCTTCCGCCTGAAGGTGCCTTTGGCGTACGCGGCTCAGAACTTCGACGCGCAATCCGAAGCCGTACGAAATCGCATGCAGGCCTACCGCGAAGTGCTGCCGTTGCGCACGTCCATGCGTCCCGGTGAAAGCGTCGACGAGTACAAGGCCCGCGCCACCAAGGACGGGATGCGCCCCGAAGACGACAAGCCCGGCATCATTCTGGGTGACGCGCTGGCAGAGTCAGCCCTTGGCGCAGGTGTAAACATTGGTGACTCGATCGCAGTCACCATTCCCCGCATCTACTTCGAGGAAAACCGACTGATCCCCAAGACGGTCGAAGTCTGGTTCAAGGTTACCGGTTTCTTCCGCAGCGGGCTGTACGAAGAAAACCGCGGGCGCATGTACTGCGACTTTGAAGAATTGACGAGCCTGCTGGCCGACAGCGAAGTCCGCTACATTGTTGGCGCGCGCCTGAAAGACTATCGCCAGTACGAAGGCCAGAATGAAAGCGACAAACTGAAGTCGGATATTCGGGAGTCACTGGGCCAGCACCGCGTGCGTTACATGAGCGTCGGCGTCTGGGAAGATGAAACCCGCACGCTGCTTGAGGCCGTGAACATTGAGCGCACTCTGATCGGGCTGATCGTCAGCTTCATCATCGTGCTGGCCGGCGGCGCCATCGTGATCATCGTGTATCAACTGGTAAACGAGAAGGTGAAAGACATCGGCATATTGAAAGCGCTGGGGCATTCGCCCTGGGGCATCCGCAGCGTCTTCATGTTCAACGCGCTGTTCATCGGGCTGTTCGGCGCGGTGCTGGGTGCCGGGCTGGGGATGCTGGCGTCGCAGTATCTGAACACTATTGAAGACACGATTGATGAGCTGACGGGCATTCGCCTGTTCCCGCCTGACGTCTACTTCCTGACGTACATCCCGAGCGTCAAGGGCGCTGACCTGCTGTGGCTGGCCATGGATGTGGCCGTGCCGGTGGTCATGTTCGGCTTCTTCTGCGGCATCCTGCCCAGCATGGCAGCCGCTCGAAAAGACCCGGTTGAAGCCCTGCACTACGAGTAATCACGAAGACTGCCCTGCTCTAAGCGTCGCCCCTACTTCCAGTCGATGCCTTCGATCTTCAGCAGTTTGCGTTTGCGCGGCAGCCCGCCGCTGAAGCCGCCCAGCCTGCCGTGCGCTGCGAGTACGCGATGGCACGGAATGATAATCGGCAACGGGTTGGCCCCCACCGCGTTGCCGACGGCGCGTGCTGCGCCTGGGCGTCCCACGTTCTCGGCCAATTCCGCATAGCTTGTGGGCTGCCCATACTTCACTTTCTGCAGGCGACGCCAGACAGAACGCTGGAATTCTGTGCCACTTGACAAGTCAAGTGGCACTTCAAACTTCTCACGCGCACTCAGCATGTACTCGACAATTTCGTTGCAGGCCTGATCCAGTATCTCCCAGGGATGGTGCTTGCCGCGCCCGGCGTCGTGACGGCCCTTCAACAAGCCCGGAAGCAGATGGTCCAGACGTTTGCCCAGGCTGATCGTGATCAACCCGTGCTCGCCGCCGGCCAGCCCGAGTTCGCCAAGCGGTGAATCCACATAGGCAACGGCAAGGCGATTGTGCATGGCGCGGCTCCGCGAGATCGGGTGTAATCTTGAGTCTAAACAAGGTGGGTATGTCAGTCGCAAGCGAGAAAACTGCTTTCAACCCGTGGACTTCGCTGCAGCGATACCGGCGCTACGGGTCGCGCGCACCCGGCGACTTCAGCTTTGCGGAAAAACTGAAGTTCGGCGTGGCTTCAGGAACAGCACGGCTGGTGATCCGCTCAATCTTCAGTACATGTCGTTGGCAAGTCGAAGGCGATGACGCGTTTCGAGATGACCTGCTGCAGCGGCGGCGCAGTTTCATCTTCCTGTTGTGGCATAACCGGATGCCCGCGTTTTTCGCCTACGCGACATCTCTGGTGGTCAGAAATCCCGCCTTCAGCATGGAGAGCATTATCTCCGCCAGCCGGGACGGTGAGTTGCTGGCACGCCCCATTCGCGAACTCAGCGGCGGTGAGATTCGCGGCAGTAGTTCAAAGGACGCGGCCAAAGCACTACGCACGGCCGTTGCGCTGGCGAAAGCGGGCTCGAACATCGCATCCGTCGGGGACGGCCCCCGCGGCCCCCGCTATCGTCTTAAACCGGGCTTGATTCTTCTGGCTCGTGAGTCAGGGCTGCCCATCATCCCGGTTACGTGGGCGGGCAGCGGTGTGCTTCAAATGCACCGCGCCTGGGATCAACTGATGATCCCGCTGCCCGGCAGCCGAATCCGTCTGCGCTTTGATGCGCCTGTGAGCGTCGCCCCGGATGCCGATGCGCGACAAATTGCCCGCACTCGCCGAAACCTTGAGCAACGCATGAAAGCGCTGACAGACTGGGCAGACACCGAGACGCGCATCCGTATCCAGTTTCCGAAGCCCAAGCCAGGCGAGGTCCTGAAGCGCCGCCCGCGCATTGAGCTTGAGGGAAAACACTTCGACGATTAGGCTTTCGCTGCTGCCGCCCGCTGTTCGTACTACAGTCGGAGCCGTACCCTAGCTTTCACGAGCCTTGCCATGACCCAGAAACTCATCGTCCCGATAGCAGCTGTGGCCCTTGCCGTTCTCGCGGGTATTGCCATCTGGTTCCTGATGGACGACTCGACTCCAGCCCCCATCGTCGCGGGCAACGAGGCCGACACTCCGGTTGATCCGAAGACGGACTCACCGCCACCGCTGAGCGCCACCGACTTCGATCCCGCACGCCTGCAACCGGACCCTGTCGTCATTGAACGCCCCGACCAACCGTTCGAAGCGCCGGAAGAAACGATTCGCATCATTGTCAGCGGGCGCGTCGTAACCAACGACGGCGTAGGAGTTGCCGGTGCCCGAGTTCTGGTTGTCGGCGGTGGCGGGGGGCGTCTGATTCCACGACAAAGTGACCGAAACCGTGGACTGCACGGCTCCGGCTACACCGACTCTTCCGGCTTTTACCGTTTGCTCGCGTGGTCAAACGGCAGCGCAGGCGGCTCTCACCGCCGAGCCATGGTCGCAGCCGAGACACCGGACGGCGGCATCGCGATCGCCGAGTCGGTCGAGCTTCCTGAAGAACCAACGTTTGAGATGGCAGACCTGGTCGTGACAGCAGGGCGTGTCATTGAAGGGCAAGTATTCGGTGCAGACGGGCAACCCGCCCCCGGTGCTGAAGTCAGGTTGCGGTCCAGCGGACCGGTCATGGTCGCAAGCCTGGGCGGACGAATTCCGTCAGCCCACGAACGCCCACTGGTCAGAACCGTAATCGCGGACCAGCGAGGGAACTACCGCGCTGCCAATCTGCCGCAGGGGCGATACGGCATGGAGGCTTTCGGCGCCTACTTCGGTGCGACAACGGGGCGAACGGTCGTGGACGTCGTCGAAGTTCCCAGCGCATGGCACGAAGTCCGGCTTGTCGCCGACAACATGATCCGTGGCGTCCTGACGGACCAGTCCGGTGTCGGCGTCGCCGGCGCGGTAATGCGTCTGACAGGCGGGACGAACGCCGCATCCAACGCGTCAGACATCAGTGATTTCCGCCGCAGCGACGACCGCGAAGACCTTTCGCTGCGCGCTCGCGACACCATCAAGGCACGATTCCCCGAAGGTCGACTGGGATCACGCATGCATTGCATCACCGACAGCGCCGGGCGCTTCGGCTTCCTGAACCCCGGTGCAGGTGAGTTCACGATTGTCACGCGTGTCGGCAACACGGAGTTGCGAGAAGAGGGTGTGACGGTCAGCCCCAGCGACTACTCGCTGCAGATTGACGTCGGCACCAGCGTTGGCGGGCTGGTTCGTGACGCAGAGACGTCACGCGTCATTGAGCGCTTCGATGCGCGACTCCTGCCGGGAACTGGCTCGACTGCAAACTCGCCGTTCGAAGGCGTTGCCGAAAATGGACGCTTTGACTTCCACCCGGGCGGGGCGTACTCGTTTTCCAACCCGCCGACCGGCAGCGTACGCGTACGAGTCTGCGCACCCGGTTATGCACCGGCCGTGCTGGTTGTTGAGAGTCTCAGCGAAGGCGACCAGCGCCGTGACCTTGACATCATACTGAAGCCGTTGTGTGAAGTGTCGGCGAGACTCGTCCGCGACGGGCGCGCGCTCGACCTTGAACCTTGCGCCTTGCTGTTCGACGACCGGCTCGCCTACGAAGCTTCCAGTGACGAACTTGGACGCGTGCGCATTCCGGGCGTCACTCCGCAAACCTACAAAGTGAAGGTCGTACTCGCCGACGGCACGGAGCTGGAGGGCAGCGTTGAGGTCCCCGCGCGCAGACAGGCCGATCTTGAAATCGTCGTTGAGCCCGCGAAGTGAAATCCTCAAGCCGGACAATCACCATCGGAGAAAACGAGGCGAACCAGCGCCTCGACCGCTTCGTACGCAAACTGCTTGATGACGTCAGTCTTTCCGCGATCTACAAATTGCTGCGCACCAAACAGATCACCGTCAACCAGCGCAAAGCCAAGCCAGACGCACGACTCAAGGCTGGTGACGTTGTCAGCTTCCGGCAGGCCGCCACCGACCGGCACTTTCAGCCGAAGGTGCGCGCAAAGTCCGAGCGCGGTCTGTCAAACCGCCGAGATTTTGAAGTCGTCTATGAAGACGTTCACTTCATCGCCGTGAACAAACCCACCGGTGTGCTTGTTCATGCAGGAGACCGCGGCACCGACAAAGATACGCTGATTGACCAGGTCACGGCCTATGTGCTTGAACAGCCTCAGCCTGAAGGCGACTCACTGCGCGAGTACGTCAAACCATCGCCGACTTTCAGCCCCGGGCTGGTGCACCGCCTTGACCGCGCGACCAGTGGGCTGGTGCTGATCGGCAAGACTCTGCCTGCGATGCAGGAACTCTCGCGCATGATCAAGAAGCGCAACGTAAGAAAGACGTATGTCGCCCTTGCCATCGGTGGGCTGCCACAGCGCGAGGGCACAATCAACGTCCCGATCGCGAGGCAGGAAGACGCTCGCGGGCGGCGCCGCAAAGTCAAAACCGGCGAAGGGCGTGTCGCGGTAACGAACTACAAGGTGCTGGCCCAACGAGGCACTTACACGCTGGTCGAACTCGAACTGGTCACCGGGCGCACGCACCAGATCCGTGCCCATCTCGCGCACGTTGGTGCACCTGTAGCCGGTGACGACGAATACGGTGATCGCGAGAAAAACCGCCACGCCGGTGAAAAGCTCGGGCTTCGCCGGCAGTTTCTGCACGCTTCAAGGCTCGAATTCACGCACCCGCTGTCAGGCGCTGAACTTGACCTCGTGGCACCGCTTTGGACAGAGTTGCAGACAGCACTCGACGCGGCCGGCTTTAAGCCCGATGATCTTCCCCCATGGCTGTCTCTCAAAAACTGAACACGACGCTTCTGGCTCTGCTGGTCGGCACAGTGCTGGTCGTAACTGCATGCCAGTCAAGTGGCGTGGATACGGTGGACATTTCCCCACCGCACGAATACCAGTTCGAAAGGCGACAAGGGCGGCGCACGCCGGTGATCCTGATCCCCGGGACACTCGGCAGCCGGCTCTACAACACCGAAAACGGCGAGATCGCCTGGGGTAACTTCTCGGCCACGATCTCCGAGCTCCAGGACGAGCTGGACCTGCCGATCGATCGCCCTCGCCTTACCCAGAACCGCGACAATCTGGCCGCCTACCGAGTCCTCGACCGGGCCGAGATCCTCCTGAAGGAAGGCAGCGGCGAAGTCAGTTTCTATGCTGAGTTGATTGACCATCTCAGCCAGACACTCGGCTATCGTCCGGCCTACGGCAAGCGTTTCCACCGCGGGCACGACCTGTTCGTCTTCTTCTATGATTGGCGACGCAGCAACGTCGAGGCCGCCACGCAACTGCGCGAGTTTATTGAAAGCATCCGCCGCGACCTGCGCCAACCGAAGCAGAAGTTCACCTTCCTGGCGGTTTCCAACGGGGGGATGATCGCCCGCTACTATTTGCGTTACGGCGGTCGCGACGTCGTCACCGGTCATGAACTGGATGAGCCACTGAACCCGAACTGGAACGGGCTTCAGGATTGTGAACGGCTCATCTGCATGGGCACGCCCCATGTCGGAACGATTGACGCGCTTCACCTGATTCACGACGGCTATGCGCCGAACGTTCTGGCGCGGCGCTATCCGCCGGCCACGATCTTCAGTTTCCCTGCCGCGTTTGAGTTGATGCCGGAACCCGGTGAGCCGGTTTTCGTCGGTGAAGGCGGTGAGTCACTCGACATCGACATCTGGGACTCCGACACCTGGGAACAATACGGGCTGTCGGTGTTCGCTGAGTCGCAACAGGACCGTTTGAAGGGTGAGATCGCGGAGACGGTTCGCCCCGGCGAAGACCGCGATGTGTTGTTCAACCAGCGCATGAACGATCAGCGGGCGTACCTCGAGCTTGTCTTGAAACATGCGCATCGCTTCCGCGACGCGATTGCCGGCGAGCCGGGCGTGCCCACGGAGGTCATACTGGGCGTGAACACCCCGACACTGGCCAGAGTCGGGCTCGTCCGCGATGGCGAAGACTGGCAGCTGTTCTTCCGCCCCCGTTTTCCGGGCGGGCGCTACGACCCGATGGCCGAGGCGATCTATGCCAGCGGAGACGGCGTCGTCACGCGACGCTCAGGGCTCGGGCTGCCGTTGCCGCAAAGTTCAGCCGAGTTGCTTGACCGCGGCGACAATTTCCGCCGGGCTCTTTCGTCCTGGACATTCACGCCGTTCTCGCACCGCGAAATGTTTGACGACCAGATGCTGCGACTCACTCTTGCCGAGACCTTGTCCGAGCCCTAACCTCGCCCCGTAAGACGCCGATTGGGCGTCTGTATTCATGTAGTGAGCAAAGCCATGCCGACTACCGCCATTCTCGGACTCCAGTGGGGCGACGAGGGCAAAGGCAAACTTGTCGATTCCGTAAGCGCTCGGCAGGACTTCTGCGTGCGCTTCCAAGGCGGCGGCAACGCCGGGCACACGGTCTACCCCGAAGGCAAGAAGATCGTTCTGCACCACCTGCCGACCGGCGTTCTGCACAAAGACTGCGTAAACGTAATGGCGCAGGGCATGGTGATGGACCCGTTCAAGCTGCTTGAAGAGATCGCGGAAGTCGAGGCGCGCGGGCTGAAGCTTGATGGGCGCCTGTTCATCAGTGATCGCATCGCGATCACGACCCCACTGCACCTGACGCTTGATGTTTCACGCGAAGCCGGCGACGTCGCCAACCAGATCGGCACCACCAAACGCGGCATCGGCCCCACCTACGCGGACAGGTACGACCGTGTAGGGCTGCGCATGGCTGACCTGCTGGATGAGGTTTCCCTGCGTGAGGCCCTGCAGCGCACCCAGAACGTGCGCGCCTGCCAGACAACCGACGACGCGCCGAACGTAGAGAGCATGCTGAAGCCATTGCTCGAAGTCGGTGAGAAGCTGCGCAAGTACGTCGCCGACACCTCGCTTATGCTGGCCGAGGCCATGGCTGAAAACAAAAACATCCTGTTCGAGGGTGCGCAGGGCGCGATGCTGGACGTGGTTCAGGGCACGTACCCTTACGTGACCTCAAGCTACACGACGGCGGCCGGCATCCCCGCGGGTGTAGGGCTCGCACTTTCGGTTGAGAAAGTCATCGGCGTCACCAAGGCCTACTGCACCCGTGTTGGTGAAGGCCCGTTCCCCACGGAGTTGACCGACGAAACCGGCAACAAGTTGCGAGAGGCCGGCGGCGAGTTCGGCGCGACCACAGGGCGCCCGCGCCGCTGCGGCTGGATCGACCTGTTCGCGCTGCGCTACGTTTGCCGAATCTCCGGCGTTACGCACATCGCGATCACAAAACTTGATGTCCTGTCAGGATTTAACGAGTTGAAGGTAGGCGTGGGTTATGAGGGGCACGACGCGCCCGGACTACCGGCCGACATCCGCAAGTTCATCGCGCTTAAGCCAAAGTACGAAACGCTGCCGGGCTGGAAGGACGACATCAGCAAGGCAACCAACGCCGCCGACCTGCCGGACAACGCCCGCGCCTATCTGCGCTACGTAGAAGACTTCGTCGGCGTGCCGATCGGCATCATCAGCGTAGGTCCCGAACGCGAAGCCAGCTTCGAAACCGACGGCGCACCCAAGGGTTAGTCAGCCTGGGGCCCCACATCTGCAGCCTCAGGCTAGACCTAGCGGTTTTCCTCGGTTTCGACTTCGCCTTCGATGGGCGCCAACGGCCACGCAACAAAAGTTGGTCCGTCACGACCGTCATCTGTGCTTGCCCGGTCAAGGGCGTCCAGGACGATAAAGAGTGCACCCCATGGCAAGTCGTCCTCGACAGCAATGAGGATGTCTCGTACAATCCCGGGCCGCCTTCCTGTAGTTCGCTTCTCCGATTCCTGAAGCGATCGAGAGAGTTCAGCCGCCGCAGTCTGCCAGATTGCGGAGTTCCAATCGCCGCCATCGAGTTCGGACAGCTTCAGGGTCGCCCCTTCTATTGACTGCTGGTCCTCGGGCGTAAGCCCGATCGCGAACTGGATGGTCCCGTTGGACACCGTGACCGCCAAGTGGAGTGAGTTGTAGAAGTAGGATAGGCCTTCGTCGCGCGGAAGCTCTACCGGTACCCGCTCTCCTCTCGCCGACACCAGATGGGCCTCAACGCGGTAAAGCAAGTGCGAGACTAGCTGCTCGGCGGCTTGCAGGAACCACATAGCAGGCGCATCTGGTGGTGCGGTAAAAATGACAACATTGTGGCTAACACCATCCACGTCCCGGCCAGTAAGCCCGACGCGCTCATCAACAACTTCTGCGAAATCACTAGTCGCTTTTCGAAGCGAATCTACGTCAGCTGAAGTGCAACCTCCGTTCAGGAACCAGTTGTACGCGCCGTTCTCCTTCCTGACGTCAATGCGCAGCGGCTTGGTTACCGGCGCGGCGGTCTGCTTAGCTACACATGCACCAAGCAGGATCGCAGTTACCAAGAAGGCAGTAGGCAAACGCAGGAGCATAGGGTCTACAAACGGTGCCGGAGGGGTTTCGTTCACCTTGTCAAGGCAAAGAAACTGGCAAGGCGCTTGCGAGCGTACGAATTTAGGGTTTTCCGGGATGTCACAGCGGGTGGTTTGCGTCTAGAATGTAGGGGCTCAGTGGTTTCGCAATTCGCGTAACCCTACCAGGAGTGATGATGGCGGCTACCATTCGCAAACTTTCGCTTAGCTTCCCACAGAAGCTGATCCGCGAGCCGATCCTGCACAACATTTCGACGCGCTTCGGCGTTTCGTTCAACATCCTTCGTGCCAACGTGACTGACGAACTGGGCTTTCTTGAGCTTTCGCTTGAAGGCGACACCGAGTCGCTTGAGAAAGTGCTTGAGTACCTGCGCAGTCTCGCCGTGACGATTGAAGAGTCGTAGCACTCGAGGCTCGGGTGGCTTTCTCCCCTGATTGACGGTCAGGTGAAGCACTCTATCGTTCATGACTACGCGCCCGTAGCTCAGTTGGATAGAGCGGCGGTTTCCGGAGCCGCAGGTCAGAGGTTCGAATCCTCTCGGGCGTGCCAGACTTGATGAAGGTCGTCGGAATCGGCTCCGGCGACTTTCTTTTTCTGCCACTCGGCGTTTGTAAGTCGCAGCGCTTCAAAGGGTTGCTCAAGCTCGACCTTCAACTCACCGTCCTCGAAAGTGCAGTTCGAACACAGTAGTTGAAGCATCTTGCGCTTCTCTACCGCATCCTGCTTCAAGAACAGCGTGTGGGCCTTCTTGGCTAGTTCGAGCAGTTGAACGCCCTCCTCGACGAAGTCCTCGCTTGCCTGCTGGTGTTGCTCGATCTTCGCGAGTAGCTCCTCCTGCTCTTTGCGCCACTTCTCCTGTAAGCGCATGCAGCGGTCCTCCGTGAGCTTGCCTTCGAGGTAGTCCTCGTAGGCTCTGTCCGCTCGGGTCTCAAGCTTGGTGTACTCCGCCTGCAAGCGGGCGAGAGAAGCCGCATGGAGCTTCTTCTTGTGGGCTTGGCTCTGCTTGAGTCCATCGGCAACAATGCGCAGGATGTCCTCGCCAAAGTCGAGTTGGCGAAGGACGCCTGCGAAGACCTTGTCCAGTTCCTCTTCACGGAAGCGCATCTTCTTTCCGGGGCCTTTGTGCTTGCCACCGGGCGCATAGTAGCGGTATTTGCCGCCTTTTTTGGCATCGCCGACGAACTGGCGGCCCGACGCAGCGTCCTGAATCAGGCTGTTGTAGGCGAAGAGGTGTTTGCGCTTGACCGACTTCTTGCCCTTGCTGTTGCGCTTGTCTCGGGCTTCCTGAGCGCGGTGCCAGAGGTCTATGGAGATGAGCGGTTCATAGACGCCATCTATCAACTTGCCGCCCCACTCGAACATGCCGGTGTACATTCTTCGGTTGAGGATTAGGGCGACAGACGGCGCGCAGAAGGGCTTGTCTGTCTTCGGTGAACGCCAGCCGTGCTCATCCGCCATTCTGCCAATCTCGCTCATCGAGTAGCTGGCCGTCGCGTACTGCTGAAACATCCACTCGATCATCGGCGCGTACGTCGGGTCAGGAATGATGATGTTCCTGCCCTCCTCGCCCCGAACGTTGGCGTATCCAATGGGCGCACTTGTCGGCCACATGCCCTCGTCGGCCTTCTGCCTCATGCCTTTCTTGGCCTCCATACTAAGGTTGTCGCTGTAACGCTTGGCAATCGCAACGTGGATCGTGTGCATGAACGTCTTGTCCGTCGAGACGCCGGGACTGAGCACCTCGCCCTCGCGGACCAGATGCAGACATGCACCGAGTTGGTCCACCTTCACGAAATCGACGAGGTTGCGGTAAAGGCGATCCGTCTTTTCGGCTAGGATCGCAGGTGCAGACTCAGGTCGCTCGCTCACGAACTGGAGCATGTCTCCGAATGCCTTGCGACCGGCGACTTTCGCGCTTTCAGCTTCGACAAACTCCCGCAGAACGCAGAAACCATTGGCCTTCGCATAGTCGCGAAGCAGTTTCAACTGAGCCGCGACCGAGTAGCCCTCTGACTGCTGCTCAAGCGTGCTAACACGTGCGTAAATGACGGCGGGCCGCTTCGCGGCGTCGTCAGGTTGAGGATGGGTTTTCAAGACTTGCTCCCTGTGTGAAGGTTTAGAAATACACCTTCCCTTTCGCAGGAGCCCTCACAGGGTTTAGTTCTAGGGGGTTTCAGCGGGTCGGTCAATCCCACAAGAAAGAAGATAGTCAACTGAATCTGGACTCAACTTTGTTCACCGAGCCTGTTCATGCCACCGGCAGAACCGATAGCACGTCCAAGTCTGGTGGTGTCCACCAAGCCTTTCTTGAAATCACTTCCATCCGTCCGTTCTTGTTGACATCGAACGCTGACCACCTCCCCTCCCAACCCGCTAGCGAGAGGAACACCGCCGTGCAGAGCTTGCTGAGTTCGCAATACCGCCGCATCAACTCATCGAACGGAACGCCGGATACTCCTTCGTGAACCATGCGGTTCCTGAACTCTGTCAGCGAGTTGACTGACTTTCGGTGACCTAGAACGCTGCGGAGCATCCGGTTCACGCTCCCAGCGAAGTCTCGCGAAACGCTTGAGATCGGCACGCCGTCGAATGCACTCAGCCACTGCGCCTTCACGCATTCGAGGAAGACAAACCCGTTCAGAAAACCCTGCTCCAGAGGGCTCATGTTCTTGTGTCGGTGGAACCAGCCTGAGATTGCCGCAAAGTTGAATCCGGATTCGAGCAGATGCTCGACTCTCGGCCAGCACTCCGCCAGCACGGGCGCGAGAGTGGACTCGCTGTTCGCTAGAGGGATGGAGTCGATGCACCAATCATCTGGCATCGTGTCATCGTCGCGGAACAGGCAGAAGCGGGCATCGTCTAGCCCATGCTCTGCCGGGGACAGGTGGGTGCAAAGTTTGGGCTGCAATCCAGTCGCCGCCCGCAGCAGGCCCGCCAAGGCGACATAGGCGCGTTGGAGTTTGTCCCACTCCTTGTATGTGCCGTTAGGTAGCATTAGGTAGTGGTCCGGGTATGTCACGTAGTCCGGTTCGGGCAGAGGTTCGTCGCGAACTTTGTTGACGAACTCGCGCATGGCTTCGGCATGTGGGACCGAATCACCGGGAAACGTTCGAAACAGGCCCTCCTTGCCCTGCATCTGGATGCGGTACGCTCGCATCGTAACCCACGGGGCATCGTCGTCGTCCAGTTCAGTTTCCGGTCTAGTCGATACCTGAAAGGTGGAGAACAGCAGATCGTCAAAGGCAAAGCCATCGCCCCATACTCGCTGGCCCATCTCCTGCCCCTTCTTCGAGTAAACACGAGCGTGAAGAGCGGGCAGCGGACGAAGGTCAATGGTCCTGCCGTTCATGGGCAGACCGTCGATCAACGAGGCTCGGAAAGGCAGAAGAGTGTGTTGCCCGGTCGTATCCCCAACTTCGTCACGAACGATGTACTTCGTCTGAGTGTCGCCCGGAGCATGAAACGAGTTCTTGCCCGACAAGATTTCCGCTTCAACGGCGACCAGAGCCTGAAAGGGCTCGGCTGGGAGAAACGAACGAAACCGCAGAATGATGTTCGTTATGTACTTGTCTTCGTTCTCGTTGAAAAGCGAGACGCCCTCAAAGCGAAGCCCCGTTTCGATAGGCGTGTGGTAGTTCTTGTCGAGTCTCAAGGCCTAGCTCCAGCTTCTGACGCACGGGTTGTCCAACGTGACTCCGAGCCCTGATGGCTCTCCATGTTGAACGCTGTTGGGTTTCGTCCGCACCAAGATTGTACATGCTCTTGCGACAGACCAGCGATGAGCGAAAGCGGTTTCACGTAGCTGGATTTGGGGGAGGGGGGTGAGCGCAACTGGGGGGAGGGGTTGCCTTTGCCTTCACTGTAGTTACTAGTGAGCGGAGCGATCATTCCCACGCAAGTGAGCGGAGCGAGCGCAGCGTGGCGCGTGTCTCTCACCGGGTTTTAATCGGCCAGTATGTTATTCAGTGCTTTTACTTAGCCTGCCAATCGGAATGTGGCGTCTGCTGTTTGGACATTTCCGGACTACCAAATGGAACGACTTGGCTGCTCAATGGAATTCCATCCAGTAGGCAAATCTCACCAAACAGCAGCCATTTCTAAAGATCATCGAAGTCAGGAATCTGGACTTCCTTGAGTGCATTGCGATGGGCGAAGTGGCTTAGTGGCCAGAGATTCGTCGGATACTTGTGTCCATCATAGGTGACTCCAGAGATCAGCCCCAACTCTTTGAGTGTAAGGATGGAGCGCGTCACGGTCTCGTGCTTGAGGTTCAGGATGCGAGCGATCCGATTAGGCGTACCGACAAACATGTGACCGGAACGAACGATTCGCGAGTACACGAGAAGGTCAACGACCCACGTGCGAGCGTTGTTCTCGCGAAGCAGGGGAATCAAGTGCAGGAAGACGGGAACGAACGCCAAGTGCTTCCCAGCCTTTCGGGTCAGGTCCTTGCCGGTCTTGGGTGAGTGTGGCCTGAGTATCCGCTTGCTTCCCTTCACGATCTCCCGCAGGACACCCACTTCGACTAGCTCCTTCTTGGCCCGTCGAACCGTCTCGTGCGTCATGCCAAGAATGCTGGAAGCTCGACGGTCGCCGAAGTACCAGTTTTTGGGCTTCTTATTCCTTGGAAACGAGAACGTGAAGATATGGGCAAAGAGCAGCTTCGACGAGGGACGGAGTCTAGCCATGCAAACCGCCAGCGGCAAACGTAAGAAGCGTAGGTAGAACCCATCGTCCGTAAACTCCCACGGGTTGAACAGCACGGAGTCGCTGAACCACTTCTCGTGGGGCCGCACTCGGTTTTTCAGTTCCTCAAGCCACCACTCCGGTGTCGTACTCTTGGGCGGCTCTACGGACTGGGCGTTAGCGGTTTCTCCCATGTCAGAACTCCTTCACCGGGACAGGACACAGCAAAGAATAGTCAACAATCAAAGAAGAAGGCCGCCCCGAAGGACGGCCTTTGTAGTTCTGCCTCGATTGTCGCCTGCTCATGTCCGAACCGAATCACAAATGAACCCGCGCAGCGCTGATTGTCGAGGTCAGCGTAGTACGGCGAGTCTGCGCGGGTGACTTCTGTAAGTTTGTAGCCAACCTCGACGGGCGTATTCTATGCGTTGAGGCCGGATGTTCCTAACAAAAAAGAAGATTGGGTGGCTGGACACTGACCGAGCAAATTCACGTACGTGTCTCTCTAGCTAGGAAATGGCACCGGAGTGACTTCCAGTTTGCTCGCACTCATGGACGGACCCTAGAAACTTCAACCTGCTCTCCGCGTTCAGCCTCGACAACCATCATGCCCGGATTGGCGTTTCGAAAGATCAACTCCGCATCGAATTTGGAACGCGCTACGACCTTCACTTGTTTCGGCCTGCGGGCCGACTGTTTCTTGAGTTTGCCCTTCGTCCTTCGGCGATGAGGGCGAACCGTAAGTGTGTAAAGATGGTACTTTCGAGGCATCGGAGTTCGTCCCGCTACTGTCTATTCGCTCGTTCGCACAGCGTTTGCCCCTCTTCCTCTCGCGCCATCCTCTGCGCCAACTTCACGGCCTCATCGAACTCCGCGTCGCTGCCTTCGAGAACTTCCAGCACGGCTTCACCCTTGTCGTTGATGATGCGGTACCCGATCCAGCCGAATTCGGCGGACTCCTTGAAGGTCTGGATCGTGAACTTCCCAACTTGTTTTTCGTTGGTCGTTAGGCGTCCACTGGGTCGTGAAGTTCTGTAGGTAGGCATCGCTTATTCGCTTTCTGCGGGAGAACCCCGCGACGCCATTGTACCAACGCCAGACGAAATCGCTTTCGTCTACGCAGCACCGGGCACGACGCGGCGCTGTTTGTTGTATTGGCTGGCGTATTTCAGCCCGTGCCCCTCCTTGCTGGCAAACGAGTCGCCTAACGCAGGCAGGTACAGCTTCTTCGCGCACTCGCCCGTCTCGGGACACAAGAACTGCCATTCGACTCCACCGTTCGGAAGCTCCTTTGGAGTAAACTGAATGCGCTGAATCTTGGACCGCTTGGAGGACTGTGGCTCAGTGCGTGCCTCACCGAAGCGGAGGGCTGCATCACCAAGCACGTCTGGTTCTTCAACAACCTCGACGCTGTAGCCGAGGCCCAACTCCGGCTGTTCATTCGACGAGTTGTCCCACTGATAGTTGATCGTGAAGCTCTGACCACTTCCCTCATCCATCCAGACAAACTGTCCTTGATGCTCGCGTTTGTTGAACAGCCCACGCTGCCTAAGCATGTCGAGCGTGAGGCACAGGCTGTCCTCGACCAATCGGGCTCGGGGCCGCCCCTTGAAACGACCGCTGCCAAGCCGCGTCGTCTGATGGCTGGGAAGCTTGCCAGCACGCTTCCCGCTCTTGGTCTTGGGCTTACGTTTGGATTTCTTGGCGGGCTTCGTGGTACGCTGCTTGCACCTTTTCTCAGCCGACTTTTTTGCGAACCCGGCGTCTAAGTCATCGTCACCCAAGTCCACCGCTGGATCGAAGCGAGCCTCACCGACTGGCATGTTGCCCAAAGAGGCATTGACGACCAAGCGTTGCCAGTCATCAGGGAAACACTCCGCGAAGTGCGGACAGTCAAGTAGGGTCTCCGGGATCGGGAAGCCTTCCCACTCCTTCTCCAGTTCTTTGAAGGGGACGGAACCGTTCAGGTACCGACCTAACGCTTTCAGACGATGATCGGCGATGTGGTTCTTGAGCAGGTAGTCGGCCAGTTGCCTGCGCTTCTTGTGGGCTATGCTCTTGTGATGCGGTCTGGTTGTGATGGGGACGCTCTCCCACTCAGAGTAGTCGATTCCGTCGTCGGTGGCTTGTTGCGCCTCGTAGCTCGCCCACGAAGCCCCCGCTTTGCGCTCCTCGACAGATAGGCGCGTACACTCAACGACGAAGTTCTCGAAGCTCCTCATCGCGTTATTGAGGCTGTCGGTGATGCGCAGTAGCTCGCCAGTGGATGTCGGCCCACCGTGTTCGCCGCCCTGCTTGATGCGCCAGTCTTTGCTCAAGTCGGCTGTGACTCCATCAAGAGCCTTGCCGACTTTCTCGTAGTCCGCCAAAAGGCGCTGCAACATCAGGGACGCCGCACCTGCGAGCTTGCCTTCGCGAATGTGCTGTTCTAACCGACTGAGCAGAAGGACTACGACGTTCGCTTGGAAGTCCTCGTCCTTCATCGCCATCTTGATGGCTTCCGCGAGTGTGTCGGCGTCAAACATGGCCTATCTCTGCTAGTGCGATGCGGGTTCGAGTTCGCTTGAACCGCAGTCCATTTGACCGGGCAACCGCGCGTGAGGTCAACTAGTCAAGAAAGGCTGGGTCAACGGGACGAACCTCATCATGCGGGAGTGCTCCAGTTGTGGGGCGAAATCGCTTTCGTTTGGGTACTACTGGTGGGTCGGCTGGCCCGCGTCCTCGAAATCGGTGTGCTCTGTGACCCACGCGGCGATGCCGGGGATCACCCAGAACGTGTAAATGCCGAGCGTGATGACCATCAGCGCGAACTGCTTGATCCAGAGACCGAGCATGTCGAACCCATTGCCGACGAACTTGAGGCGACGCCCATCGATGTAAGTGTGCTTAGCTCGCCATTTGTAGTACATGCAGGCAGCCCACGGGTATCCGATACCTAGCGTAAACAGCGTGAGAAGAAAGGCTCCGATTCCCGTCCCCAAGAACGTGGCCGCGCCACCGTCGAACGTGAAGTGCTTGCTCTTGCCCATTGGTCGCTCCTTGTGAGTTGAGAGTTTGAGTTGAGAGTTTGAGGTGAAGACTCGTGTGGCGGCTGCTAGTCGCCGTACCGCACAGTGGCGTCTCGCACGGGATCAGGCACGGACGCTGTACCCTGAACGTCGTTTAGGACGATGAGGTCCACTGAGCCATCCGAATCGACATCCGACGCCCTGATGTCCTTGGGCCGGGCTCCCGCTGCATAGTTGACCCCGGACCCAAAGCTGAGCGGACCAGTGCTCAAGAACACGGTGAGGCTGTCATCGTCTGTCCAGTGGGTAACTGCGAGGTCCGGAACACCGTCGTTGGTTAGGTCTTTGCCCACGATCCCGTAAGCGCCGTGAGCCAACGTCAGAGACGAATTGAAGGTGAAACCGCCTGTGCCGTTTCCTGTGAAGAGCCCAATGCTCGCGTTGGCATTCGCGGTGGCGACATCGATCTTGTTGTCACCGTTGAAGTCCGCAGCAGCCAAGTCTCGCGACGAGACTCCGGTGCCAAGGTTCGTAACTGTTGGAACGGCTAGCCAAGTGCTGTTAGCAGATGTCGCTCGCAGAACATGCAAGCGCGAGTCCCCCGCCCCACCGTCATACTCCAGTGCCAGAACCGCCGCGTCGCCGCCAGCTTGCAACTGGCAGAAGTAGAGTTGAAGTCGGTTCGATTGCCCCACGGACCGCGATGGGGCGGCAGTGAACTGGCCGGAGCCGTTGTTGCGATAGACGGTGATTTGCGAGCTACCCTGAGGTGCCGCGAACGTCCAAGAGCCCACGATGATGTCGGGGTAGCCGTCGCTGGTTACATCGCCAATGGTCACGCTGTGTGTGTTGCCACTTAGCCACCCAAGGATCGTGCCGGTGAACCCGCTACCGGTGTTCTGAAAGTAATACAGTCCTTGGAGCCCTCCCGGTGAGGACAGTCCAATGGCTACTACGTCCAGCAAGCTATCGCCGTTGAGGTGGCCTGAAGCCAGTTCGTACATCGGTCCTGAACCGACGATGGTGTAGTTGGCAGGTGCGGCGAACGTGCGCGAGCCGGTATTAGTCGTCAGTGTGATGCCTTGAATCGATGGTCCCGATCTCGCCGTCACGATGTCGGGCTTGCCGTCAGTCCCGAAATCCGATACGGCCAAGTCGGCTGCGTTCTGGCCGATAGCGCAGGTCGATGAAGCACTGAACGTACCGGGCGTGGTCTGAGGCGGTGCCGGTTGAACGAACAGGATGAAGTTGCCGGTGTCCATCTGCGTGCCGCTGTCGAACACCGTGACGGAGAACGAGTGGTTGCCGGTGGTCGTCGGTGTTCCGGAGAGAACACCAGAGGCGCTCAGAGCGAGGCCAGTTGGAAGCGTTCCCGTGGCGGACCACGTGAAGGGTGATGTCCCGCCAGAAGCTTGGAAGTTGAACGTGTAGGCAACGCCTTCGTCGCCGTCTGGAACGGTCGAGGTATCGAGTGTCAACGCAAGCGGTGGCGTACTCCCGCCGCCCGACGAGCCACCTCCACCACCGTCCTTGCTGTCGTCACATGCTCCAAGCACAACAAGCGTCAGCAAGACGAACAGAATCAGCACATACTTCATGGTTCCCTCTTCCCGTGCGCACCACGCACTACGGGAAGAAGAGTCTTCGGCGGGCTTGAGGTTACGCCAAATTGGGAGGAGACGCCCCCGTGCCGCCCACAGTACAGGCTCCGCCAGAAGCCCTTCCAACGAGCAGACAGCAAGGACGCCCCCAAACGGGGGCGTCTCTCGCGTCTACGGCGTTGAAATCATTGAATCTGGCGGATTCGTACTGTGCCGCAGATGCGTAAGACGCATCCAAAGGTTGTTACTTGCCCAAGCAGCTACACTGCTGCTCCTGTTTCTGGTCTCCTAAAGCCCTCAGCGCGTCGCTGTTGCAAATCCGCGCCCGTGGGCGACCTCCGTATCATACCAGCGGTTCTGGAGCGCTCAGAGGGCATTTTCCGTGGCGAGCACATGCCTGCGGAGGTTTATTTTCAGGGGTTCCAGAGGATTTCGGCATCCGTGCCTGTTAGGTTTGCGATTGCTCCGCTGGAAGCCCGTCTCACGTGCAGACGGCAAGGACGCTTCGAGGATCACCTTGAAGCGTCCATTCCGGTTTAACTGTGCAGACGATTCTGGCCACAACACGGCATTCCGGTTTAAATCGGCATCTCGTTCGGGCAGAAAACGCCATTCCGGTTAAAGTGTGCAAGCGCTTTCGTGCCCCGAATCGAGTCGCGCCGCGAAAGCGCTTTCGCGAGGGCAGGGCTTATGCCGCCCTCTTGAGCATCGCTTCTGGAGCCGCCTCCGCTTCCTGACTCGATTCGTTGGCCGTGTTCAGAATGTACTCCGCAGCCTTCTGGCCTTGGGCTGCGCCGATCACCAGCGCCTTGGAGTTGCCCCTCAAGAAGGACTTCCAGTGCGCGATGTATGCCGCGTTGTTCTCGATGACCGGGCGTTCTATCCCTGCCTCAGTAGACAGGAACGAAGCGCAGAACTCGGCGACCAACTCCTCTTGGCTGTACTCGTGGCGCGTGCGGAAGGAGTCCGTCACAGCCTTGCGGTTCAACCGACTCTCGTGGCCCGTGGAGTGGCCAAGCTCGTGAAAGGCGACGTTGTAGAACTCTTCGGCGCGGTCGAAGTATCCCGGCTCCGGCAACGTGACAGTGTCCCGACTTGGCGAGTAGAACGCCCCGTTTCCACCGTAGCTGATGCGCGGGCGTATTGGCATGTCGTCGAGGATGCACTGAGCCGACTTGATAGGATCAAAGAGCTTGGGCTTGCGTCCGGGCAGCGCCGGGGCTTCCACTCCGTCACACTGCTCGACGTTGAACACGGTGTAGTAGCGCAGGATGAAGGACTGGCGGGTCTCGCCGGTCTCCTTGTCCTCGACCTCGATGCGCTTCCAGAACACGCATGGCCAGCCCTTCTCGCCCTTGCGCACGTTGCCTCCACACTTCTGCGCTTGCTTGTACGTGGCCCAGAAAGGCGAGCCGTAGGGAGCGCTACCAAGCAGCGCCACGTTGACGCCGCGATAGAGCTTGCCGGTCACGAGACTGGTGGGCATGAACTCCGGTGCCGCCCAAGTCTTGCGCCACGGCGGCGTGCCCTGCTCAAGCAGGTTCAGAATCCGTTCGGTAACGATCTCGTAGACGGTAGGCATGGCAGTCCTCCTTTCGGACGCCGTATCAGGAAAGCCGCAAGCGCGGCACAGAGAGCGCGGCCTTTGGCAAAGTTGCTGTTCGGGATTGAGGTTCGCGGTGAGGTGTCGGGCGGGGCAAGAGTTGCCGAAGTGCCCGGTCACCTGAACCAATAGAAGTATAACCTTTATGCTGGCCGAAATCGACTGAGTCGTGGGTTTATTTTGGTATTACTTTTATTCGGAACGGCTAGAGTCAGGTCATGGGCAGGAAAGAGCTACCAGAGTCGAAGAAGCGCCGTCCCTACGCCGGAAAGATGGCCCCCGATCTCTACAAGAGGTTGAAGGCCCGTGCCAAGGCCGAAGCTAAAGCCCAAGGCCGACCACCCAGCGTCTCTCGCGTGATCGAAAAGGCGGTTGAGCGTTACCTAAGAACGCCGCTCAGTTCCGATTGAAGACGCTCCACTCGGCGATCTAGGTGTGTCGGCTTTCTCTTCTGGTTCGGCGGTTGTGCTCCCAAGAGTGAGTCGATGTGAACGAACCTCAACGGTGTGGACTCTAGCCGACACCTTTCCACAACTCGCTCAATTCAGACATTGGTGTCGCGTCGGCCTGTAGAATGTTGGACGGTTGAATTTGGAGTCCACGGCAATGGCTGAAACATCTTTCGATGAGGCACTTAAGGGGCTCGCGGAGGCGCAATCCTCTTTGCCCAAGTTGTGGTACCGCATTAAGAACCACGTCCCGTGTTTCCTGATCTCGGATGGCTTGCTGCGTCATTGGCGAAGCAAGGTGTACCCCCACCTCGATCTCTCAACGGTTGGCTTTGCACGGATCGACACCTTCCAGCGCCCAGAGGAAGAAGAGCGACTGTTCACGACGGACTGGCACCTGTTTCAGTGGTGGATGGGCGAGATAGAGGCGTGCGTGGAAGCTGTTGCAGCGCCTTTGGGAAAGACGATCATGCCCGGCATTCCAACGGCACAGAACGGACCCGCTGTAGCGAGTCAACTTCGTAAGGCATGGGAAGCTGTCGTCGCGTCTATCAACTGGCAGTACAAGCACTGGGACAGCGAAGACGCTCGGCGCAACGAAGCGCCAGAAATCAACTTCACAAACCTGCACTTCATTGCGGAGGGATGCGAGCGTTGGTTGACCGAAGCCGTAGCGAGGATCGAAACCGCCAAGCAACTTCTTGCGATGTCTCAACGGGACACCAAGGTCGCGATCAAGTCGGCAAAACTGAAAACGCCCAAGAAGGGAAGAGAAGGCCAAGTGATGTCCATTCTCAAGGACGAACCCGGTCTCAACCAAGCCGAAGTAGCAAACAGGATGGGCTTGGACCGCTCCGCTCTCTCTCGCGGACGCCTCAAGACAGCCTTTCAGAAGGCCAAGGCACTGTACTCAAGCCCCGACTTGCCCGCTGGGCACAAGAAACTCGATGGCTCGGTTGAAGCCTACGCTGAGGATGAATGAGTGTTGCGATGCAACAACCAGCGCCACAAGAGGCCCACCATCTGGGCGGTCGCAACCGGGTAGGACGAGTTGTTGCAGCAATGACGGGATTACTTGAGTGGCGGCCATGAAGGCGGCCATATTCAGGGGTCCCGAACCATGTCCGCTCCCAAGTTACGCACGACACAAGTCCGTCGTTGGACGACGGCGCAATCACTGTGCTGGATTGCCAAGACTGGTGCTCACCTGCTGCTTCTTTGGGCCGCATTCTCGACTGGAGATTACATGCGCTTGATTGCATCGGCTTTGATTCTCGCCACCATCCTAGTTGAGGCTTTGTCGGCGGTTGCCAAGACTCCGGTTGACTAGCGCGCACGCAACCAGAGATGCGCCTATAGATCGACGCGAAGAGCACTACAACGCAATACGGGCGAATCTGTCCTGTGCAGCCAGTATCAGTATCGCCGCACGCGACATAGTTTCTGTTTTCTTCGACACGCGCTATAGCTAAGCTCTGCGCCAAGGCCAGATGGCCAAACACTGTCAATTCACCTCAAGGGGGTACCCATGCGAAAGCGCCTGCTGCTTGCAGTGCTTGTTGGTCTTATGCTGGCTGGCTGCGCTGGTGAGGACGATGGTGGAGGGGGTTCGGGTGGCGGCGGTGGGTCTCCGACAGGGAACATCTCTGGCACGATTACCCCCTTCAACGAGTACCCAGTTGTCACGGCGGCAGAAGCGACCGACTCTACGACGGCCAGCCCACTTCAAGTCGCAGGTCCGAAGGCAGGCGAGTTGCTATTCGTCTTGGGAACCCTCTCTAGCTCTGGCGGAGACACATCGGACCGCGTGACATTCACCGAAGGGAACACCGCGACATACAACGTGAAAATCAGTTGGCTTGACGGAACCAATCAGGATGTGGACCTTACGGTCAGTCGATTCGACGGAACTACCACGAACCTCCTCACACTAAACGGCACAACCAATCCCGAGTTCGGTAACTTCGCCGTAACGGGAGGTGCGGGCGCGACGATCATCTTCGACATCACTCTCTTCTCCGGCACGAGCACACAGTGGCGGATGGACGTAACCGTTCTATCCGGTAGCCCGTCCAGTGTTCGCCCGCCGTTCCCCGACTATCCAAAGACCGAGTACGATCCAATGGAAGTCGCAGTTGAAGGTCAGGATGCTGTTCCCGACCGCCTGCTAGTTACTTTCGAAAAGAACGTCTCCACCCAAATGCAAGCTGACCTCTTAGCCCTACACGGCCTCGCCGCAGCACGAACCCTCAGTGGAGGAGCCGTAGTGGCAGAACGCTTGCAGCCGACCTCAACGGACCCACTCCACTCCGCAGTTTCCCACCTCGTAGAGTTGGCGAATCTGTCGGCCCACCTTTCGATGCACCCATACATTACAGTTGCCGAACCGGACTACATTCGCCGTCACTTCCTGACTCCAAACGACCCGCACTTCGCCGCGTATCAAGCTTGGCACTACAACGCCATCAATCTTCCTGCGGCGTGGAACATCACCACCGGTTCAACCTCTGTCATCGTCGCCGTTGTTGATACAGGCGTCGTATTGAGTCACCCGGACTTGGCAGGCAGATTGATAGGTGGTTACGATTTCATCTCGAATCCACAAGTTGCACTTGACGGAAACGGCATCGACAACAACCCGGATGATCCCGGCGACAATCCGGGGCAAGGCTCTTCGTTCCACGGCACTCATGTGGCTGGAACCATAGGCGCGGCGTCGAACAACTCGACTGGTGGTGCAGGCGTAGATTGGAACTGCAAGCTCATGCCATTGCGCGTACTGGGAGCAGGCGGAGGAGCCGACAGCGACATAGCTGAGGCAGTTAGGTACGCAGCACGCTTGACGAACGCGAGCGGCACATTGCCACCCAACCGAGCAGACATCATCAACATGTCGCTCGGTAGTCCGGCAAGCACGACAGTCTTGGCCAATGCGATTACCGCTGCAAGTACAGCAGGATGCACGCTGATCGCCGCAGCGGGGAACAACGCACAGCAAGGGAATGCGCCCAACTTCCCGGCCTCGTATGCGGAGGTCATTGCGGTTGGCGCTATCAACCGAAACTATGCCCGCGCGGTGTACAGCAACACCACCAGTGGCACGACTGTTTGTGCACCCGGTGGAGAAACAACGTTCCCATTCTCCACGCAGGACGGCGTCCTTAGCACTTGGCGCGACGACACGGCGACACCTGCTGTGAACAAGTACCAATGGCAGCAGGGTACTTCGATGGCTTCACCGCACGTGGCTGGTGTTGCCGCCCTGATGCTCGCAGTCAACCCCTCTCTCACTCCAGCCAACATCCGAACTATCTTGACCAGTACGGCATTGGACCTTGGCACGTCAGGGTACGACGCCGAGTACGGGTTTGGACTCGTGCGTGCAGAAGCAGCGTTGATCGCAGCGGGAGGCACACTCCCAGCCAATCCGCCAACGGCAGCCGTTACTAACAACATCGTCCTTGTTCCGTCCGGAGCAGCGACTGCCTACACGAGCGTGGTGAACATCGGTGGCGGGACGCTCTCTGTGAGTAACCCTCAAGCGTTTCACTTTGGCACGGAGAGTTGGCTCGGCGTTTCGCTGCAACAGAACGGGACGCAAGTGCTTGTGGTGCTGAGCATCAATCAGGCCCAACTAACCACGGGAAACCTCTACTATGCAGTTGCCACGGTAGACACGAACGACTCCAGCGCGCCCGTCGTCCCGATTGCCGTGCTAGTTAACAAGCTGGCACCGAAAGCCGTAACGTATCAAGTTCGTGTGCGAGCAGTGGATGTCGCAACGGGGCAAGTTGAAGGCGAAGTCTTCACGGACGCATCTTCGGGGTTTTCCTACACGCTCTCGGGCCTTGATCCCGCTGACTACTTCGTCGTCGGCTTCGTTGATCGAGACACCAGCGGCTCGCTGACGAACAACGACCTCTACGGAGCCTATCCGTCATTTACGATACCTAGCGCAGTGACGGTCACGGGTGGTGCGAACACCACTGGGATCAACTTCCCACTTGAACGACACACCGTTGGGATCACGGCAGTAGGCTCCGCGCAAGCGGTCCCCTAGCACTAAGATGGAGTGGAGTCAGGAAGATGACGGTACAAGAGTTGAAGGATCAACTCAGGGCTATTCAGAACAACCCGTGGTTGCAGACGCGGGAAGAGGTCAATGTCAACGCTGACACCATTCTCGATCTGTTGGGTACACCGGACGACAAATGGTCATCAGGGCACGAGGATGCCGCTCTAGGAGTGATCGAGACATCCGCTGTTGCTGTGAAGAAACTTCTTCAACCGCTTTGCAGCGAAGTACCCAGAGGCGAGTCGGCCAAGCGAAAGGCTTCAAGAGAGTGCGCTGAGGGGCTGATTCAAAAGAAGTCGAGTGACTGGACTACGCACGACTTCAACAATGCGGCGACGTCACACTCAGACCTCGTGTGATCCAACGCGTCCGCTAACAAGCAGGTAAGGGAATGGCGCTCAGCATCGGTTACACTGGCCATCGCTTTACTGGGGCACTGGCCCATCACAACAAGCAGCACAACCTCACAACCAACTGGGGACAGCTAGTATGGTCCGCAATCACAGTAGGGCGACCTAGCCTTGCGGAGGTTGTGAGGTTTGGTCCGTTCTCGCTGTTCGAGATCATCTATCGCTCTTTCATGCTGTTTGCGAATCTACAACAGTCAGGTTCGCGTCTCATCAAGTCGGACGCCTACAAGAGTCTCGACCCATCTGAAAAGGGAGCGGTTTCGTACTTCGTTGGCCAAACAATGACGAAGCTGCTGTCAGCCGACCTGTTCGACGTTGACTGGCTGCTTCATCTAGACGTTTACGGACGCGGATTGCCTCGTCGATTGAGGAGGGGTAAGAAGCGACCAGACCTCATCGGACTCAATCGAGCGCTCGACTGGCTCGTGGTCGAGTCAAAGGGACATTCGAATCCTGCTACGAAGGCGCTGGCCGAGCGCGCCAAGTTTCAGGCGCTACATCTTCGCACCATTGACGGTAGCTATCCGTTCCTGAGGTTGGGAGCGGCAACCTATTTCAGCCGCAGCGGATTCTTGCGGACGATCCTAGTAGACCCCTACGACATACCCGAAGATGCGGAAGACCTCGATCTCGAAGTGGAGGAGTTCTTTCGCGCCTACTACCGCCTGTTGCTCCACAGGCTGACGGAGTCACCCGGAATTGCGGTCTGGCGCAATCCGATTGCTGGCCGGGAATACCGCTTCGCGTGGCTCCACGCCGCGAACATGGGTTTCGGCTTGGATGCAGAAATCGCGGAGCGAGTGGAGAGTGAAACCAACCTGTCGGACGGCGTGATTCGGCTTCCCGCACGGCGCGACGTAGAGCTTAACCAAAACGCCGTACGCAACGCGGACTTCCCGGAAGCCCCGTCGCACATACATGTAGGTGGTGATGGCTCCATCGTCGTCTTGGGGCAGAGGTGGCGCGAGAGTGCGATGAGGTTACCCCCTGCTGAACGACGATAAAAATGCAGCGTCCACCTGATATGGTCCCAGAGGCACCCCGTTCGTTCAACTCGCGACAACTTCGCAAACCCCATCTAGAGCACCCTTGGTGAAGCCTTTTGCCTGAGCCTCGTCGACGGACGACCACGCGTTGAAGACGAAGCCTTGGGGTTCTCGCAACTGCTTCGGCACATCGGCGCTAGTTAGTATCTGGCCCGGCTTCGCGTGGTTGCAGATTCGAGCCGCGAGATTGAGCGGCACTCCAACAACGTCGTAAAAGTCTTCTCCAGCAGACCCGTGTTCGCGCTGCTTGAGAGACAAAACTTCTCCAGTCGCAATCGCCGCGCCTATCCCCGTAGGTGGCGCGAAATTGAACCCATCGGCGGCGACCTTCCACTCCTCCATGACCGAGATCAGCGAAGACACCGCCTGCTGAATAGCTTCGACGAGGCCCTCCTCACCTTCGTCGGGCAACCACAAGAACATGCAGCCGTCACCCAACGGTTTCCGAATCACACGACACGGGTCTTCTGGCGTGGAAGAAATGACCACCCGCCAGAACTCAAGCATTAGTTCTGGAGTGTTGGCGTTTCGGTCCGGCGTTTGATTCAGCCAAGAAGTGAATCCTCTAATGTCGATGAAGGCCGCTACAACACGGCGGGCTACGCAATGCAGCGGCACGTCAATGTCCGGTACCGGCCAATCCGGCTGCAACAGATCGTCAAGGTCAACGGGAAACACGGTCACTCTGACTTCTTTGGAATCTAGATCGAACTCAGCCTCAAAATCGCATGTTCCCGAGCCCAGTCCTCCCATGCCGTCTTCGTCGCCCTTGGCGTCTTCGAAGTACAAGCTCACCCGGCCCGGCACAGTCACAACGAACTCATCGCGCCTCGCATCGGTGAAGTCAGGCTCAATGTCGCTAAAGTCGCCTACGCCTTGCCAGCCCGGCAAGTCCGAAATCCACCCTGAATCCGCACCGTTCAACCAGTCATAGAACGGCTGGAGATCGCCGTCGTCAAACCAGTCGTGTATCCACTGCGGAATGCCGTCATCCGGGCTCTTTGCTGGTTCAACCTTCCTAGCGGCCATCTCTTATCCTCTGCATCAGCCTGACAAACCGAACAAAGATCGATTCTGCTGGCCGCATGTTACCGCGAAATCGCTTTCGTGGCTCCAACCACGAGCATGTTCGTGATCTGTTCAATGACTTCGAGTGGATTGCTGACGCCCCCCGACCAGAAGGCGTCCCATACCCGGTCAATCATGCTGCGAAGGTTGCCAGTCACCTTGTTCTGCCTTGTGTGCGAGGACTGTGCTGCCTGCCGGAACAGTCCGCCCTGAGCCGTTTGCGTTGTTGATGGGGCCGCGCATCATCGGCAAGAATACGCTGTCGGCAATAGTGCCGGGGTGTTCTACGCGGGGCTATGTCGCATCAAGATGTAGGCTAGCGGCCAAGGAGGCGGTGATGAGTGGCGAACTGTTTCTGTGGGTGTACTCACCTACATATAAGCCGAAGGCCGAAGTTGGCGGGCTGGTCGCGGCGAACATCGATGAAGCAAGGCGAGCGTTGATCGAGATGCTCCCCGGCAAGACCCAGGAAGTATTCCCGATTGAAGCTGATGATGGCTCGCAATACGGGGAAGCAGTTCAGTCCCCCAACAAGCGCGTGTTCAGTTGGTTCATATCGGCTACGGATACCGACGTGGAAGATGTCCTTGGTGTGGAGCCGGGCGAGAGCGCAATGCCATATGTCGTGTTTGCCGAGTCCGGAGACTCGTGGGTTGGTCCGCATGTATGCCGAGCGCCCAACATCGTCGCAGCCCTGAATGCGGCCCTTTCCCACGAGAAGCTAAAACTCGCGGGCGGCAAGTCCGCCGATCAACTCGACATGGCTGCGACCGAGCACCGCGTGCGAATCGATGACGCGAGTTGGGCAAACGGGGACCGGGCGGGCGAGACCAACGCAACCTTGGTGATTCGCTGGCTGGAAATGGACCCGCCGCCTCATCGATTCGATCTCGCAACGTGGCAGCGGCTCAGATAGCCGCGCGTCCAGTCTTTGGTCCACTCCCGATACGCCGGGCACTCGTCAAGCGATTCCGCTCCACGCAAAAAAGCAGTGGCGAATCCAGCGTCGCCTCCCACAAGGGGTGCCGCCATTTGTCCACAAAGAAAAAACAAGGGTTAAACAGGTCCAGTCGTGCATAAGTGCCGTGGCAAATGAACTTAAGGGCACCTCCTTGGAGTTGCCAACTTCTCAGTGACACCTCTTATCAACCGTTGCCCGATGACTTAATGTGGATAGATTGAGCCTGCTGGCGGTGGGACTCGAACCCACAATGAGCCGGGGAAGCTCCGTGGTTTTAGAAACCACTGCGTCTACCAGTTCCGCCACACCAGCAGGGTTGTCAGCGGGCACCAGCGCAATCTGGTGCCCGCAGAACTTAACAGACTAGCATCACGCCCTAAGCAAATGCGGCGTGTTGGGGGATTGTGGATTGCGTGCTTTCGCGTTCGCTTTGTAGAAGCCGCGATAAGTGAGCGCGCTTCCCACTTAAGGAAGCGGAGCGGTGGAATGGCAAGGTCTGATCTCGTCCTGAGCTTGATAGAAGCCGGAGTCAAGGGCGATCAGGCGCGTTTGCGCCGCACGGTCGAAGCATTGATCGCTGATGAGAGAGCAAAGCAGCACAATGCTCTGGCGGACAGACTAGATCGTGTAATCTCGAAACAGCCAGAGGCAGCAGCCAACGTCATCGCGGATCAAATCTCTTCGACCGATTTGTTCAGCGCCAAGACTCCCGAAAGACAGCTAAGCGAACTCGTGCTTCCCAGCCCGATTACGAAGCTCGTCCGGCAGATGATAGAAGAGCAACATCGAAGTGAACTACTCAAAGCGTACAACCTCAAACCACGCCATCGTCTCATTGCGGTAGGGCCTCCCGGCAATGGAAAGACCTCACTCGCGGAAGCCATTGCCTACGAACTTATGGTTCCCCTGATTACATTGAGCTATGAGGGGATCATCGGCAGCTATCTCGGCCAGACGGCGCAACGACTCGGACGACTGTTCAGCTTTGTGCGCCAGCGCTCCTGCGTGCTCTTTATTGATGAATTCGATGCGCTGGGCAAGGAGCGAGGCGACCTGCACGAGACCGGCGAAATCAAGCGAGTCGTCAACTCCCTGCTGCTCCAGATTGACTCGCTTCCCAGCCATGTCGTTCTGGTAGCGGCGAGCAATCACGAGGAACTGCTTGACCGAGCGGCGTGGCGTCGGTTTGAGATCAAGATCGATCTACCAAAGCCAACCGTCAAACAGCGAATTCAGTGGTTGTCTCGCCTCAAGAAATCCCTTAAACAGTCTTTGGGATACGACATTGAGAAGTTGGCAAGAAAGTTAGCAGGTGCAAGCTTCTCTGATCTGGAACAGTTTTCCTTGAACATCAGACGCAGGTACGTGCTGGAACAACCTCAGAGCAGCCTACGGAAGATTGTCAACTCCGAGCTTTCGACACTTCGCTCACGTAAAGGCCGCTCAAGCACCTCAGGACAATAGGTCCTTCGGCAATGCCAGACGAGCGCCTACCATACTTGGTCTTTAGGAACCTGACGCGAAGTCCGGCGAGAGGTGCTGGCGGGGGCAACAAGAGACCTCCTCGTGAATTGTCCACGGCCCAAAGGGCGTCAGTGGCCACGAAGATGCAGCGGCTGGAAGAAGTGACCAATGCTTGGTTACAAGCGTCACCCGCTGGGATGTCTCCAGAACGCGTGCTTGTCTTCGAGGTTGCGCATCACATCAAAGACTTCCGTGAGTCCGTTGAGCGCATAGGGATGTCGTGGCTCTTCGAGAGCGCCGGTGAAGAGAGGGAGCCAAGTGACCAGTTCTATCTGGAAAAAAAGTCCACCGGAAGTCCGTGGACGACATCCGACAGCCCCCTAACTGAGCACTATTACTTTACCTCCACCAACGCCAGAGCAGTCCAAGACGTGATCGCGAGATGGCATGACCACGCACGAGGGCGCCTGAGACCACGTCTAAACACAAAGTGGATGGAACTCTTCGCAATGCTGAAAGACGTGCGCTACTGGTCAGCGCGAGACCGTCTCAGTCACTCCTACGTTCTTGAAAACTGGGCCAGTCGCCTCGAACTGTCGCCACAAGAACCCGTGAGAGCGGAAGCGGAGCTTTGGTGGCGAGGAGACCGTCATCAGGACGCAGCCTCTCGATTTGAAGCAAGCGTGGTCGCCAGTGGAGGCAACGTACTCCAATTCAGCGTTCGTCCTGAGATCGCCTATCATGCCGCATTGATCGAATTGCCCGCCGACACGGCCCGGTTGGCGATAGACCATCAAGATCGGCTATCCGAAGTTGCAGCCCTTGCCTGCGAAGACGTCCTACTCTTCCAAGGAGCAGGGCAGACTGCGGCTCCACGAATCGCTGAATCTGGCGAAACATTGCGACGAGACCGGTCAACCACCACGCCACTTCGATCCGGTTCTCCGGTCGCCGCTGCATTGGACGGCTACCCTCTCGCAAATCATGCGCTGCTCACAGAGCGAATTGACGTGCTTGACCCAGACAATCTCGGTGAACTAATCGACCCGGAGTACCGCCTCCACGGAACCGAAGTGGCCTCCGTGATGGTCTGCGGCGAAGGAGTCCTGCCCGGCGAGACCCTGCAAAACCGGATCGTGATCCATCCCGTTTTGGCACCTAAGGTGGAGGCTTTGGACGGAACCGTTCGCGAGCGACTGCCGGATGACCAACTCTCGGTTGACTATATACACAGGGCAATCGTCAATGTTCTCGACGCCTACCCCTCAGTTCGCGTGTTCAACATCTCTATTGGCGACGAAGGGCGTCACTTCCTGAAAGCGGTAAGTCCTCTGGCACGCTTGCTGGATTGGATTAGCTGGGAGCGCGGCGTACTGTTCGTCGTGAGTGCCGGTAACTACACCAAGGACTTGGAGCTTGACGATGACATCTCAGCGCTAGATGCCAGCGGATTGCAAGCTAAGTCAATCAAGTCGATGTTGGACACAGTGTGGGATCGTCAGGTGTTGTCTCCAGCCGATTCCGTGAATGCGCTCACCGTTGGTGCGGCAAACTCCGATGGAAGCGGAGATTCATTCAACCTTGCATCGGGACTGGTGCTTCCAATCCAGAGCATGCACATGGCGAGCCCCCTAAATCGCATTGGCTGGGGATTCAAGGGTAGTATTTCGCCGGAAGTGCTGTTTCCCGGAGGTCGCCAGCCGTATCGCGCGCCGCTGCCGGGGATCGCAGGCGATGCCGCGAAAAGGCTCACACTGAGCAGGTCCCGAGCGCAACCGGGGTTGCGCGTCGCAACTCCGGGAAGGCAAGGTCTGACCGACGAAATTGCGTGGGGCCGGGGAACGAGCCTAGCCGCAGCCTTGGCAACGCGGCTCGCCGCGCTCGTCTTGGAGAAGATGGCCGAACTCAGGGCTACGCGGAGCGAGTTCGCCCAATTAGACGCCCGCCTCGATTTTGTTCTCGCCAAGTGCATGCTAATCCACGGTGCAAGGTGGGGCTCAACGGTGACCGATCACTTTGATGATGCCGGGCTGTCGAAGGCCGACCTAGCGAGACTGATGGGGTTTGGCATTGCAAACCCCGAGACTTCCATTGGCTGCTTGAGCAACCGCGCAACGGTGATCGCCAGCGGCGAGATAGGAGTAAATGAGCAGCATGACTTTGAGTTCCCGCTACCTCCATGCCTATCTGGTGCAACCGCGACGAGAGAAGTTGTCGCCTCCTTGGCATGGATGGCCCCCACGAATCCTAACTTTCCGAGCCAGTATAGTTGCGTTCGCTGTGAGGTCATCGGAGTGAAGCGTGGCACCGAGTTCCAACTGGAAGAGGACGAAGTCCAGTACAAGAAGTCAAAACTCGGTACGACCCAGCATCGCGTACTCAGGGGCTTTCGGCCAACAAGTGTATTCGACGACGGCAAGAGCCTGCGCATACGGGTAAAGTGTTTGGAAACTCCAGCACTAGCGGGAGCAGCCTTGGACTTGGAGGAGTTGGCGGTCCCGTATGGCCTCGCCGTTACAATATCCACAGAAGCTGATCTGCCGATCTACACCGAGATCGCCTCGCGACTAGGCGTTGCACTGCCAGTGAGGCGCTAGTTTGCGGCGCACGCGCTGATTTCAATGAGTGCGAACCTGTTCCGTGGGTTAGCCCCGGACGGAGGTAGCCCGGTCACTCGACGGCCACGACGCGCTACAGGCTTATTGTGCGAGGTCCTGAGCACGACGAGCATTCACTTGGATGCGGCGCAAGTCGTTCGGTATTTTGCTTGTATCTGTATGTTGGTACGGCTTTAGAATTGAAACTGCATGGCAACGACAGCGAACATCTTTGCGGTGCTACTGCTTACGGTGATGCCGTACGTGAGGCCGTGCAACTGCGCCGGGTTCACCCTGTTTTGCCAGTGCGGAGTTAGCGTCGAAGAGGCTGACGACGCCAAGAGTGAACGACGCGACGACGCGGCTCCCGAGCCAATGTGCCCTAAGTGAGCGGATCATTCGCCTGCTCAGGATGAGCAGGATGGTGAAGGCTCTCCTCGTGACAACCACTCACCGGCCAATCACGACTCTCCCTGCAAACAACCACTGAATCCAGAGCTTGGAAACGGCATTGAACTGCCGCAGGTGGTCACGTCGGGCGTTCAGTCGATGCCTTCATCCGTGGCAATACTGACCAGCAGCAGCTTCGCTCTGACTGTTTCGCTGCCACAGCCGATGAACCCGCGTCCGCCTCCCGAATCCATCGGGCTACAGATAGTTCGTACGACCATCCTCAGAATCTAGGCACCGCTCTCGTTAGCTGGCTTCCGGCCAGCGTTTGGTGATTTGGTCCCCAATGAGAGCGGACTCATGCGTATATCTACGATTGCCATTTGCCTCCTTACGGTCGGGCTCAGCCTCGCTGCCTGTACGTCGGCTGCCAGCCACGAGCGCGACAACTTTGACAGGTATGATGAAGAGCGCCTTGCCGCGCTAGCTGATGCGCTCGACGAGCTTCCAAAAAGTAGTGAAGGGATCGAGCAAATCGATCCGGGTTTGGCGGGCACGCTTGATCTTAATCAACTCATCCGTCTATCGGAGGTTCATAGCCCGCGCCTCGCTGCCGCTTACGAAAAGTGGCGCGGCTCTGTTTCCGGGATCACCGCCGCAACGGCCTTGCCCGATGCCACGCTCAGCTACACAGAGTTCATCCGGTCGATTGAAACCCGGCTTGGTCCCATTGAACGACGCTTCATGTTTCAACAGCGCGTCCCGAATCCGGGGAAGCTGATAGCGCGTGAGGAACAGGCGGCGGGCGTTGCTTCCGCAATGAAAGCGAACTTCGAAGCAACTCGGCTGGGTCTGCGGGAATCGCTGGTGCTTGCCTATGTCGATTTGCAGGCGTTGGACGCCCGGTTGGAGATTCTGAATCAGCTTGCCGAGACATTGCGGACGATAGAGGAGGTCATTGAGGCCCGCGTAACTGCCAACCTTGCCCCGCAGTCTGCACTCCTTCGGGTACAGGTCGAAGCCGAGAAACTTGAGAGCGATGCACGGTCGTTGGAGAGGCGCCGACCGGCCATCGCCGCGACACTGTCTGCAATCGTCGGAACGCGTGTTTCGGCTGAGGCTCGCGCCGTCAGGCTGAGCAACTCGGCTCCTGCGGAGTTACCTCAAGAAGCAAAGCTCTACGCACTCGCCATCGATCATCCGTCCGTACAGGAGGAGTTCGCTCGGGTTGCTATTGCCGACGCCAAGGTGGATGAGGCCGGTTGGATGTGGGTTCCCGACATGTTCTTCGGTGTCGAGTACCAGATGGTCGGCAAACCGGACATCTCGTCCGCGATGCTCCCTAACGAGTACGGCGAAGACGCGGTGGCGGTCACGGTCGGCATCACGATCCCGTGGCAGTTCCACGTCAACTTGGCGCGTGGAGACAAAGCGCGAGCAGAGCGACAGGCCGCCCGATTCATGGTCGATCAACGTCGCCTCGACATACAGGCCAGACTGGAACAGCAGCTATTCGCCCGAACTGACGCCTCCCGGCTGATTGGGCTGTACGAAGAGACAGTGTTACCCAAGGCGCGTCAGACACTCGAACTGGTGCGCGGTGACTTCACATCCGACAGCGCGACGCTCACCGATGTACTTGACTCCGAGCGTTCACTGCTGGCTGCGGAACTTTCATTAGTCAATGCGCGAGTCGATCTGCTTAAGGCAGAGGCCCGCATCGAATCCATCGTCGCCAGAGAACTGGAAACGGTCGAATAGGAGAAAACCATGAAGTACGCATTCGCATTTATTGCCTCGTTCATCCTCGTAGCAGGGCTTACGGCAGTTGTACGCGTTAGCGCCAGCGACGCACCCATCGCTGACTCCATCCCTCAAGAAGAAAAGAAGGACACGAAAGAGGACGCTCCCAAGAAAGACGCAAAGGACCCTCACCACGGTCACGACATGGGCGACAAGAAAGACAACTCGGGCAAAGACGAAAAGAAGGACAAAGAGAAGTCCGAGTGGGATGGGGAAGTCGAAACTGACTTGAAGAATGAAAAGGACCCGGTGAACGGCAAAGAGGTCGGCGACAGCGAGCATCACGTCGTCTTCCACGGGTTCAAGGTTCACTTCGCGGACGAAAAGTCGATCAAGAAGTTCAAACGCCGTCCGATCCAGTTCCTGACGCCACTCGAACTGGAAAAAACGACTGATGGCGAAGTGAAGAAAGTCGATCCTGCCGATTTCAAGGACCCGCCCATCATTCCAGACACCTGCCCCATGATGGGTGGAGACATATTCGCCGACGATGGCGTCTACATCCTGCATCGCGGCTACAAAATCTACTTCTGCTGCTGGAATGGCTGTGCGGACGACTTCCTTGCCGAAGCGTCAAAGCACTACGCCGCATACGGGCTGGAGGAGAAAGACGGCAAGCTCGTTCCCAAAAAGGAAGGCTAGTCAACTCACTCTTTTGACAGGTCAAGACCATGAATGATGAAAAGCATGAGAAGACGCCGCCGGAGTCCGGGGTTGCCCCGGACTCCCGCATGCGTGTCATCCTTTGGGGCTCAATCGGTGCTGGCGCACTACTTGGGTTTGTATTCGCCCTCGCAATGCCAGCTACTTGGTTACTTGTGCCCCAAAAGCCGGAACACGCCCACGAAGGTGAAGTCGCTCAGGATGCGAAGAGCCCCAAGGAGTTCTATGCGTGCCCGATGTTCTGCACCCGGCTGGATAAGCCGGGAACCTGCCCAGTCTGTGGCATGGATATGGAACTCTTCGTGGATACCGGTGCACGGATGCCCCTCGATGGCGCAATTCGGAAGAGCATGAGCCTCGAAACCGAAGCGATTGAAACCCGGATGCTGGCCAAGGAAATTACGACGCTCGGGAATTTCGAACCGGATGAAACGCGACAAAAAGTCGTCGCTGCTTGGGTCGATGGCCGCATTGAAAAACTGTATGCGGACTTCACCGGCATTCCAGTAGAGAAGGGCTGGCACCTCTTCGATCTATACAGCCCAGACCTCTACGCTGCGCAAAAAGAACTGATCGTTGCGCGTGAAGCCACGGAACGAGAAGGAGTCTCCGAGACAGGCAAACGGGAGGCGGAGAGGCTGCTTGAGAACTCTCGCGAGAAACTGCGCCTGCTCGGTCTGGCCGAAGATCAGGTAGCGTACATCGAGACTCTGGATAAGCCGAACCTAACGCTGACAATACCCTCGCCCGATGCCGGAGTTGTCACACAGAAATACGCCCACGTCGGAATGTATGTGAAGCAGGGACAGCCGGTGTTTCGCGTGACTGACCTATCACGCTTGTGGCTGATTGTAGAGGTTCACGAACGAGACCTTGGCTTCATCGCACTAGGTCAAAAAGTTGGCATCAAGGTCAACGCCTATCCCGGACGCACGTTTGAGGGTGACGTTGGTTTCATTGATCCGGCGTTGGACATGACCACGCGCACGGTTCGCGTCAGAGTTGAAGTTCCCAACGAAGAAAATCTCTTGAAGCCGGGCATGTACGGCGAGGCAACGATCTTCGCGGAGCTTGGACAGGATGCGGAACTTGCCAAGCCCGAACTCAAGGGCGACTACGCCTGTCCCATGCACCCGCTGGAACGAGCCAGCGACGGGACCGCGACCTGTGACATCTGCGGGATGCGCATGGTCAAGCACGACCACGATCATGGTGGCAAGGCTCGTAAGTTATGGGCGATTCCCCGCGAAGCAGTGATGTCCACGGGCGACCGCCAGATCATCTACATCGAGTGGTGGGTCAGAGAGACAGACCACCCTCCCCACTCACCAGACGAAGACCCAGACTACGAGATGCTCCACGAGCCTGAGTACCAAGGATTCTCCGTAGAGCTTGGGCCTCTGGCAGCGGAGTACCACATCATGGAAGACGGAACCCGTCACAAGCTGCGCGAGTACTACCCGATGATCGGTGGGCTACCCACCGGCATTCGAATGCCAGACGGGGAGATCGGCTGGCGCATCGTCACAAATGGCCAGTTCTTGATCGACAGCCAAATGGAACTCACCGGGAAACCATCTCTCCTACGTCCCGATGGAGGCGAGAAGGCGGACCCACACGCGGGCCACTAACTATGAGCGAGCACAAACACAAGAACGGAAAGCCGTCGCAAACCGAGCCGTCGCCCGGTGGAGATTTCACATGCCCGATGCACCCCGAAGTCCGCGAGGACAAACCGGGAGATTGTCCGAAATGCGGCATGGCACTGGAGCCGACTCGTCCGACGAGCAAGCTAACAAAGTGGACTTGCCCAATGCATCCACAGGTCGTGAGGGATGGACCGGGCGACTGCCCTATCTGCGGCATGGCGTTGGAGCCCATGACGCCAAGTGATGAGGAGGAGGAGAGCAGCGAACTCAAAGACATGACACGGCGATTCTGGGTCAGTGTCGCTTTGACGATCCCCGTCTTCGTGATCGCAATGGCTCACATGATCCCCGGCGACCCGTTGCTCAGCCTCGCATCCCGGAACCTATGGAGTTGGGTTGAACTTTCACTCTCAACGCCGGTAGTGCTTTGGGGGGCTTGGCCGTTCTTCGTGCGGGCAATCAAGTCGGTGAAGAACGTCAGCCCTAACATGTTCACTCTGATCGGACTCGGCGTCGCGGTGGCCTATGTCTACAGCGTTGTCGCTGTCGTGGCTCCCGGCATCTTCCCCGCCTCCTTCCGTGATACGCACGGAAACGTAGGCGTCTACTTCGAGGCTGCGGCCGTGATTACGACGCTCGTGCTGCTGGGACAGGTCCTAGAGCTTCGCGCCCGTAGTCGAACTGGACAGGCGATCAAGGCGCTACTGGGGATGGCCGCCAAGTCGGCGCGACGCATCACGAAAGATGGCGAAGAGGACGTACCTCTCGAACACGTCAACGTCGGAGACAAGTTGCGGGTCCGTCCCGGCGAGAAGGTCCCGGTCGACGGTGAAGTACTCGAAGGTAAGAGCAACGTAGACGAATCGATGGTTTCCGGCGAACCCGTCCCGGTGGAGAAAGCACAAGGGGACAAAGTAATCGGTTCAACGGTGAACGGCACGGGTGCCCTCGTTATCCGTGCAGAGAAAGTCGGCAGCGACACCCTGCTTTCCCGCATCGTGGATATGGTTGCTCAAGCCCAGCGAAGCCGCGCGCCCATCCAAAAACTGGCCGATGTTGTTTCACGATATTTCGTGCCGGGCGTTATCGTCATAGCCATCCTCACGTTCATCATCTGGTCGGTTTTCGGCCCCGCTCCAGCGATGGCTTACGCGCTGGTTAACTCCGTGGCCGTTCTGATCATCGCATGCCCTTGCGCGTTGGGGCTGGCGACACCCATCTCGATCATGGTCGCAACCGGCAAGGGGGCGTCGTTTGGTGTGTTGTTTCGTAACGCAGAGGCCATCGAGCGGATGCGTGAAGTCGATACTCTGGTCGTGGACAAGACCGGAACGCTGACAGAAGGCAAGCCAAAGCTCGTAGCCGTTGAGCCCAGCGACGAACTAAGCGAAGACAGCTTTCTAGAGCTTGTAGCGTCACTCGAAACTGGCAGCGAGCACCCGTTGGCGAACGCTATTGTCGAAGGTGCAAAAGAGCGTGGCATCAAACCCGGCAATGCCGATCAGTTCGAATCACATACAGGAAAAGGCGTAAGTGGCAGGGTAAACGGGCGAGATGTGGCGCTAGGCAACACTGCGTTGATGAAGCAAGTCGGGGTCGATGTTGACGACCTTGCAAATCACGCCGACGAACTTCGACGTGAAGGACAAACCGTCATGTTCGTCGCCGTTGACGGCAAACCGGGGGGACTGCTTGGTGTTGCCGATCCAATCAAAGAGACAACTCCCGATGCAATAGGGACGCTGCGCGCAGCGGGAATGCACATCGTTGTGCTAACGGGTGACAACGAGAAAACGGCGAAGGCCGTCGCGGACAAGCTCGGCGTTGAGGATGTGATTGCAGGCGTCTTGCCCGACCAGAAAGCCGAGAAGGTCAAAGCTTTGCAAGCAGCAGGCAAGATTGTCGCTATGGCTGGCGACGGAGTGAACGACGCGCCCGCTCTGGCACAGGCCGATGTGGGAATTGCGATGGGCACCGGAACCGACGTAGCGATGGAGAGCGCCCACGTCACGCTAGTGAAGGGCGATTTGAGAGGAATCGTTCGAGCACGCCAGCTAAGCGAAGCCACTCTACGGAACATCAAGCAAAACCTGTTCTTCGCGTTTATCTACAACGGGCTGGGTGTGCCGGTTGCGGCTGGGCTGCTCTATCCGGTGTTCGGAATTCTGCTGTCACCAATGATTGCCGCAGCGGCAATGAGTTTCAGTTCTGTTTCTGTAATCGCCAACGCACTGCGACTTCGCAGAGCGAAAGTTGACGCCGTTCCCGAACCACAAGGGAGCCGACAATGATTGATCGTATTCTTAAGCTCTGCTTGCAGACGCCCCTGCTCGTGCTCATCGCGGCTGCGGTCGCCGCCGTCTTCGGCTTCCAAAGTCTTCAAGATAACCCGAAGGATGCGATCCCGGACATCAGCGAGAATCAGGTCATCGTCTCAACGGAATGGATGGGACGAAGCCCGCAAGATGTCGAGGATCAGGTTACTTATCCGCTCGCGCAGCAAATGCAGGGTATCCCTGATGTTGTTGACGTGCGAACGATCAGCGGCTTCGGATTCTCGCGCATCTATGTCGTGTTTCAGGATGGTGTCGATGTCTATTGGGCTCGCTCTCGCGTGCTCGAAAGGCTGGCTGTCGCGTCAGGAGACCTCCCGGAAGGCGTAAAGCCCGCTCTCGGGCCAGATGCTACGTCGCTTGGACAAGTCTTCTGGTACACAGTCGAAGGTCCCTACAACCTTGCTGAGTTGCGTACAGTTCAGGACTACACGGTCCGCTACGCGTTGCAGAACGCAGAGGGCGTCGCCGAAGTGGCCAGTGTGGGTGGCTACGTCCGCGAATATCAGATCGATGTGAACCCGGATGCTCTGAGGGCGCACAAGCTCAGTCTTGATCACATCGTGATGGCCGTGAAGTCGAGCAACCTTGACGTGGGCGCAAAGACCATCGAACAGGGCGGGCTTGAGTATCTGATTCGAGGCGTGGGGTTTGTGAAATCCATCCACGACCTCGAACAGATCGTGGTGAAAAACGAAGGCCACGTTCCTGTTCTGCTCGGGGACGTGGCAACGGTTCAACTTGGACCTGAGTTCCGACGCGGGGCACTCGCCGATGAGCATGGCGAACGTGTCGGCGGCGTCGTCACCATGCGCTACGGCGCGAATCCACAACAGGTGATAGAGAACGTCAAAGAGGAACTCCGAAAACTTGAGCCTGCGTTACCGGACGGCGTCGAGGTCAAAGTCTTCTACGACCGCACGGAACTCATCGACGAAACGCTCGAAACGCTGGCCGACACAACCATCGCCGAAATCCTCATCACGATGCTGGTGGTGATCCTCTTCCTGCTGCACCTGCGGAGCGGGCTGATCATCAGCGCCACGATCCCTCTGTCCGTCCTGCTTGCTTTCATTGGCATGGAAGCTTTCGGAGTTGGCAGCAACATCATGAGTCTCGGCGGCATCATCATCGCCATCGGTACGGTCGTGGACATGGGCATCATCATGACCGAGACGATCTACCGGGCGTTGCAGGACGACGGAGGCAAGTCAAATCGGTTCAAGGTCGTCTATGAAGCCTCTCGCGAAGTCGGTGGGGCTGTCTTCACGGCTGTACTTACGACAGTCATCAGCTTCATTCCGATCTTCTTCCTGACCGGACAGAGCTACAAACTCTTTGCGCCGCTAGCTTGGACAAAAACGTTCACCCTGCTAGCAGCAGCGATCCTCGCGATCACGTTGATACCAGTATTGTGTTACCTGTTCCTTGGTGGCCGACGACAACCTGACAGCAAACGAGCACGCACTTTCCGAGAGGTGTTCCGTTGGACCAGCGCTTTAGCGGTCGCGTCATTGATGTGCTGGATCGCGCTTCGTTTTGACACATGGTTCGAGGAACGAACGGGCCTACAGGTTTGGTTTGTCGCAGCCGGGCTGTTCATCGCTACTGCCCTGATCGTTCTACGCATGTGGAACGAGAAGCTCACGCCTATCGACGAGAATCCCGTGGCCCGCGCTATCGTTGGAACCTACCGACCTGTGCTCGGTTTCTTTCTTCGCAACAAGTGGACAATCGCGGGGGTCTACGTCTTATTCCTGTTGTGGGGTGCTATCGCCGCACTGGGCGCGAAAAATGTGCTGTCTCCGATGTATTCGGATGAAGGCGAGCCAGAAACCGTTCGCCCGCTGATTGCGCTCGACGAACACTACCCCGGCTTCGGCAGCGAGTTCATGCCCCCGTTAGACGAAGGCAGCCTTCTGTTCATGCCATCTGTTCTCAGCCAAGCAGGGCTTGGGGAAACGCTCGAAGTCATGCAGTGGCAGAACGAGCAGATTTCGAAAGTACCCGAAGTAACGCAGGTCGTCGGCAAACTTGGACGGGCCGAGACGAGCCTCGATCCGGCTCCGATAGGCATGATCGAAACCATCGTCAATCTCAAACCAAAGGACCAATGGAGAAAGGCTATTCCGCGAGAGAAGCTCATTGAGCTTCTTCGGAACTATTGGGACGAAGACGACCTGATGCGTGAGATGCGCGAAGGCTCCGCAAAAGAAGCGGCTCGCGACGCGCTGCACAATCGCACTAGCCTGAGCGATTTGGCTTCACAGGTTGAAAAGGCCCGAGACCTCAATGAGATTCGCGAACTGAAACAGAGCGATCCCGAGTCACTCACGCTTGGGGAGTCGCTAATCGACAACCTGAGTCGCGATCTGGATCAGAAGTCATTGATCGGCGACCTACGACAAGTTACGCGGCAACCGGGCGTAGCTCCAAGTTGGTTGCAACCAATCGAAACGCGCATCGTAATGCTGAGCAGCGGGATTCGAGCGAGGATCGGACTCGAACTGGTCGGCGACGACGCAAACACTCTCGCCGAACTTGCCCTGAAACTGGAGCCAATCGTAAAGGAAGTGCAGGGAACTTCTGATGTGACTGCACTGCGAACGGGGGGCAAGCCGTATGTCGAGTTTCACTTGAAGCGTGACCGGCTGGCTCACTACGGCGTGAGCGTAGTGCAGGTGAACAACATCATTGAAGTTGCATTGGGCGGGAAACGCCTGACCACGACGGTGGAGGGACGCGAGCGCTATCCGGTTAGGGTGCGCTACGAGCGCGATTTGCGTGACAATCTTGAAGAACTCGGCGACGTGCTCATCACGACGCCAACCGGCGCTCAGATACCGATAACCGAAGTCGCTGAGATTCGCCACATTGTAGGCCCCGCCGCAATCCGAGGAATCAACGGCCAGCTAGTCGGGTACGTGATGTTCAACCCCGTGGACGTTGACGAAACGAGGCTCATTGAACGAGTGGAAAAGCGAGTTCGGCAAGCCATCGACAGCAAGGAAGTCGATTGGCCGAAAGGCTACAGCTATCGCTGGGTTGGTCAGTACAAAGAAGCTCAAAAGGCGAATGAGAGGTTGAGTTACATCATCCCGATTGCGTTGGCGATGATCTTCCTTCTTGTCTTCCTTCACTTCCGACGAGTCTCGACAACCCTGTTCGTTTTCTCGGGTGTACCTCTGGGTGTTGCCGGTGGCATCCTGATGGTCCGCTACTGGCCGTGGTTGCAGAGCTTGATCAACGGTACCGAGCAAGGCCCTCCGATCTACATCACAGTAGCGGTTGTCGTCGGCTTCATCGCTCTGCTGGGTATTATCGTTGACGACGGTGTAGTGATCGGCACATACATCCAGCAAATCTACGAGAAGCGAAAGCCGAAGACTCGCGCCGAAATTCGGGCCGTTGTTGCAGAAGCCGGGACACGGCGAATCCGTCCAACACTCATGAGCACGGCAACCACGATCATCGCCCTCGTTCCTGTTCTTTGGTCCACCGGACGCGGTAGTGATGTGCTCCAACCAATGGCCTTACCCGTCATCGGCGGCATGGTGATGGACCTTCTAACCCTGTTCGTGGTGCCAACGGCGATGTGCGCATGGTTGGAGTTCAAGAATCGAGCACAGTGACTAGCTACAACTGACCTGTTGTCCTGCGAAAGCGCTTTCGTGTCTTGGCAGACCCCTTTTCTTGGGCTAGCTCCGCTCGGAGGTAGCCCAGAATGGTTTATTTCTAGGCGTTTCGGGCGGATTTAGCCGTCCGTAAATGTTATACTTCCATTGCTCGCTCTTCCGGCGAGCACCACCCAACAGCCAACCCAGTTTCGTTTTCTCGCCTCCACATTAGGAGCCGCCATGCGTGCCGTGGGATACATCCGGGTAAGCACCGAAGGTCAACGCCTCGAAGGCGTGTCATTGGACGCGCAGGAGGCGCGTATTTGGTCTTGGGCAGAGGCGATGGACGCCGAGCTTGTGGACGTGTTCCGCGACGAAGGCATGAGCGGCTCTCGCGCCGACAACCGCCCCGGTCTGCAAGCTGCCATTGAGGCCGCCTGCGCCGAGAAGGCAGCGCTTGTGGTCTACTCGCTGAGCCGGTTGTGCCGCAGCACCCGAGACGCCATCTCTATCAGTGAGAAGCTGGACCGTTGTGGAGCCGATCTCGTGTCACTCAGCGAGCGGATCGACACTACGAGCGCATCTGGGCGAATGATCTTTCGAATGCTGGCTGTGCTGAGCGAGTTCGAACGCGATCAGATCAGTGAGCGCACGAAGGCTGCGCTGGCACACAAGCGGGCTCAAGGAGAAGCCACCGGCCACGCCCCTTTTGGCTTCGATGTGGGCATCGATGGCAAAACGCTTGTTCCCAATGAACAGGAACAGCGTGTACTGCGCGTGATCGCCTACTTGGACCGGAAGGGTCTGTCACAGCGCCGGATCGTCGCTGCGCTCAATTCTCGCGGGCTGCAAACCAAGTCTGGCGGAAGGTGGACTCGCGGCTCACTCCGGTCAGTGTTGCGATCAGCGTCCACTCGCGGCAAAGGAACCGAAGCGGCCTGACCAAACCGGGGGGCACGAATTCGCTTTCGTGGGTCGGCGTTCTAACCAGCAGATTCCTCTGCATCCCAACGCGCCAGCAGTTCGAAGAAACGGGTAACGCGGTTGGTGGCCGTCCGACGTTCTGCGTCGGTGGCGTCGGGAAGCAAGGCCCTCAAGTCGTCATCAGGGTCGGCTGGATTCAGCCGATTCCCTGATTCAGATTTCTCATGTTTCTCGGACACTACTGCTAGCTCCAAACTGACGAGCCAGCAGTATCACATCATGCCAAAATCATCGCAAACCCTTTATTTGCAATAACTTACACCCACACAAAAGGATAGTCAACACCTATCCGTAAGTTGTCGCATGAGTCGGTACACTAACCATGTGACGCCAATGGTGTGCGTCAGTAACCGAAAGGAAGGCCGATGTACGGACATTTTGGTTTTGACGCCCTGCAACCTAGAAGGGACTGGCGCGACATAGCGGCACACGTGCGCCACAACCTTCAACCTCAAGAGGAATACTGGGTTGCCCGCGAAGAAGTCCAAGCCCCCGAGTCGTTCGGCTTCACGGAGTCCGTAGGTGCCGAGAACGAGGGCGTACTAGCACACTGGCGAATGCCCTTTGAAGACGGGCCAGAACTCCACGTTCGTGAGTTCGCATCCGGATATCTGGTTCACTGGGACCGCTACCAACTCAGCAAGCAGCCGCTGATGCACCTGATTCACGATGCACCGGGCTGGGTCAAACTAGCCTTCCTCTTCGGCGCAGGATTTCTCGGCGGAGCTATCGCTGCCGCTCTATCTGACGACGATGACGACGAGTGAGCAGGTCGTGCTCAACGGCGTCGGCAACGAACGAGACTTCGAAGAAATTCTTGCTTGAAAAGTGCAGACCTTCTTTGACAGCCTTTAGATGCGATGTGTTTCCGTTCCAACGAATTGAGGAGTCGAACTTGCCCCTTCCAACGATCCGGATTACCGGTCAGCCTTCCCCGGTCCAGAGGTACCTCGAATCCCGAAAGCGCCAGCAAGAGAACTCCAAACCATCGAAACTGGAGATAGCCATAGCTTGGGGTCGCCTGTCGCCCGCCAGCCGACTTGCCTTGCTGCGACGCAGAATCCGAGCGAGTGCCGAGCACCCGGAAACGTCACGCCACCCGAGATCAAGCAGCCTGCCGGAAGGAACGGACGGCCAAGAGTAATGCCCGTTGGCGCGCATTTGGTAGGGTGCAGAGGGTTCGAATCTCTTCAATGACGGGGTGCCAATTCCTTCCAGCGGTCGTGTATCCATTGTGATTGCACGACCGCTTGCTGTTTCACGTCTCGGTGCACCCGAGAGGATGGCTCGCTTCGCGAGCGCCGCTCCGCAAAGCTCCGCTTTCGATACAGTCCACTGGACTGTATCGATCTCTCGGGCGTGCCATTTCCTCCCAGCGGTCGTGTATCCTTTGTGATTGCACGACCGCTTGCTGTTTCACGTCTCGTTGCACCTGAGAGGATCGCTTGCTTCGTATTTGCAGCTAACTCCGGCGCGTCTTGCTAAACTTCTCGCCGAGGTTTCGATGCAACAGAACTCGAACTGCCCAAGCGACTTCTCGGCCGTTATCGTAACGCCGCCGCCCGACGTTAGTAGCTCCGCGCTGGACGACTTGCTGAACAACGCCGAAGAATTGATGGCTGAGCTCTCACAGTTCCCCGCTCATCGCGTAATCTTCGCCCGCCAAATCGAAAAGGCGGACAGTTCAACAATCGCCACGCTCATTGATCTCGCCCGCCGGGCCACGGAACACAATTGCAAGTTCGTGATCTGCGACCCGCCGGCAGTCCTCGACAACTATCTCGACATCTATCTGCCCGGCGATGACCGCAGCCAGTGCATCTTCTACACCGATCGTGATGCAGCCATTGACTGCCCCGTCCCCTGGCTGCCCGCGTTTCAGCCCACTACGTGTGGCTCCATCGACATATGGAAAAACGGGCACTGGCACGCAAGCTACGTGTGGACCCACGAAGGCATGCGGAAAGCAGGCGCTGATCCCTCCTGATTTGACTAATATAATGCCATTATGTATTGTCCCGGTGTTGCGCTTTGCACGCTAATGGGAACGTGATGACTGACCACCCGATTGATCGCCGCCCGTTGGCCACACGTAAGCTCGCTGTCTCGCAGCGTATTGCACGAGTCATTGCGCGCACCGGCATCACACCGAATCAGATCTCGCTGATTGGGCTGTTCTTCGGCGTCGGCTCGGGCGTTGCGTTCGCCTTCACGGCACATGTATCCGACCCCTGGTGGCGGGTGCTGTTCTTCGCAGGTGCGGCCCTGACCCAGTTTCGGCTGGCCTGCAACATGTTCGACGGCATGGTTGCCGTTGAGCAAGCCAGCACCTCACCCGTCGGCGAACTCTACAACGAGATACCAGACCGCATCTCCGACAGCGCGACACTGATCGGACTTGGCTACGCGTTGGGCGGGCTGCCTGCACTTGGCTACGCGGCCGCACTGCTTGCCATGCTCACGGCCTACATTCGTGCCATGGGCAAGGCGGCAGGCGGGCCGCAGCAGTTCTGTGGACCCATGTCCAAGCCGCAACGGATGTTCACCGTGACCATCGCCGCTGCTGCTTGCGCTTTCCTGCCCACCGCGTGGCTGCCAACGGTAAAGATCGTCGAGCCGCTCGGGCTACCCGGGCTGGCCCTGCTTTTGATCTGCGCAGGTGCGGCGGTGGCTTCCGTGCGGCGTTTGTCGCGGGCCGCGAAGTCGCTTCGGAAAGGTCAGGTATGAGCGCCTTGGGTCGCCTGTTCAGTTGGGGAAACGCCTTCGAGCACCCGGTGACCGTCGGCATCGTGGCGGCTGTCAGTGGCGTGCTCGTGCTCGCGCCATTGCTGATTCTAGTCGTGAACAAACTGGCTAGGCCCGAAGCCAAGCTGAAACGCGAGTTGTGGCTGCGCTATCTGTCATGGGTCGTTCTGGCCCCGGCGATTGCGCTGCCGATCCTGGCCGGGCCGGGTTGGACGGTTGTCGCCGTTACAGCACTTGGGCTGCTGTGCTATGCCGAATTCGCACGCGCCACGGGTTTGTTCCGTGAGAAGCTGCTCAGCGCGATCGTTGTTCTGGGCATCCTCGCGGTGAACTTCGCCGCACTGGACAACTGGTACGCGTTCTTCGTCGCGTTGTTTCCGCTGTGTGTCGGCGCGATTGCAGTGGGCACGATCTTTCTCGATCGCCCAAAGGGTTACATCCAGCGAGTGGCGCTCGCGTTGCTTGGCTTCACGCTGTTCGGGGCGGCGCTTGCCCACCTGAGCATGTTCGCCCATGACGCGAACTATCGCCCCATCCTGCTGCTACTGTTCTTTGCGGTTGAACTGAATGACATCTTCGCGTTCTGCGTGGGCAAACCGCTTGGTCGCCACAAACTCGCGCCAAACACCAGCCCGGGCAAGACCGTTGAAGGAAGTATCGGCGCGCTGATTCTCACGACAACGCTGACGGCCGTGCTGGGACACTTCGTTTTCAAGAGCACAGCATTCGATACTTGGCCGTTGCTGGTTCTGCTTGGCGTGACCATCAGTGTACTTGGGCAACTGGGCGACCTGACCCTTTCGTCCATCAAGCGCGATCTGGGCATCAAGGACATGGCCTCGACAATTCCCGGGCACGGCGGCGTGCTTGACCGCTTCAACAGCATGCTGCTGGTTGCTCCCGCAGTCTTTCATCTGGCGAACTATGTTCTGCCGGCCGTCGCCCACGGCCAACCCCAGCGAGTCATCACGGGGGGCTAGCATGAAAGAGTTTGAGTACGAACCATCGGCCGACATGGGGCTGACGCCACGTGAGCGCTTGAAAAGCGTGCACCGCGAAGCCGGTCTGGTAGCGACTTTCATGCATCGCCTCTGGTGGGCTTTCGTCCGTGTGTACCTGCGCGTGTGGCACCGTGCGCGTGTGGAAGGTCGTGAGAACCTGCCTACTCAGTTGCCGTTTGTGCTGATTGCGAACCACACGAGCCATCTGGATACCATGCTGCTCGCGGCCTACATGCCGGGCAGGCTCCGCGACAAAGTGTTCCCGATCGCGGCGGGCGATACGTTCTTTGCCAAGACCTGGACAAGCATCTTCGCGGCACTCTGCCTGAATGCGTTGCCAGTCTGGCGCAAGAAGGTCGGCAGCCACGCGTTGTCGGCCTTGCGCGAGCGTCTGGTCGACGAGTGCTGCGGGTACATCCTGTTTCCCGAAGGCACACGCACGCGCGATGGCAAACTCACGAAGTTCAAACCGGGGCTGGGCATGCTGCTGGCAGGAACAGACGTACCCGTAATCCCATGCCACCTCGATGGCGCCTTTGAAGCGTTGCCGGCAGGCAAGCGCTTTCCACGACCTCGCAGGCTCGTTCTGCGCGTCGGCAAACCCATCCAGTTTGCCGACATCGCCAACGAGCGCACCGGCTGGAACCACGTCGCGGAAACGACCCAATCAGCCGTTTCAGAGCTGGGCGTCCCTTTTACTTCTGCCGCGACTTAGTTGCCCTCGGCTCGGACACCCTGACGTTGCTGAAACGCGGTTTGCCATCCTCGAGCTTGAACTTCTGGTCCAGCGCTTTCTGCACTTTCTGGCCGAGCGTCGTGTAGCTGCTGCGTTTGTCGAGCTTGATCACGCGCTCGGCTTCTCTCTCGACCTGTGCCTTCAAACCCTTCGACTTGAACTCTTCCCAGTTCTTCATCTTCTCGGCGTCGTTCGCCCCAGTGAACTGGAACTCAAGCTGCCAGACTTCGTCGTTGCCATTCAGTTTGAAGTTCACAGGCAGGAAGTACGGACTCGGCAAAGCCGACTGCTCGGTCGTCGTGCCCGGTTGCGTGCCGTGGGATGCGTTGTTGCCGCCGAAGACCACCGCGAGTGCAATCCCGCCACCGATAATCGCCGCCAGCACCAAGCTGAGAATCAGAATCTTGATCCAGGACAGCGGTGCACCACCCTGGACTTCGCCGGTGCTGCCATTGATCAGCACGTTGTACTGCTTGTCCTGGAACCGATAGCCCATCACGTAGACGGGCAGCAGGACGTGTTTAAAACTCTGGCCAAAGAAGCTGGTTCGCACGTCAAGAAAACGGTGCGTGTCGCCCGGGACATCGCTGGCGCAACGTGACTTGCACTCGGATTGCATGCCGTCGCGGGCGTAACTCCAGCCGGCCTTCAGGTCGATTGAGTACATCTCGGCCCGGAAACCGGCCAGATACTTGTCGTCATAGGGCACCATCTGCTTGGTCGGGAATGGCTCAATCTTCTTCATGAGCTTTTGCAGGTCACCCTTGTAGTACTGCTGTGACGCGCAAACGAGCCAGTCGTCGAAGTGATCGCGGCGGCTGCCGCTGGTCCAGACCCAGCGAATCTTGCGGACCTGACGCGTCTGGCGCTTGCCTTCGCTGTCGGTGTAGCTTTCGGTTACGTAATAGTAGTAGCCGGCCTGGGCCGTCCAGTTGCTGTGGGCGTTGCTGTCGTAGGTCCAGAACGGGACATAGATTCCGTGCAGGTCATCGACACTTGATCGCTGCTGCAACGCGCTTGGACGCACAAGGCGCGTCCACAGGCGCTTCCAGAAACCTTCACCGGCCAGCCACTTCCTGAAGCGCTCAACGGCGTTGCCGGAATCAAAAGTAAATGGCAGCAGCGCTTCCGGGCGCAATACTTCCGGCGGCATCTCTTCTTCAATGATGCGCTTGCCGCCACAGTAGTCACAACGGGCGGTAGTACTGCCGGCTTCAACGATGATGTCAGCGCCACAATCCTGACAGCCGACCTGACGCTGCCCGGTCTGCTCCATGCGCGGGATCTGGCCGAGATAGCGGCTGATCGCGTCATTCAGGTCATACTCAACAACGGCGGCGTCGGCCGAGAACTCAATCACCTGTGTGTGGCCGCAGTACTCACACTTCAGTTGCGCCTGCCCCGGATTGAAGGCCAAGTCTGCCCCGCACTGGGCGCAGGGTAGCGTGCTGGCAGAAGTCTTTGTGCCCTCTACGGGACCGTCGTCGTTGTCAAATTCACCCACAACGCACCTCGTAACTGGTGTTAACCGGGAAGGCTTGCAGCATAAGCATTGCGGTACGCCGAGAAAAGCCACCGCGAAATTCGACAACCTGGCGTGAGAATAAGCGGTTGGATGGCACTACTCGACGATCCTATACAGATTAAGGAAGAAGAATGCGTTTTAATCACCTGTGTCTCTTGCTGCTTATGGGTTTTGCGATGGTCGCCGGGGTTACCGGCATCGTGTCATCGCAAGAGGCCGAGGAAGAACTTGAGGACGTCCGTCAGGGCCCGAAGCTGGTTGACCCGCGCGACTATCGAATCGGGCAGCTGATCGAAGACGCCGAATTCACCGACACAGAAGGCAAGAAGGGCAAGCTGTCCGACTACGCCGACAAGAAGGCGCTGGTCATAGCCGTCACAAACAAGGGCTGCCCGATCTGCAAGAAGTTCGCCCCCGTTCTGAACCAGATCGTCATTGACTACGCCGAAAGGGACGTCGCGTTCCTGCTGCTGAACCCGATGGAAAACGAAACGGTTGAGGACTGCAAAGGCGCGATTGAGCGCTACAAGTTCACCGCCCGCTATGTCTCCGACCCATCGGGGGCGATAGCCAAGTCACTGCGGGTAAACAGCACGGGGGACTGCTTCGTGCTGGACTCGTCGCGCACGTTGCGCTACCGCGGCGCCGTCAGCGACCAGTTCGGCTTCGGCTACAATCTCGACGCCCCGCGGATGACTTACCTGCGCGACGCCATCGATTCAGTGATTGCGGGTAGCAACGTGTTCTACCCAGCCACCTGGGCCCCCGGCTGCTTGCTTGAGTTTGAGGCCACGAAGGCGACAGGCGAAGTCACATGGCACAACCGAGTCAGCCGCATCGTTCAGGAGAACTGCCAGGACTGCCACCGCGCCGGCGAGAACGGCCCCTTTGAGCTGATGACCTATGAAGACGTGAAGGGCAATCGCAGCATGGTCAAGCGTCAGGTGAAACAGCGCTTGATGCCACCATGGTTCGCGAATCCGGAGCACGGTGACTTTTCAAACGACCGAAGCCTGAGCGATGAAGATCGAGAGGCCTTGATCGGCTGGATCGACAATGGTTGCCCCGAGGGCGACCCCAAGGATGCCGTTGCACCAAAGAACTGGGCTGAAGGCTGGAAAATCGGCAAGCCCGAAGTCGTCTTCCAGATTCCCAAAGAGATGACGATTCCGGCCACCGGCGCCGTCGAGTACCAGTACATCAACGTCGAAACGACCTTCGAAGAAGATCGCTGGGTGCAGGCCATGGAGATTCGCCCGACTGCCCCGCAAGTCGTTCACCACGTGCTGGTTTTCCTGAAGTACCCACGCAATCACCCGCGCGCCGATGAACAGCCGCAGGACCGCGGCGGGCTAAACGGCTATTTCATGGGCATGGTACCAGGCCAGGGAGACATCACGTTCCCAGAGGGGCAGGGCAAGTTCCTGCCCAAGGGTGCAACGATGGTCTTCCAGATTCACTACACCACGAACGGCGAAGAGGCTGTCGACCAGACGAAACTCGGCATGATCTTCTGCAAGGAACGCCCGGAAACCGAGATTACGACGACCGGGATCTCGAACGTGTTCTTTGAGATTCCACCGGGCGCAGAAAACCACGAAGTGAAGGCGATCTTCATCGCCAAGAAGAAGATGCGCCTGCTGTCATTGATGCCGCACATGCATGTACGCGGCAAGGCGTACAAGTACGTGGCAAAGCTGCCGGACGGCACCGAGAAAGTGCTGTTGGATGTACCGCGCTATGACTTCAACTGGCAGTTGCTGTACATCCTGCGCGAGCCGATTGACCTGCCGAAGGGCACGAAAATCTATGCCACGGGCTGGTTCGACAACAGCGACAAGAACCCTGCCAACCCCGACCCGAAGAAGAAGGTTCGCTTCGGTGAACAGACATGGGAAGAAATGCAGATCGGGTACATCAACTGGTACCCGTTGGAAGACTAGCAGAACGTTATCGACGAGCGCCGGGATAACCGGCGCTCGTTGCTTTAAGCAGGCTGTCCCCACGCCGGAGCCACTAGATACTCTGGTTGCGCTGTCAGCCCATACAAAAGAAGAAGAACGAAGACTCCCAGCGCGAGGCCCGGTATCAGCAGCCTGTTGGTCAGCCTTGCCAGAGGTATCCGCTCGACGTCGCCGGTCAAAGACACATCCGGCACCACTGGTTTCGGCATGATCAACGCAAACAGCCATGCGCCGGCCGCCGGTAACTGCCCGTCAAGACGATCAAGAAGCGAAGTCCCCCACACAAACGGGCTGCTCTCCTGACCCGGCACGTACATGATGCGGACGTTGTCTCCGTCTTCACCAACCGGAATTCGGGCGGTGTGATTTACTTCGTGCTGCTTGCCCTCGGCGTCGGTGAACTTCAGCGAGTGATGCCACTGCCTGCGTCGGCTTTGGCTGGCGATGCGACCACTCTGGTCTCTGCTGGCGTGCTCAACAACGCTGGAATCACTTGAAGCAATCGTTGCCGTCGTAACAACGCCACGACGCAAAACCCTGAGGTTGCGGAACCCCTTCCGCAGGTGCCAGAAGAAGCCCAGCGTCGCAAGTAGCGGAAACAGCAGCACCGCAAACACCAACTCACCGCCGTAAGGGCGGGTCTGCATCCCAACGGCACGGGCCTCAACGGGCTTCCCGGCCGGGTACTCGACGGAGATCTTTGACCAGACTTCGGGCTGTTCGCGCGTGAACGACTGCGCCTGAATCACTTCATCCAGAGGTGTTACGAAGTCGAAATCGACGCGATAGCGCGTCGCGTCGTCGCCCTTCCCGGACTTGAACTCACCCAGTGGTACGACGTTGCGAACCACGCCGGTCGCCGTATCACGCTCGCCGGTAAACCGTGCGTACTCGGTATAATCACAGTCACTGCCCGCAATCATCAGTACAACCGAGCCGATGACGAAACCGAGAACAATGTGCTTCTTGGGGATCGGCGCCAGCAGCACAAACAACGTCGTCACAAGCCCCAACCTTCGTCCGCCTTCCGGCGGAGGGGAAGTGTCGACAAAGATTGCGTTACTGGATTCAGGGCTTGGCTCAGTCATTGGAAAGTTCAGTCTCCCATGAATGCGACGCCGTTGGAAAGAGCCCAAAAACATTTTTCGACCCACATGTAACACCGCCGGCACGACGCGCGTACTAGAAGCAGAACCACTTGAAAGGCCCCTTCCCCAAGGAGAATTGCCGTGAAACGCCTTGTCGCACTAGCAGCAGCAGTCGGTTTGTTCTTCGCAGCGCCGGGCTTTGCCCAGCAGATCGAAACCCTGCCCAGTGGGAAGAAGATCAAGATCGTCGAGAAAGAAGACGGCACGGTCATCATCCTGCCCGCAGATGAAAACGCCGACAGCGAAATCGAACGCACTGACGAACACACCACCAAGTCAGTTGAAGAGGAATTCGAGGAAGCCGAATTTGAAGACGACTTCGACGGTGAACTGCCGCAGCGAGTGAAGGACTTACTTGAGCGCCTGCGGAAAGACTTTGAGCGGGATTCCGAGCAGCCAGGCGACGATCAGCCTCGCGTGAAGATCGTGCCTTGGGGCGAAGGCAAGGACATGCCCGAGGACATGCGCAAAGCCATGGACGAGATGCGCGAGCGCATGGAGAAATTCCGCAAAGAAGCTGAAGAACGCTTCGAAAAGATGCGCAAGGAGATGGAAGAAAACTGGGGCAACGATGACGGCAACTGGGAAGATGACCCGGACACCGAGATCGAGGAATATGAGAAAGAAGCCCCGGACGGTTCCTGGAAGGTGAAGGTCAGGATCGTACGCAAAACCAGTAAGTCTGAAGGTTCGGCGCAAGAAACGCCGCAAGAAACGCCGAAGAAAGCAGAGTCCGAACGCAAACAGTAGGACACAGCCCTGGACCCCACGCCGGGGCGACCTGTGACGGAGCCGACCCCACGCGGCTCCGTCGCGCTTTAACACACAGATGTCAGCCTCTTCGGTCCGTGGCGTGATGCACAACGCCTGCTATAGTTCGCGCCCAAAGCTTTGGAGATCGCTATGGGTGTCCCGTTTCTCGACTTGAAGGCGCAGTTCGCAACGATCAAAGACGACGTGCTGGCGGGCATCGCCAACGTGTTTGACGACCAGGCCTTCGTTCTCGGCAAGTATGTCGAAGCCTTTGAGAACGAATGCGCTGAATACCTTGGTGTGAAACACGCCATCGGTGTCAGTTCCGGCTCGGACGCCTTGCTGATCAGCCTCATGGCCGCAGGCATCAAGCCCGGCGACGAGGTCATCGTGCCCGCATTCACGTTCTTCGCGACAGCCGGGGCGGTATCCCGACTGAATGCAAAGCCCGTGTTTTGCGACGTGCAGGAAGACACTTTCAATGTCGACCTGGACGACGCCCGGGCAAAGGTCAGCCAAAAAACGAAGGCAATCATCCCCGTTGACCTGTACGGCCAGTGCGCCGATATGGAAGGCGTGATGAACCTGGCCCGCGAGCACGACCTCGCGGTGATTGAAGACGCCGCCCAGGCATTCGGTGCGGTGCGTAACGGGCAGAAGGCGGGCACATTCGCGCACTACGGCTGCTTCAGTTTCTACCCGACAAAGAACCTCGGCGGGGCCGGCGACGGCGGCATGATCGCCACCAACGACGACGAACTCGCCGATCGCGCCCGCCTGTTGCGCCTGCACGGTGAGCGCCCGCGTTACCACAACAAAGTCGTCGGGGTTTGCGGACGTCTGGACGCACTTCAGGCGGTCGTCCTGAGCGTTAAGCTGAAGCACCTTGATGAATGGAACAAGCGCCGGGCCGAAATCGCTGCGCTGTACAACAATCACTTTGCGGCAAACGACAAGATCAAGACGCCGCCTGTCAGCGACGGCAACAGTCACATCTACCACCAGTACACAATCCGCATCCCGGAACGCGACAGCGTGGCGACAAAACTCGCTGAACAGGGCATCGGTTGCGGCGTTTACTACCCGGTCCCGCTGCACCTTCAGGAGTGCTTCGCCGACCTCGGCGGCAAACTCGGCGACTTGCCGGTCAGCGAACGACTTTGTTCCACCGCTCTCAGCCTACCGGTCTTTGATCGCATGACGGACCAGCAGGTCGAAGAAGTCTCGAAGGCTGTGCTCGCGGCACTCTAGTTCGACCTGAATCATTTCTTACGAAATGATTTGTCCGTTGTTCATACATGGTGTACGGTTTCGCTGAGCTGGTTGAACCCTGTTGACGCAAAATCAGGGCAAAGCTGCTAGGATGCGCACTGTTTTTGGGCCAGAGAGACGTGATTCAACATGACGGACGAACCGACTCCGCCAGAGCAGTCCGGCGACGACCAAGACGATAACCAGCCTGACCCGGGGCCAACGCGACGCCTGGACAGGGCAATTGAGGATATGGAAACCGGCGATGTAGCCGACGGCACCCTGGTATCCATCGAAGCCCACACCGGCGAACATCAGATTCCGCCGGACCCAAGTGTCACGGACGCACTCAGCCAGGCCAAGCGCAACAACAAGTCAACGCCGGACATCCAGCCGGCCGCCACGATGTATGAGCCCACGCAGCCCGGGCACGTCAGCGCCGGCAGCACAGAGAAGACCGTGTTCGGCCCAACGGGCTCGGCCGGGTCACCCAGCAGGACCCCGGGTTCGATGCACCAGCCGGGCGGCGCACGACCCGTGGCGCCCTTCGGAGGCAAGATTGTCGTCGGCACGCGCATCGGCCAGATTGAAGTCACCGGCGTTCTGGGCAAAGGCGGCATGGGTGAGGTCTTCAAGGGCTATCACCAGGCGCTTGATATCAATGTTGCTATCAAGGTTCTCCCCGACGAACTGTCACGCAACGAGCTGGTACGCCAGCGATTCCTGCGAGAGGCCCGTCTTTGCGTAAAGTTGGACCACCCTCACATCGTGCGTGTCTACAACGTCGACGAATACGCCGGCAACCTCTACCTCGTGATGGAAATGATCGAGGGAACGGACGCCGCGCACATGCTCAAGAACGGCGGACGCTTCCGTTACAAACGCGCGCTGGAAATTGGCGCGGCGAGCGCCGACGCCTTGGCTTACGCGCATACCCAGGGGTTGGTGCACCGTGACGTGAAGCCCCACAACATTCTACTCGGGGCTGCGGACGGCAAAATCAAGCTTTCGGACTTCGGGCTTGCGCGCGCCGCTACCAGCAGCAGCCACCTGACGATGTCCGGCCAGATCATGGGCACACCTCACTACATGAGCCCCGAGCAGGCGGAGTCCAAAGAGGTCTCGGACAAGTCGGACGTCTATTCACTCGGCGTAACGCTCTACCACATGCTTACGGGCGAGACGCCTTTCGTTGGCGACACGCCGATCAGCGTAGCGGTGCAGCACATCGCCAAAGAGATCATCTATCCGGAAATCCGCTTCAAGCCGTTCCCGAAAGAACTGGTCGCGGTCCTGAAGCGCATGACTGCAAAAGATGCAGCCAAGCGTTGCAGCGCTAAGCAGGCCGCAGTCTGGTTGCGCAAGCTGATCGGGATGGCCCCGCAGGACGACATCGCAACCGGTGACGAAGGCGCCATGAAAAGCATGGCACCGGTCGTTCGGGAAAGTCAGGCTTTCGAAGCGGCGGCCAAAGAGCGTGAGCAGCGCGACCACCACGCCCGCGAACTCGCGCAGACCATGCTTGCGACGATTCAGGAAGACAGTGCCCGCCGCGCGGCCGTACCGCAACCCACGCAAGAAGCATCGCAGCCTTCATCCAGCCAGGTCATCATTGAGCGACGCGGCTCCGGCGGTCTCGTCGCGGTGCTGCTGCTCTTGATCATAGTCGGAGGCGGTGGCGCAGCCTGGTACTTCACGTTGGGCCCGGGCGCCGTGAAGGACAACAAGTCCGACCAGCCCATTGCGGCGGCCAACGGCAACGATGCTTCGAACACGTCGTCGGGTAACACAAGCACGAACTCTGCGGGAAACAGTGGCACAGTTGGCACAGACGCCGGCCCGGCAGACGGCGGCGCAACCGACGGCGGAACCGTCGATGGTGGCACTACGGACGGAATCGCAGACGACGGTGGGGCGATTGACGGTGGCAGTGTAGACGGTACCGAATTGCCCCCACCTGAAGAGGTCGACGACCCGGCCGTGGCCGGCTACCTGGGCGGCGCGCTCACAAGCATCACGAACGCAAACACACTGGCTGATCTGGACCCTGTGAAACGGAAGCTGGATCAAGCTTGGCTGGTAATCAAACAGGGCAAGGGCAGCGAAAAGCAGCGTGCGGAGTTCGACGAACTCAAGGCACGCTATGACCAGCAACGCGCCTACCTGGCCGCCACGGAAGGTTTCGCGAAGATCCGCACGGCGCTGGCGTCTTTTGAAGAGAAGCGCGGTGATGACAACGATAGCGCGATTGACTTCCTGAACACGGCTATCAAGGAACGCGACCGGCTACTCGCGATCGTGGTTCCCGACGCGGCGAAAGAACTGGTCGCCGATGACCTAGATGCACTCGTCGAGCGCGTAAACGATGCCCTTGAGTCGTTCTGGACCGAACTCGACAAGGAAGCAACACGCCTTGAGGGACAGAACCAGTTCGATGGCGCATCCGAAGCTTTGGCGGCGATGGAGCGCATCGACAACACGCCGGAAGCGTTGGCGGGAGTTCGCGACCGCCGCAGGGTCGTTCAAATCCGCGGCCTGCACAAAAGCATTCTTGACGATCTCGACATTCCCGACTTCAAGGATGCCGCCTCTCTCGTGAAGAAAGCCGAAGAGATCGGTGTACCCGACAGCCTCAAAACAGCGCACGCGCAAGTCAAAGCGGCGATGGCCAGCAAGATCGAAGAAACTGTCCAGAACTACCTGGCCGACGCGAAGGCGGGCGTCGTAGCTGAAGACTTCATCGCGGCCCGCAACGCACTGGATGCGGCAACCGAGCTACCAGAGAAAACGCCTGAGCAGAAAACTCAGGTCGCGGACATGGTCTTCTTCGTGACTCTCAGCGAACAACTACTGAATGCCGACAAGGCGATCGAGGCGGACAATTTCACCGAAGCCCGCAAACAACTCGACGAAGCCAAGTTGACGCTGGATGGCGCTCAGAACCGGACCGTGCCCCAGGAACTAAAGGATCGCTACACGACTCTGTCCGGCAGTTTCGACACACAGCTTTCTTCCCGGTTTGAAGAATTGCTCTCGGCCGCGAAGTCAAAGCTTGAAGATCGTGACTTCGAATCCGCCAGTAAGAGCATGAACGACGCGGACAAGCTTCCTCTGACGACAGCACAGCGCGAGCGCCTGGACACGTTCAAGGCGGACAGCCTGATTGCCCTGGACCAGTTCGTACGCGAGTTGATCAGCAAGATCGAGAAGGCTCTCGACGACAACGAGTTCGACAAGGCCCAGGCTGCCCTTGCGACGGCCGACGCCCTGCCGGTGCCAAGCGACTTGAAGACCAAACTGGATGAACTGCGCGGGCGCTTCGCCACCGAGGCCGTCAAGCGCCACGGTGAGCTGCTTGCAACCGCACGCTCGGCACTGGAACTCAAGAAGTGGGTTGATGCCCGTGCGGCACTTGATGCGGCGATGAAGATTCCCGTCGCAGACAGCCTCGCGAAAGACGCCGAGAACCTCAACGCTGAATACCTGACAGCTCTCGAAGCCGAAGTGGCGAAGTTCTTCGAAGCCGGCGACAAGCTGCTTGAAGAGGGCAAATTCCACGACGCGCGGCTATCCATTGAATCAGCCGCTTCGTTACCGCTTAACGACGATCTGGACCGCCAGGTCAAGCGCCGTCTCAAGCTTGTGGCTGACGCGCTCGAAGCGCATTTCGCCGAGCAGTTGCGCAAGGCCGGCGAGGCAACCGACGCCAAACTGTTCAGAACGGCTGAGACTATCCTTGATGACGTTGAAGCACTGGAAGATCTGACGCAGCCGCAGATGATCCGCCTGTCAGACGCCCAGGACAAGTACAAGAAGGCCATCGAAGCCTACCAGGACGACCTCTTCAAAGATCTGAAGAAGGCCGTCGAAAAGGGCGACGAAAAAGAAGGCAACGAGATCGTCAAGAAACTCGAGAAGCTGGGGTTCCTTGATCCGGGTGAGCAGTCCAAACTCAAGACCCTGAAGGCAGCCCTCACCGGCGAGACAGAGGATGCGAGGTACAAGCGCTTGCCCAGACACCTGCAGGTTCTCTGGAATGATCGCAACTGCAAGTCCGAGCAATTGATCAACGTCGGCGAGGAAATTTCGGCTCTGGCGGTTACTTCCGACGGCAAGTACGCAGTCGCCGGTACGGCTTCGGGACGCGTCTTTTTCTACAACCTCAAGCGCGGCACACAGCTTGGCAGCAGCAAGGGTGGCAGCCGCCGCATTACAGCCGTAGCCTTCAGCGAAGACGGCAACATCGCGGCCAGTGGCAACGATGACGGAAATCTTGTGCTGTTCGATCTCTCGGGAAGCAGCCCTCAGGCCCGCGACATGGGCAGCGTCGGTGATGACGTGTTTGGGTTGGTCTTCAACTCCAATGCGAGTGTCCTGTTTGTGGCAACACGTGACGCCGCGTTGACCCGATACAATCCAAACACCAAGACCAAACTCGGGACGGTAGCGACCGGGCTTGATCGTGCGCAATGCATCTCACTTAGCCGAGATGACAAACTTCTCGCCGTTGGCGGCGATGACGGCGAAATCGCTGTTTTTGACGCACAGCGAATGGTTCTGAAGGAGACTCTGGACGGGCCGGGTGACGACATGATTCAAAGTGTCGCCTTCAGCTCAGACGGCAGCCAACTCATGGCAGGTTCAATCGGTGACGACGTTGCAATCTGGGACACAAAGCGCCTGACCAAGAAACCGACGAAGGAGTTCAAGGGCCTTTCGGAATGGGTTCGCGGCGTAGGCTTCAGTGAAGATGGGCGACGCTGTGCAGCCTTCGACAATGAACAGCGGCTGCTGGTCTGGGATGTTCGGAACGGTGAGAAGCCGATTCGTCCCCTCGAATTCGAAGAGAAGCTGAAGGGCGAAAAGGAGTTCATGCCGTCCGCAGGAGTAATCGGACCTGACGGTACGGTGCTGATCGGTACGCGGGAAGGCGAGTTGCTGCACATGTACCTGAAATCAGCCGGCGAATAGTCTACTGCTGACTTCAACGCGGGCGCAGCTAGACTGCGCCCGCGTACTTTTTTCAGGGGCACAAAATGGCGAACAATCCGGGCAAAGACAATGGCAGTCGGGACAACAGCATCCCCGAGGGCACGAGTGTCGAGTCTTTCCTGATTCACGGCAGGCACTTCACGGAAAAGTGGGACTTCCGCCACCACATCATCCCGCCCCAAAGCAGCAGCGTGACCTATCGCCTCGACAAGACCGAGCGCGGCGCACGCGGATTTCAGGAGTACGCCAGCGGCGACGCACACAAGAACGAACCGATCTATATTTACGACCGCCTCGATGAGCCCACTCGCGGCATGCTTGAAGACGAACTCGCAAGCTTCGAGGGTGGGGACTTCTGCGTCGCCTTCTCTACAGGCATGGCCGCCATCAGCGCCGCGCTGGGCGTTCTGCTAAATGCCGGCGACGAGCTAGTCTCACACAAGACACTTTACGGCTGTACATACAGCCTGTTCACCAACTGGTACCCGCGTCAGAACATCAAGGCGAACCTCGTTGACATGCGGAACATGGCCGAGCTGAAGGCCGCCATCACCGACAAAACCCGAGCCGTCTACTTTGAGTCCCCGGTCAACCCGACTCTGGAGATGATCGACATCGGCGCCGTCCGCGAAGTCGTGGATAAGGTAAACAAGAGTCGTGCTGATGACCGACAGCTCTACATCGTTGTCGATAACACGTTCGCCACGCCCTACTGCCAGCGCCCCCTCGACCTTGGCGCCCACGTCGTTGTCCATTCCCTGACTAAAAACATTGGTGGCTACGGCACCGACATGGGCGGCGCGGTGATTGGACCTCACAGCCTCGAAGGCCAGGTTCTGCTGTATCGCAAGGACTTCGGCGGTGCGCTCGCGCCAAAGAGCGCGTGGCCCATTCTGGTTTACGGATTGCCGACGCTGCCACTTCGCCTGAAGCGACAGATGGAAACCAGTTACGAAGTCGCCCGCTATCTGCAAGGGCACCCGGCGGTTTCGCGTGTCGTCTATCCCGGGCTCGAGAACTATCCGCAACGCGCACTCGCAAAGAAGCAGATGCGCAGCCCAGATGGCAGCTTCACTCCGGGCAACATGATCTACTTCGAAACCGTCGAAGAAAACGCAGCCGAGCCCGAGAACAACATACGTGTCGTCGACTGGATCGCCAAGAACGCCTACACGCTGACGTTGGCCGTCAGCCTTGGGCAGTTGCGCACGCTGATCGAGAACCCGGGCGCCATGACACACGCGGCCGTGCCGGCCGAGAAGCGGCTTGAGGGCGGTATCGCACCGAACGGCGTCCGCATCAGTATCGGCGTGGAATCCGCAGAAGACATCATCCGCGACCTGGACAAAGCGCTGGCCCAAGCCAAGTGATCAGTCGTCCGCCAGGGCAATGCGTTTGAGTAGCACGTTGCTGAAGCCCACCGGCTCGGCATCGGCCGGTAGCTCAGGCTTCCAGTAGCTGGTCAGCATGAGCCCGCCGTTCTCTTCAATCAGGGAAACGACGACGCGATTACCGTGGACGTTCGTACCCTCGATCGCCAACGCGCCGGGATCTTCGGGCGTCACAGGCATCACCATTGAGCCGTGCAGAGTCGAATAGACGCACATGCGCAAGACATCATCCGGGTCAACGCCAAGCAGTGCGACAACGCCATGCACCAGCTCATGCGAGTCCGTCGCAGTAGACTCGACGACGAACTCCAGCGCTTGGTCCGCCATGCGCGGCTGAATCACTAGTCGTGTGGTGACCGCAACATCCGTCTTTGTGACGCCGCGCCCACTCCACTCGCCAACCCATTTCCGGAATGGAGCTATCTTCTTCTTTTTCAATTGCCTCGTCCCGCCCGATGGCGCCCGCCCTCAGGACATCAGTGACTTTTGTCGTTGTAGCTTAAGCTGCAAGTCACGACAACCCAATCTCGCCGCCGCCAATATTACGGGAACCTCATGATTCTGCACTGCGTCACAGTCTCTGGAACACAAACGAAGGGGCTAACAATGCGAACGATCCGATGGTGTCTCCCGGCCTTGCTGCTTTTCGCGCTTGCGCCAGTGCTGAACGCCAAAGAAGAACTTGTCACGCTTCCCAAGCGCGACACTGTACAGCTGACGATTTACAACTCCGTAGACCTGACGCTTGTACGCGAAACACGTGAATTGACATTCAAGAAGGGCAACAACCGGCTTCAGTTCAGCTGGGCCAACACGCTGATCGACCCGACCAGCGTCGAGTTCGGCACGCTCAGTAACGCCGACAAGCTGGAAGTACTCGACACCAGCTACCCCGCAGAAAGCAACCAGATGCTGATCTGGACGATCAACGCCGAAGAAGCCGTCAGCGCGAAAGTCGAGATCAGCTACTTCACCAGCGGCATCAGCTGGGCAGCTGAGTACCACGGTATGCTGAGTACCGACGAAAGCAGCATGCGCATGACTGCCTTCGTGTCGGTCAGCAATAACTCGGGCGAAGAGTATGAAGACGCCAAAGTCCGCCTGATCGTCGGCAGCATCAACCTGGTGGAAGAAATTTCGGCACTGGCAGGCGGTCAACGCCAGGAGCGCATGAAAGAAGCGTACGGCAAGATGCGCGCCGCCGACTCAGCCCGCAACGACAAGAAGGAGATCGTCAAGGAAGGGCTGTCCGAGTACTACATCTATACAATCGAAGGCACCGAGACGATTCCGAACCGCTGGTCAAAGCGCCTTGAAAGCTTTGTCCAGGACAGCGTGCCTCTGCGCACTGTCTACACGTGGGACCCCGCCAAGTACGGATCGGCGCTCATCAAGCTGCTGGTCTTCAAGAACGATGAAGCACACAAGCTCGGTCGCGAGCCTCTGCCGGCCGGCACCGTGCGCCTGTATCGCGACGCCGGCGGCAATCGCCTCAGCTTCGTAGGTGCCGTTTACACTGATTACATACCGAAGAACGACGAAGTCAAAGTCAACGCAGGCTTCGACCCGGAAGTCCAGCTCAAGATGAAGCGGGTCAGCTTCAAAAAAGAGAACCTGACCTTCTCGTGGTCCGGCAACCGCCAGTACATCAAGGGTTGGGACACGGTTGAAGACTTTGAAATTGAAGTCAAGAACTTCAGGAAGCGCGCCGTTGAATTCGAAATCAACGTGATCATGAGCGGCGACTTTGACTTCGACAGTGAAACCGCCAACACCAAGATCGACTTCCGCACTCAGCGTTTCACCCTGCCGATGAAGGCAGGCGAAAGCCGGAAGATCGAGTACTCCGTCCGCACCCGCAACGGCAGCAACATTCGGAACAAATAATCGGCGCCAAGCCGCGAAAGGAAACAGTCATGAACAAGCGACTCATATTCACACTGGCAGGCGCCGCACTTGTAGCCTCAGCAATCGGCATCGCACAACCGGAGCCCGCACAGGCGCGCATCAAGCTCGCTACCCTTCCCGACAAAGAAGCCGTCGTCGTCCGCTTCGACCACGCCAGCCAGGTGCTGGTTGAAGAGGAACGTACGATCAGCTTGCAGAAGGGCGTCAACACGGTCGACTTCAGCTGGGCCGGCACCAACATCGACAAGGGAAGCATTGTGTTTCGTCCCGTCGACGGCGCCAGCAAGGTTGAGATCCTGTCGACCAGCTACCCGCCCGGCGAGGCGGCCCTGACCTGGGCAATCTCAAGCCCCGACGCACGCTCCGAGAAATTCCGCCTCAGCTATCTGATGGCGAACATCCAGCGCGAAACGGACTACCGCGCCATCGTCAGCAACGACGAAAGCACGCTGACCTTCAAGCACTATTTCAAAATCCGCAACTGGAGCGGCGGTCACTTTGACAGCGCCGACTTCATCACCCGCGACGGCAAGACCTTCGAGAAAGCCCTCGACCAAGGCGAAGCGAAACGCGTCCTCGTGAACAAGTGGGACAAAGTCAAGCTGACCAAGGAGTACACCTACGACTTGACCCGTCAATATGAGGGCAAGGTCATGACCGACTACGTACTCAAGAACACAAAGGAAATGGGCCTCGGCGGCATCCCCCTTGAGTACGGCAAGGTCCGCATCTACCAGGACGACGGCAAGGGAACGACCGCCTTCACCGGTGAAGACTGGGGCCAGTTTACCCCCATCGGCGACGACATGCGCCTGAACATCGGCATCGCGCAGGACATCAAGGTCGAATACAAGAAGATGACCAACGATATCGAGAATCGCCGCGGCAATGTCTACGACACCAATGAAGTAGACGAATACGAAATCAAGAACTTCAAAGACAGCGAAGCAACCCTCACCCTCGTGCTGCGCGTACAGGGCGAATGGGAGATGCAGAAGGATAGCTCAGGCTACGAAAGCTTTGAGCGCATCGACAACGAAACCATTAAGTTCAAGGTCAAGTGCCCGGCCAAAGGCACACCGGTCAAGCTGAAGTTCCACTACAAGCGCCTCAACAACTGGTAAGCGACCGCCAAGTCAGGGCGGCCCCGACGGGCTGCCCTGATTGACCTGAAACGACCCGAAAACCAACGGAACCACAAAGATGAAGTTCCTGATTCCCATCCTTGCCCTGGCTTTGCTCGCACCTGCGCTGAGCGCCAAGGAAGAACTGGTCACGCTGCCTGAACGCGACTCAGTACAACTCACCATCTACAACAGCGAAGACCTGACGCTGGTTCGCGAGCGCCGCACGCTGACATTCAAAGATGGTGAGAACCGCATCCAGTTCAGCTGGGCCAACACGCTGATTGACCCGACAAGCGTAGAGTTTCAGCCGGTCGGCAAGGACGCGCAGGCCGCCCTTGAGATTCTGGACACCAGCTACCCCGCTGAAAGCAACCAGATGCTGATCTGGACTGTGAGTTGCAACAAGGCCGCCGGCTACGAAGTCGAGATCAGTTACTTCACCAGCGGTATCAGCTGGCAGGCCGAGTACACCGGTGTTGTCAGCGCCAAAGATGACGCTGTTGATTTCACGGCATACGTGACAGTCAGCAACCACTCCGGCGAGGACTATGAGAACGCGCAAGTTCGCCTGGTTGTCGGCGTGATCCACCTCGTTGAGCGCATCGTTGATCTGGCCCAACCGGGCCAGGGGGGCGGGCGCGGCATGCCGCAGGATCGCTGGCGGGGACTGGAAGAAGAAGCGGCAAAGGGCGAAGCCCAGAGTAACGGAATGGCCAGGCCCAAAGAGATCCAGAAGGCCGGGCTCAGCGAGTACTACATCTACACCGTCGGCGGTACCGAGACGATTCCGAACAGCTGGTCCAAACGCCTTCGCAGTCTTGAGGTCAAAGGCATTCCGCTGAAGACCGTTTATCGTCTGCAACCGGACAAATTCGGTCCGTACTTCACCAAAGTGCTCGAGTTCAAGAACGATGAAGAGCACAAGCTCGGCAAAGAGCCGCTGCCCGATGGCGTGATTCGCCTATACAAGGACGCCGGTGAAGGGCGCTTGTCCTGGCTGGGCATTCTCGCAAGCAAGTACATCCCTAAGGGCGACGAGGTAAAGATCAACATCGGGCCGGACGCCGAATGCACGCTGAAGACAAAACGCACCGGCCTGACCAAGAAAGATCTCGCCTTCCGGTTAAACCGCATTGTCGGCTGGACGACGGTTCAGGAGTTCGAGCTCGTTGTGACCAACTTCCGCGAAATTGAAGTTGAGGTCGAGATCCACCAAAGCTTCCAGGGCGACTTCGATTTCGAAAGCGAAGACGGGTTCGAGAAACACGACGCGGACACCCGCAAAATCGTATTCACACTCAAGCCGGGCGAAAAGCGAACCATCACATACACCGTCACGACGCGCTCCGGCACGAACGTGAAGTAACGAGGTCAGCCATGAAGAGCATCCTGCTAGTTCTAGTCGCAGCCTTGGCCGCCGGGCCGCTGCTGGCCAAAGAAGAGCTGGTGACGCTGCCCGAGCGAGACTCGGTGCAGCTCACCATCTACAACAGCGAAGACCTGACGCTTG
>JAGQRE010000299.1 GCA_020425695.1 Planctomycetota bacterium
CTTCGTGGAGAACAAGCGCGATCTCGGGGCTCGGCGCGCCGCGTGGCTCGGCGTCAGCGTCGCGACCGGAGAGGGTCTCGACGCGCTTCGCCGGCGCCTACGCGAGTGGATCGGCGGCGATCGACAGGAGCCATGGATCGGCCTCGCGCGTCACCGGGATCGCGTCGCGGAGGCGAACGCTGCGTTGAATTCGGCGATGACGCAGCTCCGCGGCGGTGAGCCGCTCGAGCTGATCGCGTTCGAGCTGGCGATCGCCGAGCGTCGCCTCGCCGAGATCAGCGGACGCTCTGCCCTCGGCGCGCTCGGCGAGGACGTGCTCGGTCGGATCTTCAGCCGCTTCTGCATCGGCAAGTAGCGGTCGTTCGGGACGATCTGGGCGCGGCGAGGGATAGCCGCGGAGAGCGGTGCTATCAGGAGCCGAGTCTCGTCGCGCTCGCCAAGTCGAGCCCGTATGTCGAGAAGACGGTGCGGAGATCCGCCGCGAGCGCCTCGATCTCCGACGCGGTGTGGAGCGCCGAGAGGGTGAGCCGCAGACGAGCGCTGCCGGCTGGGACGGTCGGCGGGCGGATCGCCTGGACGTGCCAGCCGCGGTCGAGGAGCGCCTCCG
>JAGQRE010000300.1 GCA_020425695.1 Planctomycetota bacterium
AGCTTTGCCGCCACCGTCCCGACCGTTTCCGGCTGGAGGCGGTGGAGCGCACTCTGCAGGAAATGCGGCGCGGCGGAATCTTTGACCAGCTGGGTCTGGGCTGGCATCGCTACTCCACCGACAAGGAGTGGCGTGTGCCACACTTCGAGAAGATGCTCTATGACCAGGCGCTGCTGGTGCCCGTGTATCTGGAGGCCTGGCGTCAGACCGGGCGCCCCTTCTACCGCCAGGTGGTGCGCGAGACCTGTGACTATGTGATCCAGAATCTTCTGCAGCCCAATGGGGGGTTCCGCTCCGCCGAAGATGCCGACAGCGAAGGCGAAGAAGGTCGGTTCCATGTCTGGACGCACCAGCAGCTCCACAGCGTGCTGGGCGCGGAAGGAACCCGGGCATTGGCCAGCGTGCTGGATCTGCCGGCCGGTGGCAACTGGCAGGGCGAGAGCGGACAGGAAGCGGACCTCTGGGTGTTGCGCCTGCCGGGAGGGCCGGGAACCCTCCTCGAGGACGAGGTCCTGCCCTCCGCGCAGTCCCGCGAACTGTTCGCTGTGCTGCGCCCCCGGCTGCTCGAGGCTCGCGAAGGGCGCCCGCGGCCCTTCATGGACGAC
>JAGQRE010000301.1 GCA_020425695.1 Planctomycetota bacterium
GGTAGTAGTGTGGTCATGGCATGAACTCTCAGTTAAGGACGCAGGCTGACTGGGACAGCGGCTCTCATGCAGGCAATGCCCGGTCGTCTGCTGGTTGGGTCAGTGGACGGAACAATCGCCGCTGCTACAACTGGATGTCGAATGAGCGTTCAACGGAGCAGCTTGCGGAACATCGAGATCCGTGTCAGCCACGTTGTTAAGAAAGTTTGTGAAGCAGCCCAGCACGACACTGGCCACTATTTCGACGATCTTCCCATCGTCGAAACCGGCATCACGCACGGCGGCCATTTGCTGATCGCTGACCTTGCCTCGGGTTTCCAGAACATCATTGGCAAATGCCAGAGCCGCTTTCGTTCGGCGATCGTCTGAATTACCGGTACGACCAACGAGGATTTCATCTGCGGACAGGCCCGCTGAAGGGGCGACTGCCGATAGGATTGAAGTGCAGTAGTCACACGAATTGTTTTCACTAGTCGTGAGCTTCAATTGGTTGTGGAGCTTTGCGCCAATCTCTGCTTCGGTCATGGCTGTGCTAAACGCAAGAAAGCTGTCGAGGACGGCGGGTGAGTTCGCCATCACTTTCGCGGCGTTCGGAATCACG
>JAGQRE010000302.1 GCA_020425695.1 Planctomycetota bacterium
TGGGAAGAACCTACCCGTTACCATTTCCTCTTCCTCCCCTCGCCGAACAGCAGCGCATCGTCGCCAAGGTCGACGAGCTTTTCGCCCAAACACGCGCCCTGGAAGCCAGGATGCGCCAGGCCCAGGAGAACGTCGTCACCGTCAACCGGGCCGCGCTGCATCGATTGCACACCGCACAGGACAACGACAAGTTCCAGACCGCGTGGCATACCATCCGCGACCACTTCGACGTGCTCTACGACGATCCGCGTAACGTGGCCGAACTGCGCCAGACAATCCTCGACCTGGCCGTGCGCGGCAAGCTGGTGCCGCAGGATCCCAATGACGAGCCGGCGGAGGAGTTGTTGAAAAACATCGGAGGTGGAAAAAGCACAAAAAACGGAAGGAAAGAGTCGTTGAAGCCAACGCGTGTTTCCGTCCGAACCGATACGCTTCACGACGTTCCATCTTCATGGGTGTGGGCCCAGTTCTTTGAGGTGGCAAACATCGCGACGAATTCTACTGATCCTGGTTTGTACCCGGATTTGCCGCACATTGCGCCTGATAACATCGAGAAGTTTACAGGCAGGTTGCTAGCCTATCGGACAGTTGCAG
>JAGQRE010000303.1 GCA_020425695.1 Planctomycetota bacterium
CGGGCGGCCTCGCGGGCTTTGCTGAGCCACTCTTCTTCACTTTTCTGAAGCTCTTTCATCTGGCGGCGAATGCGCTGGATGCCCTTCTTGATTTCCATGTCGCGCGCGATGCGTCGCTCTTCTTTGGATTTGAAAATGCCCATTCGTCAGCCTCGTGTTCGCGTGTGGCACCAGTCTAACTGTTTTTGCCGTTGTGGTCGTCAGGGTTTCATGCACGGGCGCATAAGGGGGTCAGACCCTGTTTTTGTGCCAAAAACAGGGTCTGACCCCTTTGGCCATTACTCGACCACGTGGTAGTTCGCTTCTCCCTGCGACAAACGCTTTCGTGTGTGTGCGGTCATCCGGTCGGCCTTCCGAATGACGGCCTGTATCAGTGAACGGTGGTCACGTAGGCGTGTGCCCAGATAGGCCTTCACGACACGTGCCTTGTCAGTGTTGGTGACGACTGAATGCGGCGCAGAATGCAGAAGCGCGGCCAGGTCTTTGACTCGCCAGCGGCGCGTGACGCGCTTGCGAATGTCGGCGCGGTTAAGGTCGGTCACGTACAGTGTGTCGTCTTGGGCTACGCGAATATGCACCAGATAGAAATCGCGG
>JAGQRE010000304.1 GCA_020425695.1 Planctomycetota bacterium
TTTTCCGGCCGGTCGGATGAACGAGCAAGCTTCGACCGGACTGTCGAAGGTATTTGCGGAGGCAGGCTTCAGGCTTGGGCGGTTGAAGACCGGGACGCCCCCGCGCCTCGATGGCCGCACGATCGACTGGTCATCGCTTGCCATGCAGGCCGCCGACGACGATCCGGTTCCGTTCTCGCTGATGACCGACCGGATCACCGTGCCGCAGATCGAGTGCGGCATTACCCGGACGACAGAGCGTTCGCATGAGGTCATACGAGCCAATCTGCATCGGTCGGCGATGTACTCGGGTTCGATCGAGGGCGTCGGTCCGCGCTACTGCCCGTCGATTGAGGACAAGATCGTCAAGTTTGGCGAGCGCGACGGACACCAGGTCTTTCTGGAACCCGAGGGGCTTGATGACCATACAATCTATCCGAACGGGATATCGACCTCCCTACCGGAGGATGCACAAACGGCATTGATCGCGACGATACCGGGGCTCGAAAACGCCACGATTCTTCAGCCGGGCTACGCGATCGAGTATGACCATATCGATCCGCGCGAGCTCGATGCGACGCTGGAGACCCGACGGGTGCAGGGGCTCTTCCT
>JAGQRE010000305.1 GCA_020425695.1 Planctomycetota bacterium
CTCCTTCGAGATCGAGCCCCTCGCCGCTCGCCTGCGAGCGGCCACCGAGTACTGCCTGACCGTCGACGAGCGCATGCGCCTGCTGGGTGAGCTGCGCGGCACGGCCGAGGAGGCCGCCCGGGTTTGCAGCGAGCGGGTCGATGCCCCTCCGCTGTTTCGGCCGGGTGCGCACGACCACGACCTCGACCGCAAGTAGAAGAACCCGACCGTCTCCGGCCGGGTTCTTGCTTGCGAAGGGGGGGACTTGAACCCCCACGTCGTGAGACACCAGATCCTTAGTCTGGCGCGTCTACCAATTCCGCCACCTTCGCGCGGTGGTCCCCACTGTCTGACCAGCGCCTGGTCAGCAGCGAAGGACGCGGTTTATAAACCTGTCTCAGCTACCACGCAAGGTCTCGCCGACCTTGTGCAACTTGAGCAAGTTCACCGAGGTGTGAGCCTTCAGCGGCCATCCCAGGGTGATGACCACGCGATCTCCGCGCTCGAACATGCCCCGATCGAGCATGGCATGGTCGAGATCGCTGAAGATGCCGTCGCCCCCCGGGGCCGAGGGCTGAAAGCGGATCGGGATCACCCCCCAGTGCAGGGCCA
>JAGQRE010000306.1 GCA_020425695.1 Planctomycetota bacterium
AGTTCCGAAACTCGCGGCGCCTTCGATCTGTCCGCCGAACCGTCGCAGCTGCGCGAACAATACGGCATTCACCGCTTCGGACAAAGCGTGCTGCTCGCACGGCGATTGGTGGAGTCTGGGGTGTCGCTGGTTCAGGTGAACTGGACACGAGACAAAGACGGCACGAACGACAGCCCGATGTGGGACACGCATCGCGGACACAGCGAGTTGCTGAAGACGAAGCTGATGCCGCCGATGGACGCCGCCTGCAGCGCCTTGATCGAAGATCTCGAAGCGCGCGGCATGTTGGACGAGACATTGGTGGTGTGGATGGGCGAGTTTGGCCGCACACCGAAGATCAATCCGCGCGGCGGCCGCGACCACTGGGGCAACGTGTTTTCCGTCGCCTTGGCCGGCGGCGGAATCCGTCCGGGAGTCGTCCACGGCGCATCGGACCTCAATGGCGCCCAGCCCAAGGACGACGTCGTGCATCCCGAGGAATTGATCGCGACGATTTTCCATTGCCTCGGGCTTCGCCCCAACACGGCCGTCATCGACCATCAGGGGAGGCCGCATCCAATCGCCACCGCGCAGCCCATTCAAGCGATCCT
>JAGQRE010000307.1 GCA_020425695.1 Planctomycetota bacterium
GGCGAAATTACCGTCGATTACAAAACCCGCCAGTTTAGTGTTGGCGATCAGACCGTCAAGGAAGGCGATTGGATCTCCATCGACGGCACCACCGGGGAAGTGATCCGCGGCCGCCTGGAAACCAAGCCCTCGGAAGTGCTCCAGGTGCTGCTGGAAAAAACCCTCAAACCGGAGCAGTCGGAATCCTATCACGTGTTCGAGCGGATCATGACCTGGGCGGACGAATACCGCCGCCTGCGTATCCGTACCAATGCCGATCAACCGGATCAGGCCGCCACGGCGATCTCCTTCGGCGCGGAAGGCATCGGGCTGTGCCGCACCGAGCACATGTTTTTTGAAGGTGTGCGCATCGACGCAGTGCGCGAGATGATTGTGGCCACCGACCGCGAGGGGCGGGAGAAGGCATTGGCCAAACTGCTGCCGATGCAGCGGGCCGACTTTGTGGGGATCTTCAAGGAGATGAAAGAGCGCCCGGTCACGGTGCGTACCCTGGATCCGCCTTTGCACGAATTCCTGCCCCACACCGACAAGGAACTGCAGGATCTGGCCGATAAACTCGGCATCAGCTACGCCAAGCTGAAGTC
>JAGQRE010000308.1 GCA_020425695.1 Planctomycetota bacterium
CATCGCATCGTCGGCGCGCTCGATGCAGGATTCGAACGACTCGCCGTCCGTCGCCTCGGCCAGGCCGGCCGAGAAGCTGACCCGCAGCGCCAAGTCGACATCCGTCCATGCCACAGCGTGAACGGCCGACCGCATGCGCTCGATGACCTCCGCAGCAGCGGCCAGCCCGGTTGCCGGCAACAGCAACAGGAACTCCTCTCCGCCCCACCGCGCCAGGCTGTCGTTGCGCCGTATCGACGCCTGTGCATGCTGTGAAAACCGGCGCAGAACCACGTCACCCGCCGCATGGCCCAGCGTATCGTTGACGCGCTTGAAGTGGTCGATGTCCAGCATCGCAATGCAGGTCGGCTCCCCGCTGCGTTCGCGCCGCAGGAATTCCTGTCGCAGCACCTCGGTCATATGGCGGCGGTTGACCAGTTGCGTCAATTCATCATGCCGTGCCATGTCCTTGATACGGTCCAGGGCCGTGGCGAGTTCCAGCGCCCGCTCCTTCAGAGACTTTCGCAGGCGGCTGAGCGTGACCGCCATGATGGCCACTGCCACCAGCATCGCACTGGCAATGACGAACTGGGGCAACTCCT
>JAGQRE010000030.1 GCA_020425695.1 Planctomycetota bacterium
TGAGTTCAACGGTGTGAAGCAGGTTGAACAGTTCCCGGTCCGGAAGACTCCGATCGTGCACTATAACCTTCCCGTTGAAGTCCCGAACGCTGTGACGAACCAGCCGGAAATTGACGCTTCGGCGTTCATCTACAACGGCGTCGTCATCACATCTGCCACATTTACCGAGAAAGCTTCGCCGGGTCACGACCTCTGGGCCCAAGCCATGCGCGGCTACGACATCAACGGCGATATGGCCGAGGACTGGGGCTTCCTGTTGTCCGGCAGCGGCTACCGCGCCTACGGCAGCGCCTGGCCTGACGTCCAGGTGCAGCAGGCGCCGTTCCCGCAGCCAACCGTTGCCGCTGAGGACTACATCGAGGCGTGGGTGCTTTCGATTATGAACCAGCGCTTCCTGCGTGACATCGACGGCAACGACCTGATCGGTGTTGGCGCCAACGCGCCGGTCCAGTACGAGGGTGCGAACTTCGCTTCCATGCCGATTTCGATTCATGAAACGGCTTCTTCTGCGTCGCCGTACAGCCCACTGCTTGCAAACTCACCTCCCTCTGCTGCACAACAGGAAACCACGACCAGCATTCCGCCGGGCGCCGGTTCTAACGGGATTCAGCGCGTCAATCCGCCGATCAACAACGTTCTTTCATGGTTGGACGGTTCGGGACCGGCCGGTCTCAGCGCCGTATCGTGGCGTGAGCCGCCGGCGAAGAACCTCAGCATCGAAACGACCTTCGGTAACCTTTCTAACGTGCCGGTACCTGACTACTTCGGTGGTGGCGGTGGCATCACCGCACTCGGCGGTGTGTACCTGCGCAACTTTGTAGATGCTTGGGCCGGAATTACTTCAGGTTCGACCCCAACGATCCAGCCTGACGACGGTGTGCTCTTTTCTTACTACCTGTCTGTGGTTGGCAGCCATCTGATCGGCTACGGACTTGGGTTGGCCGACAGCGCTTTCGCCCTGCCGGGTGTCATCAACGACGAAGAAGACATCATGAACGTCAGCGTCGTGTTTGACATGACGGCATTCATGGCGGCCGGTAAGCGCTTCAACTTCGTGCTGGAAGACCTGCTGCGAATGCAGGACGTCGTCAACGGTGACTTCATGACACCGGGTATTCTCAGCACACTGCCGGGTACTGATCGCTAGAGCTTGGAAGACTGGTTGGAAACTAGAGGAATGCATTTTCGCACACTGTGCGAATCACATAAGGCAAGGAAGACAATCATGCGCAAATTACTCGCCATGCTCCCCGCCATCGCGCTCTTTGGGCTTGTCGGTACGGCAGCTCTCAGTAGCACGGGTTGTGACGGCAAGTTCGCGGGTCCCCCGGGTGGCTCGGTTACAGGCACACCTGGCACAGACCCACTGTTCGGTGTTACACCGTTCACCTTTGCGGCAGAGAACCCGGCAATCACCGGCTTCTATGACGACGTCTGGTACATCGATCCGGGTCGTGACAGCGATGACGCCCTGAAGCAGCAGCTGCCGGTTTATGCCGACTCGATTCAGGCGATGCGCATCGCGGGCTTCAAGGGATATCTCGTCAACTCGCCGCTGGCGACCTATGTCGAGGTCAACAACCAGTATCCGCTGATGCTCAGCTTCATGAGCCAGTGGTTCCGTCGCAACTCAGACGGCACGCGTATTCGTGAGCTGGATCAGTTCGGTTCTCTGGTCTGGTCGTCGAAGAGCCTCGACATCAACTTTGTGACCGGCCCGGTGACCCCGGTGTACGACTCGAACGGCGTTCTCATTGCGTACGAAGTTCTGCGCTCGGAGTACCCAGCATCGGGCGCCAACACCAACGCCGTTCTGCACGGCTGGAGTGCCCCGCCGCCGAACAGCCCGGGCGACTTCCCGCCGCCGCAGATCAAGTTCCTTACCAACAATTACAGTGAAATCGGGATGGTGCTGCTGACCCAGATGTTTGCGGCCGGCTCACCTCAGCTTACGCAGGCTCTCGGTATCACGATCGGCGACCAGGCGGACAACCCGAACGTTGAGAACCTCGGCGCGATTCCTCGTCAGGCCATCGGTGGCGGATTCACTCCGGTACCGACTCCGACAGGTGTCTTCGGCGACAACTATGCCGACGCTTACCTTGCGGCTCCGGTGTTGAAGCCTTCGACTCCGGGTCACACCGAAGAGGAAGCGGTCATTGAGTATTCCCGCCACCTGGGTGCACTCAACTCAAACCTGCTGGTTCAGTCTGTCGGCCTGAGCTCTGGTGAAGTGGGTACGCTCACTGACCCGTCGCAGGTTGTCTGGCAGAACGGCTTCGGTTACTCGTTTGTTCAGAATGACTTGAACAATCTGAGCAGCATGCACCTTCCGGGTAAGAAGCGTGACCCGAACGCGCCGTAGTAGCGCAGACGCCAGGCTTTGAACCCTACGGAATGAACTAAGAAACTGAGGTTACAGGAATGAAAACCAAGACCTTATTCTGCGCCCTTGCCCTTCTGGCCACCGTTGTGGCGGTCGAAGCATCGGCTGAGGCACGCGGATACATGCTGCACCGCACCACGGTCCAGCAACTGTCGAACAGTGCCGAGCTTGTTGTCGTCGGGCAACTCAAGAGTGTCGAGAACGTCCAGCTTACAGAAGTCGGACTGGACGCCGCCCGTCACAAGCGCCTGAACGATGGCAGCTTCCAGGATGGCGAAGACTACATTCGCCGTGATGCTGTGCTGCGCGTCAACTCGGTCATCAAGGGCACGGCTACGGTCGGCCAGGACATGCGCTTCGTCAGCATCCGCCAGCTCAAGCTGGATGCTTACGACGCCGACCTGCGCGATGGCGAGGCCATCTACTTCATGAGTCGTCGCGAAGACGGACGCTATGCTGTCCTGAACGACGAGCGTGGCACGGTTTCAAGTCAGGAATCACAGGGTGACCTGAACAAGGCCATCGCCTTTGTGAAGGACCTTGTCGCCAAACCGGAAGTCACGACTTCGACCATCGAATCGATGCTGAACTCCATCACCCTCGACGGTTCACGCATTTCGATGGACTGCACCGTTGAGCTTTCCTGGAACCACGGAAGCTACACGGCCGCCATGACGGATGTGCAGCGCAACCGTCTGCTGGACCTTTGCAAGCTGAGCCCGCTCGGCAGCGTTGAGCGCAACCAGCTTCTGACCTGCGTTGGTCGCCACCCCGGCGAAGGCGCACTTGAGGGGCTGCTTGAGATCATGTTCGCTGACCCAAGCTGGAGCACCACCAGCCTCGGCGCGATGTCGCTTGAGTATGTGGACCGCGGCTTTGCCATCTCCCGCCTGTTGAATGAGTTTGAGCTGGCCACGGACGAGAACGTCAAGATGGTGATCGTACGTGCCCTTGGTCTGATTCGTCCGAAGGCTGATTATGATGGCGCTGAGCTGCGCACCCGTACCCTCGACCTTGTGAAGGGGCTACTCAACGGTGGAACCAGCAAAGACCTGCTTCGTGAAGCGCTGATCGCTTCCCGCGACCTCCGTAGCCAGGACGCTCACGTTGCCGAACTGAAGGTTCTGATCGGCAACCGCCACACGAACGGGCTGACGAACGACGAAGTCAATGCCGCCATCATCGCCCTTGCGGCAGCACGTACCGTTGATGCCAACGGAGAAGTGACCATCCTTGCCAAGGACTACCTTGTGGCTCTGGGTGAAGCGGACGAAGTGTTGAAGCAAGCGGTTGAGTCGTCCCTGAAGTTCCCCTACACGACCCTGATTCTGGGCGCTGACGGCAAGGGCCACTAAACAGAGACCCGCTTACAGCGCCAAGTAGTTTGCCAGGCAAACTAGCGACAGAACTATAGAGGAAAGAAACATGCGGAAGGCACTCGCAACATTGGCAGTCGTAGCAGTAGCAGTACTGCTGTCCAGTGCGCTACAGGCTAACTTTACGATGTTTGACCTGGCCAAGGATTCGATGTTCATCGCCCGCGGCGAGTTCACGAGCCTTGACCGCACAGCCGCCGGCGACCGCTTGACGCTGCGCTGCGACGAGATGATCAAGGGCGAACTCGCCGACGGTACGGAAGTGACGCTTGAAGCGTTCGAGCCTGCCCCGGCCGACGAAGCTCTGGGTCGTGAAGTGATCGTTTGCTTCAACCTGATCAAGGGGAAGCACCTTTTCCTTTACCACCCGTTTGCCCAGCGCAGCTTCATCTTCGAGACGGACGATGTTGCCGCGAAGGGACTGGATCAGAACGAGCAGTCGATTCGCAACTTCATGGCAATCAATGAACCGCACACCGAAGTGATCATCTCCGAGCTTCAGAAGCGCCTGGAACTGGGCCTTGCCTACGAAGGCCAGTACGACGCGCCGCTGATCGACCAATGGCGCGCTGAGCTGGTTCGGCAGGCCTCATGGGCCGGCACCCGCGCCGCCAAGGACGCAGCCAAAGCGCTGGTTGAGCATGCTCTTTTCAAGGACACTGTTACGCTTGACGATCTCCATGCGATCGGTCAGTTGGTTCCGCAGTCTGCCGTAGGCACGCTGGAGCGTGCTTACATGCTCGAACTCATTCGTAACGAAGTGTCGGCTCACCCGAACTTCGATGCGCAGATGGTCATGCTTAGCGAAGAGACCTTCGATGCATGCGTCGGCAAGCTGTCAAACCTCATGGCCCAGGTGGAGAACCGCGAGCTGGTGCTGTCCGAAGTTGGCGCCCTTGCAACGAACCGCAACCTCACCGTTCGCACTCGTGTGAATGCGCTGCAGATGCTGGAAGTTCTGAAGGACAAGGCGGGGCTGCCGTACGTGCAGAACGCAATCAGCGGAGAGCTGGACAACCCCGAAACGTTTGAAAAGGACGTTCTGCGTCGCGCCTTCATGGCCCTGCGCAGCACGCCGGACGTAACCAACATCGACGTCATCACGGCCAGCCTTGAAAGCGATATCTTTGAGGCTAGCTGGGAGCTTCAGCAGCGCGCCTGGGTTGCTTACGCCATGATCGATACAACCGCGACCAACGCCAAGATTGAAAGCGAGTGCATTGCTTCTGAAGACTTGGCACGCCGCCGTTTCTTCAAGAAACTGCTGCCCTCATACAAGATGGCCCGCAAGCTGATGATCATTCACAACGAAGACTAAAGCTGAATCACGCAAGAACCGGCCGGGGGTTACTCCCCGGCCGGTTTTCAATTTGGACTGCCGGCTATCGGCCTTGATTGCGTGAAACAAGCTCGCGTACGCCGGGCATCAGGTCAAGCCTGGCGTTACCGCCGACAAGGCTGGCTGCGGCCGGCTCATAGTCGAAAAGCTCGAGCTCCCACTTTCCGTCCACGCGCCTGAATGACAGCGTGGAGCGGGCCTCGCCAAGGTCGATCAGATACGAGAACGTGACTGTCAGCCGAGTGGCTGCCGCGGGCAGAGCCTCAACGTCTGCAGCACCGCTCTGAAGACCACGCAACGCGGCCTGCAGGAAGCGTGAGTCAAGTTCGTCGACTGGCTCGCGTCGTCCGTCACTGACCCGGAACGGAAGCTGGGTCGGGCGACCATCGCTCAACGATGACATGGCTTCGATTGCGTCTTTGACGGGGCTGGAACCGCCCGGCGTAACAAGGTCCAGCAGTAAACTGGATGCGCTGTAGTTCTCAAAGCTGTCGACAGGGCTCGGGAAGCTTACGCCGTCCGCTGACACGACCGTGCTGCGCAGGTGCGGCCCCATCAGGCTTTCGACCAACTGCACGGTGACGGGTTTGATGTAGTCAAGCTCGATTCGCCAAACCGATGCCAGGTAGGCATCGCCGCGAGTGTCGATTGCGGGTGAGAAGTGCCTCCACGCCGCCAGTAACTTGCCCTGAGGTGATGCATCGGTGTGTTCACTCAGCAGCTTGTCGATGAACAATTCCAGAGTTTCCGGCTTGGCGCGCGGGCTGAAATCCAGCGGCATCATCTGGTTGCTGTAGAAGCCGAACTCCTGAAACGGCGCCCTGTCGCTGCCGGATGGTTTCGGCTCGGCTGTCTCCCACAGCGTGGTCGCCAGGCGGGCATCCGATTGTCCTGCGTTGGTTACGGCACGAAGGATCTCTTCCGGTGTTCGGGTCTCGGCCCACGGTTCGCGCAGTTCACGCTCAAGGCGGGCAATTGTCAGCGCCGTCGCGATTGATGAGTAACGGATTGACTCCAGTTCCTCCATCGAGATCGCGGAGCCGTCATAGCGCGTCAGCGTTGTATCGGTAAGCAGCGGCTCGGGTTCGGGCGGCTCTGTGTTTGTACTGGCGCAGGCCGTGAACGTCAGCCCAATACAGAACAAGAATGCGATTCGACGTGCCATGGCGGCATTCTATGGGGTGAGAGCTATCGGGGCTATTTCTTCTCTGCGGGTTTCGTGTCGATTGCTTTCACGGCGGCTCTTGCGCGCTCAAAATCGTAGTCGCTTCCCCGGAAGACAACCTTGCGGTCACGCTCAAAACCACCGATCTGCACACTGCCGGCGCCTAGTTCGTTCTCGAACATCTGCCGCAGGGTCGCCACGGCATCACCCGGCTGAATGTAAATCAGTTTCAGGGTCTGGGTGGTCTCACTAAAACTTGGGTCGGCCTGTTTCGAATCGAGTTGCCGAAGTCGGTTCAACACCATCGCCACTTCATCGCGACGTCCACTCAGCAGCAACAGGTTGGAACCCTCGTTTACGGTGGCTTTCCACGCTTCGCTGTTCTCACGCAAGCGCTCAATGGCGGCTACGTAGCGCTCTGCCACGCCGTTCTTCACCGCGTAGCTGTCAACGACCAGGTCATCATCGCGCAGGGCCTGAGTTTCGGCGGCCTCCACGATTACCCAGGCGGCGCGAAGGCGATCGGCGTAGTCCGTGATGATCATGCTGTGGGTGTTCTCAAAAACTTCGATACTGCCTACGCCTTCGGTCAGTTTCGGGCGGATGCGTGTTGCGACATCCTGAACACTGCTTCTGCGCAGGTGGACCGACAACGAGCCGAAGTAAAGCCCGTCAAGCGCCTCCGGAGCATCGACGATCACGGCGTTGCGCGCCGCACCATCTGCCGTGTAGAGATGATAGGTCGGGCCCGGCATGCCGCCGACTTCGAACGCAACCAGCCCGCACCGCTTCAGCAACTCGAACAACAGCAGCGTGCGCTCGGGTTTGGTTTCCGGCTGGACGTGCTTTGCTGTGACGCGGCGTACTTGTTCAGTCTTTGGGTCGTTCAACACGTTGCCGTCGTAGATGAAACCGACGCCGATCGATTTCTGCGCCCAGATCAGTACCTCAGTGACGGGCGCGTTGTCGAATTCAGGCTTGGGTGTCGCCTCCTGGGCGCTGGCCGGCACGAACAGCAGCGCCGCAAAGGCGATCACAAGGGCCGCAAGCGCGCCATGGGTCAGTTTGTGAGTCATACAGAAACCTCCGTAACCTGCGGTTTGCGCCCGGCGAGAAGCCCGATTCCGACGCCCACCAGAAGCATCAGTCCGCCGATGATCTGCAACGGCGTAAGGCTGGACTCGCGGAATACGGCAAACCGCTCACGCAGCAGGAACATGATTAGCAAGGCAAGTATCGGCTCGCCTAGGATCGTCAGGTTCACGTAAAAGACGGGCACGTACTTTACTACGTAATGAAACAGCGAATGCCCTATCAGCGTTGGGACTAGAATGGCCCCGATGAGCCAAAACCACTGGTCATTTGCGTATCCGAACAGCGAGTCGCCCGCAATCAACGCAACGATCAGGCAAGTTACACCGCCGACCAGATAAAGCGCGCCGAGATAACCCGAAAGCGTCATGCGCGGACGCAAACGTCGCCCGGCGCTGTAACTCAGCACAATCGCAAGCCCGCAGGCCAGCACCAGCGCATCGCCAATCAGGTTCGATGCGTCAAAACGATAGTCGTGCCAGGCGAAGATCAGCAGCCCGCCGATTGCCATGGCCGACGCTGCCAGCATCGTGCGCGTGATCGACTCCTTCAACCACAGTGCCCCAACGGCGGCGGCCATCAGCGGCTGTGCGCCAAGCAGGACGACGACGCTTTCTTTGGTCGTGTGTTCAAAAGCCAGGTTGAACAGCCCGAAATGCACGCCGTACATCACGCCGGAGGCGGCCAGATAGGCCAATTCACGCCCATTCAGTTTCTTGAGGTCGCCCCAGATGCGCGGCGCCACGAAAGGCAGCAGGATCAGTGCAACACTAAGCAGTCTCCAGGCCGCAAGTGCGAACGGTTGGATGTCAGCCAGCAAAATCAACGGCGGCGCCGTCGAAACGGCGAGCATACCGAAGATCAGGGCCAGAAGTGGCATACGCGACATGGCGACAGTTTGCGTTGGAAGCGGGGACTAGCAATGACAATGGCTTTGCATTGCGCACCAATTGAAGACTAAACTGCATACCCCCCAATAAGGGAAGCCATGCCACTGTTCAAGCAACTCGAGGAAACCGGTTGCGAGATGCTGACGTTTGTCAGCGATCCCGCGTCCGGACTTCACGCCCTGATCGCGATCCACAGCACACACCGCGGCCCGGCGTTCGGGGGAATCCGCACGCTGAGCTACCAAAGCCAGAGCGCTGCAATCACGGACGCCATTCGCCTCGCCCAAGCCATGAGCATGAAGGCGGCCGTGGCCGACTTGCCGGCAGGCGGCGGAAAGACCGTTGTCATCAAGACCGAGAACATGGACCGTCAGAAGGCGTTTCACGCGCTTGGGCGCGCTATTGAACGCTTGGGAGGCAACTACTTCACCGGGCTAGACGTGGGCACGACGCGCGAAGACCTGCTCGAGATTGCGGGCGAAACCAAGTACGTCGCGAAGGATCTCGACTTCGGGAAAGCCACAGCTCGCGGCGTGATGGCCGCGATCAAGGGCGCCATGAAGCACAAGTTCGGGAGCGACTCGTTCGAAGACCGCAGCGTCGCAGTACAGGGGCTCGGTGCTGTTGGGGCGGAGCTTGTCACCATGCTTTCAGCTGAAGGTGCAGAGTTGTTTGTCGCGGACGCCGACCAGACTCTCGCCAATGAAGTCGGCGAAAAGATGGAGTGCGAAGTGGTGAACGCGGCTCGCATCCTGAACGCGGAAGTTGATGTGCTTTCGCCGTGCGCACTGGGCAGCATTTTCACGACTCAGAACGCCGATGCGCTGCGCTGCAAGATCATCGCCGGCAGCGCCAACAACCAGCTCGCCACGCCGGCCGCCGGGGAAGCGTTGCGCAAGGCCGATATCACCTACGTGCCTGACTACGTGGCAAACGCCGGGGCATTGATCAAAGGCGTAACCGAATACGTTGAGGCCAGAGAAGTGGGCTTTGACGTCGTAGACCGGATTGGTCAGAACGTGCTGATGGTGCTTGAGCGAGCCGACAAGGAAGGCAGGACCACGAACGAGGTCGCCGACCTTATAGCCCGGGAGCGCCTGGCTTGACGACCGGGCGTCTAGCGCCGACACCTTCCGGATACCTGCATTTAGGCAATGCACGCAGCTTCCTGCTGGCGTGGCTGTGGTCGCGTCACGAAGACGGTCGCATCATTACGCGCGTGGAAGACATTGATCGACCGCGCTGCAAACCCGAACTGCGCGAAGGCGCGCTGAAAGATTTGCAGTGGCTGGGTCTGGACTGGGACGTCGGCCCGCACGCCGGTGACCCGGTAGGTGAGTACGACCAGCGGACACGAACGGAGTTGTATCGTCGCTACTTGAAGCAACTGGCCGACATCGGGTTGGCCTATCGCTGTACCTGCACACGCAGAGATATCGAGCAGGCCAGCAGCGCACCCCACGGCGATGAAGGTGCAGTATACCCCGGAACTTGTCGGGATCGCTGGGAGAGTTTCGAGCAGGCTGAAGCCGAGAGCGGCATCAAACCTGCTTGGCGCTTCAACTTCGAAGGGTGTCAGACCCTGTTTTCGCCATCGAAAACAGGGTCTGACCCCTTACCGCACACCGTGTCTTTTCACGATGAAGTCCTGGGCGACGTATCTATTGACCCGTCAACGCTCGGTGATTTCGTGCTGTGGCGACGCGATGACTTGCCCAGCTATCAGCTTGCTGTCGTCGTCGATGACGCACTGATGGGTGTGACGCAGGTGCTGCGCGGGCGTGACCTGCTGACCAGCACGGCCCGCCAACTCGCGCTGTACCGGGCGCTCGGCCTGACAGCGCCGACGCACTGGGCGCACGTGCCGTTTCTCCAAGACGAGCAATCCCGTCGCATGGCGAAACGCGACGGTGATCTGGCGTTGGCACACCTGCGCGATTCAGGCGTAAGTCCTGAGCGGATCATAGGCTTCGCAGCATGGTCGTCCGGTCTATTGTCCGAGTTGAAACCGGTCAGCGCTCAGGAACTGGTGGGGGAATTCAGCCTCGCCAATGTCGGAACAGATGACTTTGTGGTAACCGCCGAGCATCTCGCATGGTTGTACGCGAGCGAATGAAGCCATTGCAGGAGTACGCTCGCGCGACAGGATTGTCGGGCCTACCCGATTAGCCATCAAATAGAAGAAGGGGCGAGGTTGCCCTCGCCCCTTCGGTGATTCTTACAGGTGACTAGTTCCAGTAGCTGGCGCTGGCGCCGTCTTCCTTGGTGTCTGTGCTGTCGTCGGAGAAGAAGCTGTTCTCATCCGGCGCGTCCTTCTCAGCTAGTTCCTGCTCAGCCAGGAATTCCTTCTGCTTGGTGCGGAACTTGTTGATGGCCTTGCCGAACTTGTTGTCGCTGCCGCCGCCGTTGATGGCTTCGTTGACTTCAGCGATGTTCTCTTCCAGTTCAAGCAGTTCGATCTCAACTTCCATTTCTTCGATGAAGACTTCCATCTCATCAATTTTTTCACCCATCTTTACGATCAAGGTGTCGAGCTTCGTGACGTAGTCCTTCTTCTTGCTGATCACTCGCTTCTGCAGCTCAATCTTGCGCTTGATCTTATTGATCTCCTTCGCTGCGGCGTCAGTCTGCTTACGAGCTTGCGCTTCGGTAAGCTTGACTGTCTTACCACTGGGGTTGGTTACGGTGTACTCGTGATCGGCCGGGATTTTACCGGTTTCTGCATCAACCGTGCCAGTCGCCTCGAGCTCTGCGCGTTCTTCTTTCACCTGCGTGACGAGGCTTTCGATTCCGGTTTCAAAGCGTTTGACTTCGCGCTCATACCATACGACCGTCGCCAAACCCTTAGTCTCGGACTTCAGCGTCGCTTCATCCCAGTCTTCACGACCTTCGCGTGCGATGATGTCCTTCTCGAGGTCGCGCTTGACCTCTTTCTTCTCTTCCAGATCCTTACGCATATCCGCTAACTCGCGACGTGCCTGGGTCGGGAAGTTCTTCAGGTCCTGCTCGTCCATCCATTCCTGGCCTTGTTCCGGCAAGTCAGTCCAGCGATATACGCCGTAACCTACGCCACCAAGTACAACCAAGCCCAGTAAACCTATGATTGCCCATTTCATGCGCGTCTCCTTCCCTCAAGGGGGGTGAGGGGTCCCATATCGTCCGTGGTTTCGTTTTGTCCCTCAGGAATTTCATCCCGGAACAAGCCTATCCTCTGCCTAGCATGGCGGGCCATTATAAAGAGGGCGCACTTTTTGAACAGCCGAAGTGTGCCCTATCTGACGCTTAGTGAAGATCGCGTAAAGTGCTTGAATTGGGCAGGTTATGCCGACTCAGCCCATTCCACACATTGCTGCATCTGGTGCGCGACCTCCGCAACGTCGGCGTGCAGAGGCCAGCCGTGGCCCGGCAGCACCCACTCAAAGCGCTTGGACACAAGCCTTTTGAGCGATTCGACCACCGTGTCCCAATCATACCAACAGGCTGACCGAAAAGCGTACAGATGCCCAAGGCGCTGCGACCACGCCAGGTGATCGCCCGTGAACAGGAACTTGTCGTCGTAAAGCAGACAGGCCGAGCCACGCGTGTGCCCGGGCGTGGGGATGACGGTCAGGCCATTTGCGATTTCGTATTCGTCATCGCCCTTCAGTTTGGTTTCGGCCTCTATGCCGCGTGCGTCACTTTCCATGATGATTCGCTCACAGCCGAACTTCGCGGCCCACTTGGCATGGTCGGCCACGTCGTCGCGATGGGTGAGAAACATCCAGCGAATGCCGCCAAGCTGTTCGATTCGCTTCACCAGCGGTGCGGCGAAACGTGGCGAGTCCACCAGCACATTGCCGTCGTCGTGCTTGATGAAATAGCTGGCCGCGCCGAAACTGCTCTCGCTGTGGAAGCCGCATTGATGCACGCCGTCAGCCAGCTCATGGGGGAAGCTCGCAGCAGCGTGTTTCAAGCCGGCCCGCGATGCAGGTTCCGTCACGCCAATACTGGCAGTCGGGCATGCCACAACCGCTCGCAAGGCTGCGGTACGCTGGGCGTCATTGCCGGGCTGACGGTACACGGCGGACATACCGCCTTGCGCGTTGAAAACGTCCGGGGCCATCCAGCGGCAGGTAGCACAATCGATGCAGCTTGAATCGACATAAAAGTCGCCGTCCGCGTTTTCCCTGCGCCTCAGCTTCTGGTTGGCCATACAATAAGTAAAGCATGTGCTATACTTACCGCAAGGCGAACTTCAACGAATGCTTTCCAGAAGGCTTTGCCAGGTGTGCGGTGGAACTTCGCGTGGGTAGACGACGCAGTTCTCAAGGGCGTGGATTGGTTCGTTCAAGTCGCGCTGATCGAGTAGCGCCAGAACACCCGCCAGTATGCGTCCGTGGGCGAAGACTGCGGTGTGCTCGTCAGACTCATGCTCGTGCAGTGCCTGAATGGCGCGCATGGCGGCCTGCTTGATGCTCTCGCCGTTTGGCGGCACGAAGTCCCAGATAGCCATCTTGTCGTTGATGGCCTGCTCGCGACGGAAGTTGGCCAGCCAGTCGCCGGAGTTTCGTTCACGGAGATCGTCCACGATCTGAAAAGGGGACTGGCTCCGCAGCGAAGCGGAGGTGCCTGTCCCCTTTTCAGGTTCCGGCGAAATGGGGTCAGGCACCGCAAGCGGAGCCCGACCCCATTTCGCCATCGCGCGCTCGGCTGTTTGCCGCGCCCGCAGGAACGGCGAAACCAGTACCCGCTGTATATCGAGCGCAGCCAACTGCTCGGTCATCGCCGAAGCCTGTCGCTCGCCTTCAACTGACAGCGGAGTTTCAGAGTCAGGGCCGTCCCATTGATCCAACTGGGCCAGCGACTCACCGTGACGGACAAACCACCAGATAGGCATGTCAGCACTTTAGAGAGGTGGGGTTGTGGCTCCAGCTTTTCTATTCTGCAAATTGGATAAAAAGGTTTTCCGATGCTCGCTACATTGAAAACTATGCCCATGACCTTACTCGTTGAGTCGAACTTCATCATAGGCGGTGCAATAGCTGCTGGTGCGTTGCTGTTGTTTGTTTTGATACTCCGAAAGACTCTGGCTTCAAGCCGGGAACTAAAGGCCTGGCTCAAAGAAAACAACTACTCCATGGACCGCAAAGGCAAGGTCACCGGGCAGATTCAGGGCATGGCTTTCGAGATTACTGTTGAGACCAGGGCGAAACCTCACGTCCACAATCCCGCACTACCAGACTATTTCTACAAAGCGCGCGTCCAGTTGCCGCCATTGGCCAATGGCCGCGCAGGCGGCTGGGCACTAGGCGAAGAATGGCACGGTAGCCCAACGCCGGAAGTGTCGAACTACAAGATGGCGCTGATGAAGGGTGTTTCCAATGCCAAGGCTGTACTTCGCAAACGAAAGCGCGAAGAAGCGCAGGGCTAAGTCTGCGGTGGAACATCCACGCGGCGCAAACGTTTTGAGATTTCGCCGAGGTAGCGGAAGCCGCTCTGTTTCTGAATCACCTGCACCAGGTCCATTGGGCGCAGATCGATCTCTTTCAACTTCTCCGGCCCGACCCATTCTACGCCGACCTGAGCGTCGTCCGGTACGTCGCCCATACCAATCTCGCCGCCTTGGTAGTCGCAGGCGAAGTAGAACTCAATCGCGTGCGTATCGTTGTGATGGTCGTGAAATTCAAGCACGCACAGCATTTCGCCGACGGCGACAACCGCGCCGGTTTCTTCCATGCATTCGCGCTTCACGGCCTGGTCAAGCGTTTCGCCCGGCTCCTGTCCGCCGCCGGGGCAGCAGTACCAGTCACCGGAGTGGTCCACACAGCGCGTAAGCAGCACGCGCCCTTCATGGACAACCACACCCTTGGCCGAGTTTCTGAGTTTCACGCCAACAAGTTTAGCGCACACAAGTGACATGCGTAGGGGGCGGTCATTCGCGGAAGTTTCGCGCATGGTTGTCAAAGAGCTGCGTTGCTTACGGGCTGCTGGCTGTGCCGGCCTGGGCTGGTTCTGCTTCCACGTTCGGCTGGCTTGGTTGTGCGGTGCTTTCGGTGAAGGTGGGGGTGACGCCGTCGGGCTGTTCGGTTTCGGCGGGAAGTTCTGCCGGTGCTTCTGTCTCCGGCCAATCTTCGGCGACGCGCTTGCGGCAGTCTTCGAGCCACTTGTTGCGTTCTTTGATCAGGCGCAGTTGCAGCCCGCGGTTCATGCGGTCTTCGTAGGGTGTGATGGTTGGGCCCCAGTCTTCGCCGCCGTCGCGGGCCGCGCGCATCTGGGTTTCAAAGCACTCGGCCGTGAGGTCGCCGATACGGATCATGCGTTCAAGTGAAGCGCCGCCCTCGGCAAGAAACAGCTCATGTGCGGCCTTCTCAATGGCGGCGCGTTTGGCCTTGGCCTGTTCGGTGTCAGGTACGGGCTGAGAGTGAGTCACCGGGCCAGCTTGCGCCCGAACCTTCAACTTACGTTTGTTCTTCTTCGACATGGAAAGATCTCCAGAAGCCAGAGGCCAATTCCCCCAGCACCAGAAACCCTAACAAGCCATGCGACATAACCGAGCCGGGGGAATGCCGTGCACGGACGTGTCAGTCCGAAACGCAAGTGTCGGGTATGCGCAGCAGGTAGATACCGCCCTGATAAAAAACGACGGCCATCTCCCTTTTACGGAGACAGCACGTCGTAAGTTTTCCTTGGGTAGTTAGAACGAAATTGCTAGGAGGCTGACGGCTTTTCTTCATGCTCACGCCTGAGGATTCCCGTTTCGATACGGCGAAGGAACTGATCTTTGCAGTTGTCCACCCATGCGTTCTTGAGACGAGAGATTTCTAACCGGCCCCATCGATTTTCAAATTCAGTAATTCCGACGTTCCAGTAGGTGAGTTCGTCGACAAGCGTCAAATTGAATGGCTTGCTTGCGTAGCTGGCTGAAATTGAACGCGACGCCCATGACTGTGCGCCACCGTGCGGTCGTATTGCGGATCCCGGAGCGATCAATGCAAACTGAAAGTGGAAACGCTGATCATGGACGAAAAAGGGATACACCCTTTGGGGCAAGATCGCCGGTTCTTCGCGATAGCCTGCATGACTAGTGGGTCCAGACGCGATGACAGACAGTACGTGCAATCCGGTCCCGTCGATTCCTTCGCTGTCACAGCAGCCTAGCCAAACATATGGGCGCCGCCCGGCTTTCTGCCCGCCGCGCCACAGCCAGCAAGGTTCACCTTCATCGTCAAGGCACGATTCGTGGCAAAGTTCTTGGAGATATGGATCGAGGAACTCAAGGCAGTCACCGATCGCGTACTCAACTGCGTTTCTCACGTGGATTGATCCTCCAACTCTGGTCCTTCTTTTTCGGACCGGCCTCTCGCAATTCTCGCAGTCGAGATTTTGCGTTCTGTAGTTGGATTATATCTTTGGTCACTTCATCCTGTAAGGCCCGGAGCCTTTCTTTCGCTACTTTTGCTTTCTTCCGATGTACTCGAGCCTGACTCACGTTGAGTTCCAACGTGTGTTCGAGATGCGGCAGAAGTCGGTGAATCACTTGCTGCGTAACGCGGCAGCTGTCGAGCAGATCGCAGTCCTCCGGCTCCCGTTGCGTACCTACTTTGCTGGGTTCCACGCGCATTCGGCGTGCGATCCAAGTCTGGAGTAGTCCACGAAGCGAGCCGCCGACGCGGGCGTGAATCAGGTCTTGTTGATCGCGAAGGTCGTAGAAGCGCTGTAGCCCGAGAGATAAGCCAAGCCGCGCAATCTGTAGCCACGTCCAATGCGAATTAACGGCGTCACCGACGATCGCAGCCCTACGGTAAAATTCCTGCGGAGAGACGGTTTCCTGAATTTCCTCTTCCGAGGAATCACGCCAAAAGTTGTCACCGCCGTCTAGCGACGATCGTTCCGCAATGAGCAGTTCGAGTAGATTGCCTGATTTATCCATGTCGTTGGCGTCAGAGTAGTGTTGTCTTTCAGCCTCGCACCACCCCTAAAGTCCGCTCCGTTTAAGTAAACGATCAAACTAGGGCTTACGGCAACTGAATTTTCTGAGCGAGCAATTGAGCTTATGCCAGTCTGCATATCGGAAAGCTATAGCCGCACCTTTTGGAATTTTATGTTTTCCATGGACCTCATTGTACTGCAGAAACAGCATAAAACCTACCTAGCGACGTGTCCGCCCGATTTCAGTCGCAGCAACTTGTCATTGCCTCCAATGTTTAAGTATTTGCCAGTTGCTTGAGTTGGTCATCACTCAGCAGGGCTTTGCTGGCTTTGGCGGCTTCTAGGATCTTGGCTACTCTTTCATCCGTCGGCTCAAAGCCGTTGCTTTCCAGCCAGAAGACTACGTTGCTTTTGCCGCTCATGTGCCCTACTCGGATTCTTTGGGTCAGCCCGAATTCGCCGGCCGGTACTCCTGAATACACCCGGTCGGCCAGCCAGTCTTCGCCTTTCTTTTTGGCTTTGATTACCGCGGCCGCGTGCACGCCTGTGCCTGTGTCGAAGGCGTCTTCGCCGAACACCGGGTAGTTTTCGGGCAGGGGCACGCCGGTGTAGTCGTGGGCTTTCTTTACGTATTCGGCCAGGTGGGTGAGGTCGTTGTCGATCAAACCCATGAGTTTCAGGTTCACGAGCAACTGGTCCATCTGGGTGTTGCCTACGCGCTCACCTAAACCCAGCGCGGTGCCGTGGATGATGTCGGCGCCGGCCTCGACGGCTGCCAAGGCGTTCATCAGCCCGAGCCCGCGGTCGCTGTGCCCGTGCCAGTTTACGAGTGTGTCTTTGCCGCCCGGCTTGACGATTTCGTCAATCACGAACTTCAGCAACTCGCGCACGCCGTGGGGAGAAACGTGCCCGCAGGTGTCGCAGACGCAGATGCTGTAGGCGCCAAGCTCAATGGCGCGTGAATACAGCGCCTTGATGTCGCCCGGCTTACTGCGCGTGGTGTCTTCCGTGACGAACATGACCGGGATGTTGTGCGACACAGCCCACTGCACCGCGACTTCCATGGTGGACATGAGCTTTTCAAGCGTCCAACCTTCGGCGTACTGGCGGATCGGGCTGGTGCCCAGAAACGCGCTGGCCTGGATCGGCAACCCGAACTTTTGCTGAAGCTTGTCGATGGGCTCGATGTCACTGACGACGGTACGAACCGCCAGCCCCGGCCTGATGTTCATTTTCTCGTCAACGATGGTCTGCAGCAGGGCGTCGATATGCTCAATGTGCTGCGGGCCGGCGCCGGGGAGACCCAAGTCAACGCGATCAATTCCTAATTTTTCCATCAATCGAAGGATTTCAAGCTTCTGCTCGATTGTTGGATTGATTGCGGAGGGGCTTTGCAATCCGTCGCGCAAAGTCTCGTCGTCAAAGGCGATAGGCTTTTTGCGGTCCAGGATCGCGTCGTGGCCGATGCGGTTCCAGTCGTAGATCAGGTCGGTTTCTGCAGGCGTCGGGTTCGCCATGGTTTCGCTCCGGGTGTCTTAACGCGCTTATTTCATGCCCTCTTCCAGAGTATAGGGGCGTAGTAAACCGTGATACAAGGTGGCTGAGGCGATGGGGGCGAAATTCAGGCGTTGCATTCAGACGTTGCAACGTGCTTGATGACGCTTCCCCGCGCCTTGAAACCCCGCTATCTGGCGTACATACTCGCGCCATCGCGCAAAGGGTTCGGCGCGCAGGCGCGCCTGAAGGATTGAGATGAAGAAGCTGATTGCTCTGTTTGCCGTTTCCGGGCTTATGCTTAGTGCCTGCCATTCCAGCATTAAGGAAGTTGAGCCCTCGGCCGCCTTCCGCAACGCGCTGGAAGAAGTCATGCAGCGCCAGCCGAACGCGCTGAAGGTGAAGCCCGACCAGTTAGACAACCGCAAAGAACCCATCGTGCTCCAGCTTTCGTACGACGACTGCATTGAGCTGGCGATGGCCCACAACCGCACGATCTTGTTCGAGCAACTGAACGCCGAAGTTGCAGCGGCCGATGTCGTGGGCTCGAAGGCGAACCTGGACTTCACGGTTGGCGCGAACGTCGGCTACACGCGGGAAGAGCAGGAGATTCAAGCCCGCTTCTTCGGCGATACCCGCAACAAGGAAATCACGGCGACGACGAACGTTGGCATCAACGCCAGCCTGCCGTTTGCCACGGGTACGACGGTCAATATCAGCGCAGGGTTCCGTCGCAGCGACACGAACAGCCCCTTCCAGGCGTTTGAGTTCTTCCCGACTTCTACGCTGACGGTGACCCAGCACCTGCTGAACGGTTTCGGCTTCGTGCCGAACCTCGGCAACACGTGGATCGCTGAAAACAACCGCACGATCGCCGAGTGGCAGATCGAAGCCACACGCAACGAACAGGCCCTGAATGTAGCCATGGCGTACTGGAATCTCGTTGAAGCCGAGGGCGAACTCCAGGTTCTGTATCGCCAGGAAGATCTGGCCGAGGACGCGCTGGACCTTGCAAAGAGCCGCCTTGAAGCCGAGATCGGCACGCGCCTCGATGTGCTGGCGCAGGAAGCAAACCTGAAGTCACAGCAGGTTGCGATCATCCAGGCCGAGACGTTGGTTGAGCAACGCACGGACGAGTTGCTGCATGCGATTCACCCTGACCTGATTCACGGTTACGCGCTGTTCGACAACTACAGCATCGTGATTGAGACGACGACCGTGGCCGACACCTCGCGTATCAGCGCCGACGAGCCGAACCTGCTGGAAGAGGTGAAGGCCGCGCTGCGCCGCCGCCCGGAGATTCGCCAGGCCGTCAAGCGCATTGAGAACGCGGGCATCTCGATTGAAGTCAACGAGTACGGGCTGCTGCCGACGCTTGATCTTGAGACTGAGTTCACGGTCAACGGCTACGGCGAAGAGTTCGACAACTCGCTGGATAGCTGGAACCGTTTTGAGAACCTGCGTTACGGCTTCTCGCTGAACTTCGGCATCCCGCTTCAGAACAGCGCCGGGCGCTCTGCCTTGTCGAAGGCCGAGATTGCCAAACGCAACGCGATCCTGACCGCGCGCGAAACCGAGACCGGCGTGATCCTTGAAGTTGCGGCGGCCGTTCGCCAGATCAAGAGCGCTCGCCGGGCCGTGAACGCGTCTGAAGAATCACGCCGCCTGCAAAACGAAACCTACGAGGCCGAGCAGGAGCGCCAGAAGGCGGGACTCGCCACAAGCTACGAAGTAAAGCAGGCGCTGAACGACCTGACGCAGGCGGAACTGGACCTCGTGAAGTCAAAGATCGCGCTTGAGCGTGCGCGCTTGCAGCTTCAGAAATCGACGGGCGAACTGGGGCGCTAGTCGCCGAAGGCGGTAGCTTCTTCGGCGAGCTTGCGCTCATACTCCAGGCGACGCATGACGGCCTTGTCGAAGCGTTTGAAGATCCAGCCGGCGACCGGAAAGCTGATCACCAGCGCCCCCAGCCAGATCCAGATCGAATAGTTGCCCATGTACTCAACGGTGCTTGCGGCGAAGTAGCCGAGCATGGCGTATGCGGCTGATGATGCCATGGCGCCGATTGCGGCGTACATCAGCACCCGGGCGAAGTTCACTTTGCGTATCCCGGCCGCGGCGGGCACGAATCGCCCGATCCATGGCAGCAGCCGGCCGGCCACGATCAGCGGGAAGGCCCACTTGTTCATGCCGTCTTCGAGTACTTTCAGGCGAGCGCGTCCTTTCTGTGAGCGCACGAAGCGGTCCAGCCAGTTCGCCCGCCAGCGCCCGATGCCGTAGAAAACGATGTCAGAGGCAAAGCTGCCGAGAGCGCCGGCGACGATGACCCCGTAGATCGAGATGCTTTCCGATACGCCGGCCACCACGCCACCGGCTACTACAAAGGACTGCAGACCGGATTGATCAATGATCGTACCGATCGTGACGGCCAGATAGCCGAACTGCTGAACGTAGAGTTGAACGGTGTCCCAATCCATGGTGTGGCAGCATAGCTCTCTGCTTGGCGTTGGGCAGCGTGGGGTGCATACTCCGCGGATGAACCTGCCGAGCGATCTATTCGAAGTTTCGACACCGGCGCTGGTGCTTGAGCTACCGCGTCTGCGGGCCAACGCGGCGTTTATGGCGGCGCGCGCGGCGAGTCTTGGTGTAAAGATGCGCCCGCACATGAAGACCGCGAAGTCGGCTGATGTTGCGCGACTTGCGACAGAGGGCTTCGGCGGGATCACGGTCTCGACACTGGCGGAAGCCCGCTACTTTCTTGAGCATGGATTCGCGGACGTCACATACGCGGTGGGGCTGGCGCCGTGTCGCATTCGAGAGGCTCGCGAACTTGTGCGAGCCGGCTGCCGTTTGAAGGTGCTGATTGACAGCCCGGAAGTTGCACGGCTGATCGCCGACGATGACACGCCGCTGGATGTCCTGATCGAAATCGATTGCGGCGATGCGCGTGGGGGAGTGACGCCGGATTCTCCCGAGCTGCTGGAAGTCGCGAAGGCGCTGCAAGGTAAAGGCGCGAGGCTGGCCGGTGTGCTGACCCATGCGGGGCAGTCCTACGCCTGCGGCAGTGTGGAAGAGATCGCCGATGTCGCCGAGCAAGAAAAGGCCGCTGCCGTTCACGCAGCAGAACGCTTGCGCACGGGCGGGTATCCGGTGGATACGGTCAGTGTCGGATCAACCCCGACGGCGACGCATGCGCGCGACCTGACCGGCGTGACCGAAATGCGCCCCGGCGTATACATGTTCGGTGACCTCGACCAACTGGGGCTCGGCTCAATGCCGGGCGAGCGCATTGCGGTGACCGTGTTGGCGAGTGTGATCGGTGTGTATCCGGACCGACTGATTGTGGACGCCGGTGGACTCGCGTTGTCGAAGGACACCAGTGCGCAGCGACACAACCCCGCGGCGGGTTACGGGCTGGTTCAGAACATACGCGGCGAAACCCTGCCGGGGGCCTCAGTGGTGACGGCGAATCAGGAGCACGGGATTATCAGGTTTGCGTCGTCGGAGAATCTACGCGGATTCAAGATTGGGGATCGGGTGCGCATTGTGCCCAACCACATCTGCATGACGGCGGCAGCGCATCCGGGTTATCACGTAGTCGATGGTGGTGTCGAAGTTACTGCGCGCTGGGGGCGGATTCACGGCTGGGAGCAGTGGTAGCTTGTACGCAGGCTGAACCTGCCTATCGTTTCAGGAAGTGGCCGAGTGGCGGAATGGCAGACGCAGGGGACTTAAAATCCCTTGGGGGTTATCCCCCGTGCGGGTTCGAGTCCCGCCTCGGCCACCAACCTTCGCCAGGGCTTCGGTTGGCAGGCCAACCGTACTCGCGGATTAGCGGACGAGTTGTGAGTTAGCCGACTAGTTGGCGCAGCAACCTTGCCGAGTATCGGTTTGTGCATGGCTCCGGTGCGCTGTAGGCGGCTGTGGACTCCGGTTGCGCTGCGGTTCTCGTCAGGTCAATGCGAATCAGCGGGGCGGCATTGGCATCAGTTGACGTGTCAAGTTGTGCCAAGACCGTCAGACCTTGCGCGGGCAGTTCGCGCTTGAAGCGCAGTTGCCCGATGCGGCAGACGTCATGGGACTCACAGGCCTCACGCAGTGGTTTTGTCGTGCGCAACAGCACTTCGTCGAGTTCGCTGTCCGTCAGTCCGTGCTCGTTTGCGAACTCGTGAGTAATGGCGGGGATGAAAAGCCGGCCGCCCATGGTTGCGAATGCGACGGGGCGTGTTGCTGCACTGCGTCCGGTCTCTGCCAGGGCGCGTGTAACGGCATCCGATGCGGTTGCGAGCCCGGCGATGGCGGAGACTGCCAGTTCCGCGACGTGTTCACACAAGTCAGGTCCGGCCTCCAGCGTGCTGAGCAGGCGTGCGATGTTTCGCTTTGCTTCGAGGCGCATGTCGGAAGCCAACTCGGGTGACGACGCCATGCGCTGGACCAGCAGTAACTCAAGGCGATGCAGGCGGCATTCAACGGCTGAGCGTACGACGCCGCGGGCGTGCCATTCACGAGAATCACCCGGCAGGCTGTTTACCACCGCGCGTAGAACGCCTGAGGCGATGTCCGCAACGGACTTCGCACGACGAATCACGCGTGCAGCATGGAGGATGTCATCCACCTGGTAGTCTTCGTGGTGTTCATCCGGTTGTTCAAACGGTGGCTCAAACGGTGGCATCATTGCGGGCTCGTCTGTGAGTTCAGTTGCTGCAGCTCGAACATGTCAAACACATCGTCCAGGAAGTTCGGGTTCGTTGGCGGCCTTTCCGCTGCCAGGGGGTCGTTCGGAAGCGTCAGCTCGATACGCGGCTGTGCGCCCTTCGCGATCAACCCTATGTCTCCGCCGTGGTGGTTTGCCACGAAGAAGGCTGACAGAACCTCCAGCCCGCCATCCTTTACGTCGCTGGAACTTGGAGTTAACGCAGTGAAGAGTGTTTCGCTTCCCAACTGCTTCCAGGCTTCTCCGTCGCCGCTGATCGTCAGTTTCACGCCGGGGGTGCCCCAGACGGCCTGCGGGCCTTCAAGCTTGAGTTGGATCGTCCCTCGGTCTTCGTTCAGCGCGACCGCCTTGCGAAGGAGAATGTCGAGCATGCGGTCGCTGAGTTCGCGGTTGACCTTCAACTCTGCCAGGTCGCCATCGGGATCGAACTCAATCTTGCACTCGCCGGTATTGGCGCGCTCGATGGCGGACTTCACGAGGTCTGCGGGCGCGACGAAGCTCTCAAATTTCTCGTTCGGCTTTACGACGATTGAACTGACATTTTCAACCAGTTTCAGCACGCGCTTGCTTTCAACCTGGGCCGATTGCCATACGTCCTGCCAGTAGCTTGGGTCGCGTAGCGTGCCCTGGCTGACTTCAGCCTCGAGCTTTTCGGGCATCAGGTCAAGGAAAGTCTTCAGTGCCGACATTGAGTTGCGTATGTGGTGGGACAGCCCGGCAGCCAGCACAGCGAGGCTGCGGATGCGATCAGACACCATCATGCGTTGCAGGACACTCAGCTTTTCGCGCAGCAGGCTGTCGCGCTGGCGCTGAACGATGAAAAAATCCATGGCCCGCAGCAGCACGCCTCGCAAGTCGCGAACGTCCCACGGTTTCACGATGTACTTGTAGATCGCGCCGGAGTTCACGCCTTCAATGGCGCTGTCGAGGTCGGAGTAGGCGGTCGTCAGCACGCGGATGATGCCGGGGTAGTCGGTGCGTGCACTGGCTAGCAGGTCTGTGCCGCGTTCACCGGGCATGCGCTGGTCGCACACCAGGATGCCGATGCGGTCAGCCTGTTCGGCCAATATCTTTCGGGCTTCTTCGACATTCTCGGCGGTCAATATTTCGAAGTCCTTTTCGAGCGCTTTGCGGAAGTACTTCAGCGCCTGGGCTTCGTCATCAACGTAGAGGATGGTGAATTGCCGATAGTCGTGGTTCGTGACCATCTATGCTTGCTCCTGACTCGTGAATGGTAAATCGAAGGTGACCTCGGTCCAATGGTCTGGCTCGCTCTCGATGCGTAAGTCACTGCCGTGGTTCTTGACGATGGTGTGACAGATACTCAGCCCCAACCCCATGCCCTCGCCGGGTTCGCCGGTGGTGTAGAAGGGGTCGAAGACGTTCTTCAAAGCCTCTTTGGCGATTCCGATACCGTTGTCACGTATGAGAATCCGGGCTCGCCCGTTGTTGTCGCACGCGGACACGAGAATTTTTCTCGCGCGATCGTCCTTGACCTTGCTGGTGGCCTTGGCGGCGTTGGTTAGCAGGTTGATCAGCACTTGCACAACCTGGTTCTGTGCGCCGTAGACGCTGAGCCCCGGCGCAACCTGCTGTTCGATCTCACAGTCTTTGAGCTCGTGCCCGGCGAGGCGAAGCGACACCTCGATGGATTTGGCCAAGTCGAACTGTGTCTTGTTGGCGGCGCGCTCGGGGTAGGCGAACGAGCGCAGGTCGGAAACGATGTCACGAATTCGCGCCATGCCGCCTTCGATGTCCGTCAGGGTTTCGTGCAGGTCTGTGTTGCCTTCCGGTACATCTCCCTGGGCGATCTGGATGGCGGTCATTGTGAAATTCAACGGGTTGTTGATTTCGTGCAGCAGCCCGGCCGACAGAGTGCCAAGGGCGTTGATCTTTTCACTCTGGATCAACTGTGCCTCAGTCTGGCGCAACGTTCGAATGGTGGTTTCCAGCTTGCGGTTGGTGCTGCGAAGGCGGTCTTCAAGCTCCGAGGCCTGCATCAGGTTCTTTAGTCTTGTTCTGACTTCGAGGGTACTGAAGGGCTTTGTAAGGAAGTCATTGGCGCCGCGCTGCAATGCACCAAGTTTGGCGTCTTCGTCCGTGCGGGCGGTCAGGAGAACGATCTTCAGTGACTCCAGCCCTTCGGTTTCGCGCAGCTTGGCGCATAAGTCGAGCCCATCCATGCCCGGCAGCATCAAGTCGAGCAAGGCGAGCGTTGGCTTCTCTCGTACAGCCAGCTCATACCCCTTTAAGCCGTCGGCTGCCTGGACGATGCGGTAGTCACGCGACAGGAAACTGGTCAAGAAACGCCTCATGTCGGGCTCGTCTTCGACCAGCAACAGAGTCCGATCGCCTTCGCCCACAACAGGCAATTCGTCGACGGAGTTCTCATCGTCGGCAACCACGACGCTGCGCCGGGCGTCTCGATGAACGTCAGACAGCGCGTCATGTGCCTCGGGCGCTGTGACGTCACCGGCGAGGTCTCCGACCGGTAGCTCGACTCGCATGACCGTACCGCGCTGTAACTCGCTGGTGGCGGTCAGCTTGCCCTCGTGTGCCTCAACGAGATCTCGGGAAAGTGCCAGTCCGATGCCGACGCCTGAGTATTTGCGCGTGCTGGAAGAGTCGAGTTGTCCGAAGCGGTCAAAGATCCGCGGCAGATCCGTCGCAGCGATGCCGATGCCTGAGTCCTTGATCTCGATGACGGCCCGGTTTCCTTCGCGGCTCAGTTCAACGTCGATGCTGCCGCCGGCAGGCGTAAATTTGACGGCGTTGGTCAGCAGATTCAGCAACACTTTTTCGATAGCGTTTGAATCAACCCGGCAAACAAGTTCAGTGTCCGGGACGTGAACGTTGAGTTTGAGACCCTTGATTTTTGCAAGGTGCGAAGCCGAGTTGATAACGCCGGGCACGAGCATCCCGAGGTTCTCGTGACTGAAGCTTAGCTCCGCGTCGCGCTCTTCAAGGCGCACGAGATCAAGCAGGTCATTGATCAGACGCAGCAAGCGCAGCGCGTTGTCCCGCGCGATGCGAAGCGTGTCATCAAGAGACGCCTTGCCTGTGCCGCCTTCTTTCAGGACGTCCTGTAGCGGCGCGATGATGAGCGTCAGCGGCGTACGAAGTTCATGGCTGACGTTGGCGAAGAACTGGGATTTCAGGCGATCGAGCTCGGCCAGTTTCTCATAGGACTGCGCGAGTTCGTCATTCTGCTCACTCATCTGGTGGCGCAGGCGATAGTCCTGAAACCGCAGCTTGGAGAGGAAGAAGCTCGCAGTGGAAGTGATTACGGCGGTCGTGAGGATGAAGTAGAGGTTGTTGAAAAACGAATCCAAGGGGAACTTCAGCGGGGCCTTCAGTTGTTCAATCTGTGCAGCCTTTTCTTTCTGATCTGCTGTGAAGTTCTCTGGCGCCGTATCTGCCAACTCCGTTTCAAAGTCGGAAATTGTGCTAATGACGGCTTGTCTTTTGTCTGCGACTTGCTGTGGCGGAGCCCACTGGTGGGCTACACCGGCAGCTACGAACATCAACAAAGTTAGTGCGCAGGTGGTTAACACTTCGACCAAAGTCCACGGCATCAGCAGGCTGACGGCGATGATGACGAGGTTCAACCCGGCATAGTACGGCGAAAAAGCACCCTGCGTGTACCAGATCATCCAGGAGATGCTGGCAGCGGGCAGTAGTGCCCATGCGATACCCAGGAACCTGACGTGCTTTTCGCCGAACTGTGTGAACAACAGACCGAGGATCACCAGAACGGCCACGTCACAAATCATCCGGCTGGCAAACAGTGCGCCTAGATGCTCCGGGTAGACGAACCAGTCCAGGCTGATGCCGGCCGGCATCAGGACCAGAGCAAGTACGCAGCCGATACGCGAATGCAGAACACGCTGGCGACGGTCCGTCTCCAGGTATGCGAGGTTTACTTCAGGCTTGCCCGTTAGTTCAGCCAGCGGTTTTCTCCGGCTTGTCGGCCACCAGATACACGTTCACACCCGTTGAATCTGTTGAAATCTGGGGCTTCCATTCGCTGGGTACCAAGGCCGCGAACTGGTCGTCGTTTCGATAGATCAGGTACCACTCAAGAATGTGTTCCATGAACAGGCGAATCGGGTTGTTCGCATGCACGTTGGTTGTTGCCACGCGACCGCCAGGTTTCGCCCAATGATAGAACAACCGCAACAAGCGCTTGCAGATGCGATCCGAAAGATAGTCGAACAGCCCCGCACAGAACACCAGATCCCATTGCTCGTCCGGTTCTTCGTCTTTGCTGGATTCACGCAGCAGGTCGTGAATCGACTTGTGGATGAAGTTCAGGTTTGGGTGTCGTTTGCTTTCGACACAGGCTGTCTGCAGGCGTGATCGCGTGTATTCAAGCGTTTCTTCATTGAAGTCGAGCAACGAGAATTCCGCACGCTCACTGCCCGGCACGTCACGGATAAAACGCTCAGTTTCGCGCGCGGGGCCGCAGCCGATATTCAGCACCTTGAACCGGCGCCCGGCCGCAGTCGCCTTTGCCAGTTCGTGCTTCAACAGATCAACGAGGAAGTCGATACGGTTTCTGTGCGCCTCGGCTGGTTCACGGGCGAGCACGAACGAGTTCACGATCCGCGAGTAGATGTTCGGTCCTTCCGCGCTGTTGCGCAGAATCATGTTCACCATCTCGTAGTCACCGGCATAGCCGAGAGGCTTGGTGTACGTCCGGTGCACGAATGGCGAAATCAGCATCAGCGGGTGCAGCTCGCGCTGTGCGAAGGCCTTGTGCTGGACTTCTTCCTCGGGTGCGATTTGCGCTGCGACTTCCTCAAAGCGTCCGAAAAGCTCGAAGATCTTGGGTGTCAATGAGTGTTGCAGGCTGGCCAGCGTGTCTGGGTCCGGGTCGGTCCGGTGCCCTTCCGAGTTTGTGGACTCAGCCTCTAACTGCTCTACCCAGCGGCTTAGCTCAGACAGGAACGAGTTAATGGTCGTGACTGACAGTTGATACTGCGGCTGCAGGTCGTGGCTGGACTCCCAGTCCGACACGAACTCGTGCACTTCGCGCTCAAGCTGCGCGCCTGCAGGTACGCCCAGCAGGTCGGTCCACGCATCAACGAGCGTCGCGGAGACAATCAGCATCAGTCCCGTGGACACGAGGTTGCTTACGACAGCGCGTCCCGAATAGATCACGCGCTCGCCGCGCAGGACTCGAAACTCGCCGAGAACTTCGCTTAGCTGGACGATTGAGTACGGGTTGTATACTTCAAAAACAACCATGTTGCGCGTCAGGTGGACGAGCGTGCCGGTTGCTTTGACGCCTTGGGAGTTCTTGAAGGCGACGAGGCTTTCAATTCTGCGAGTGGTGCGATCCAAGTTGCTACCTCAAGTGTCACTGCAGGCAAATGCCACGATTGCACAATGTTAACACGTGCGTCTCTAGAAATATATTCCTAGTGCATATAACGATTCCGGATGGTTGGCGATTCGCGCCCGACGCTGCCGCCAAGATAGTGAATGCTCAGTTCAGCTACCGATACCGTATTTCAGCATGTTCTGAGCCGCATACGAAGTACCGTGAACGAAATATTTTCTTAGCTGTCGCATTGATCCCAACAGTATGAGCCCCGCGGATCAGCTTCCGATGGCTGACTCGAGAGCTTCTTTCAGAGTGTCGTAGTCGAAAGAGAAGCCCAGAGATCGTGTCCGTGACGGAAGCACCTTCTGCCCGTTAAGCAGCATGTCGGCCATCTCACCGTACAGTAGACGCAGGGCGAAACCCGGGACCGGCAGCGAAACCGGGCGGTGGACAGCCTTGGCCAGCGTCTTTGTGAACTTGCGGTTAGTGACGGGGTTTAGCGCGGACCCGTTCAGGGGGCCGCGTACGTCGTTATTCTCAAGTGCCCAGATGAACAGCCGAACGATGTCATCGAGGTGAATCCACGACCAGTACTGCCGCCCGCTGCCGAGTCGTCCCCCGAGAAACCACTTAAAGATCGGCAACATCGCGCCAAGTGCGCCACCGCTGTGGTGCAGTACGACGCCCGTGCGTACGAGTGCGACCCTGAGTTTGTCTGACGCGGCGGCGGCTTCCCACTGGATGCAGATGTCAGCCAGGAAGTCGCTTCCCGGCGCTGAATCCTCGGTGCAGGCTTCTTCTCCGCGATCACCGTAGTAGCCGATCGCGCTGCTGCTGATGAACGCCGTGGCGCCTCGCTCTTCAGCGGCCTTGCGAAGTGTCTCGGTAGCTCTGACGCGGCTTTCGACCAGTACCTTCTTGTACTTGCTAGTCCAGCGCTGATCGAGCGATGCCCCTGCCAGGTTGATCACGCCGTCGAAAGCGTCAGGCAGTGCGTCAATGGAACACGCAGCGGGCTTGTCGCCAAACATGCGTCCCACTTTCGCGGGAGTGCGTGAAACGACAGTCACGGAATGCCCAAGCGCGAGCAGGCGTTCGACGAGGGGTTTACCAATGAATCCGGTTCCACCGGAGACAAGTACGTGCATCAGTTACTCCGTTGCGGGGAGCATTTGTTTATCATGCCCGCGCATTTGGGGGCAGGTTACAGGAGAGACAACGTGGTCGTACGCAGTTTGATTCCGCTGGCAGCCGTCTTCATGCTGGGGCTTGGCTTGTCGGGCTGTCGCTTGCCCGTCAGCGAACGCCTTGAGCACACCGGCGGAGAAGTCAGCAACTACAACTTCACCCTCGACTACGAGGTGTGGCTTCCACAGGGCTACGACGAGAGCCCTGAACGGACCTACCCATTGTTGGTCTGGTTCCACGGCGGCGGTGACAACGAGCTGAGCTGGGGGCGTGAAGGCAAGATCGGCGAAATCGTTCAAGACCGTGTAACAAAGGGCGAGCTGCAACCGTTTATCGTGGTCAGCCCAAGTGCCGGCACATTCACGCCGGTGTTCCGTACATATGAACGATTACTGCTCGAGAACGTGCTTCCCGACGTGAAGCAAAAGTACCGAACCAACGGCGAGATCGTCGCCTTCGGGCATTCCATGGGCGGGCTGAGCGCGCTGATGGTAACTCTGCGGCACCCTGATCTGTTCGACGCCACGGTCGCGGCCAGCCCCTTCGGTTTTGATTCAACGCCATGGGATACGCCTGAGCAAAAGCAGGCCTACGGCGAGAAGTACGGCGACACCTTCCTGCGACAGTACCGCTACCAGCTTGAGAAGAATTTCAACTCGCGAGAAGAGTACGACGAGTGGGCGCCGTTTAGCCTGGTGCGAAGAGACGGGATGGATCGACCAAAGAACTTGCTGCTGACCATCGGCGATAAAGACCCGCTTGGCTTGTACCCGCACGTCAAACTGTTGCACGACGTGATGCTCGAAAACGGCGTCGAGCACGAGTGGTATGTGCAGGAGGGAGTGGGTCACGGCACGGTCGAAGACCCGCGCCTGATGGACTGGCTGAGTGAACACGTAACGGACGGATCAAAGTGAGAGATGCCCCGAAACCGAGAGTCATGGTCACGACTCGCGCGATTGTGCTTCATCGCGGGCATGTCCTGCTGATTCGTGCGGAAGACCCGGGACGAACCTGGTACTTCCTGCCGGGCGGGCTGGTTCGCCACGGTGAGACCCTGCAGGAGGCCTGCAAGCGCGAGGTAGGCGAAGAGACTGCACTGGACGTACATGTGCGGCGCGCACTGTACCTGCGCGAGTTCATAGCCGAGCGCCACCAGCGGCGATCGGTTCACATGCCGTCGAAGCATCACGTGCTGGGACTGCTGTTCCTGTGTGAAGTCGCAGAGAAGGATCGGGATACACCCTTCGAGCAGCTTGGGCAGTTCACACCGGACAAGGGCGCCAAGGGTGTGAAGGGCCTCGAATGGGTGCCGCTGAGCAGGGTTCCCGGTATCGAGATCATGCCGCCCCACGTTGGCGAGGCACTAAGCGGCGAATTCCCACCACCAGCCGATCAAGGTCTGGAATTCTGGCCCGAGGACTGAGCAGTATATAGTGACTGCAATCGCAGCATTGCGTCGATAGAATGACGCCCTCAAAAATGGGGGGCGTGACATGGGAATTCCGATCGGGCAGACTTCCACCGCAACCGTGGAAGCGACAGGGCTGAAGCACGAACAATGTATCTGGTGCCGAACTGAGTACGTGTACGAGTTCACGCGCCAAGCCGCCGGCAGAGGGTCGAGCTTGCTGTTTCTGGACAACGCCGGTGCGGAGATGCGTGCCCATCAGAGTGCCGAGAAAGCGCTGCAGAAGGAGATGGCCAAGGCCGTCGAGCCCGTGCGCTGTCCCGGCTGTGGAAAGATGCAACCGAAGGCATTGAGTAGCGTCCGTCTGAAACGAGGGCTTTCGACAATCTTTGGCGGGCTCGCGATCGCGTTCGTCGCATGGATCGCGACGATTTTCATCATGACCGATTCAACGTTTGATGCGCGCCTATCAACTGCGTCAACGATCGCGGGACTGCTTGCATTTGTCGCGGTATTGCTCGGCGTTGGCTGGTGGGTGCTGTTCGACCCGAATCGCGGCAGGAACTACCTGAAAGGCATCAACCCCGAGATTGCCGACAGCGCGCTCACCGTAGAGGCCTTTGAAGCCTTGATTGAGGCGGAGGAAGAGTCGGAACGTATGCGTCAGGATGAACAGGAACAACGGCGAATGAATTACGAAGAACGCCAAACTGAACTGCGCCAGGCAGCAGAAAGTCGTAAACAGGCAGAAATGCAGAAAATGGCGGAGCGCGCAAAACGCAGCATCGGTTCCTGAGCCGACGCAGGCTGGTCAGGGAATACTTGCCTGAGGACTGAACACAGCCAATGATGCCAAGCTACTGCTTTAGGAACTGTAGATAGACAGGACCCAGCAGCGCGACACCAATTGCGTTGCCGAAGGTTGCGCCGCAACGTACGGCAGCAGCAGTCACCAGAATGGCTCCCAGGGCCCCAGCGGTGCAAGCAGCGTACACTAAGGAAGTTTCGCTCGGCGTACCCGCCCCGTATTCGAAATAGACACAGGTGGCGACGAACAGGAAGCCGACCAAGGCCGAGATCTTGTAGTAGCTGACCTTCAGCCGACGTTTGTCGAGTGTCGGGATGTTGGCTGTTTCGTTGCCGGTCATGGTCTGCTCTTGGCGTGGTACTAAGGACTCTATTCTATCATCGCTGGCTTCGAGCTTCAGTTTCTGGTCGTCACGAAGATCACCTGTCCCCACCGGCCCTTTGACTTTGTGGTCTGCCTGCGCGAACCTGATTTCCTGAGAATCCTGAACCGCCCTGCTTGCACCGGGCATTCATAGGGTTGATGCAGGTGGCTTCGATCGATCGACGTGCGACATTTGAACGCATCATTCACGCCCACCAGCGTGGGGTCTGGCGCTATTTGCGCTTCATTGGGTGCAGTCGCTCGGAAGCCGACGACCTGACCCAGGAGACCTTTCTGGCCGCGTGGAAAAGTGAGTTTGAAGAGATCAACGAGGCGGCGACGGCGGGCTATCTGCGAACGGTCGCCAAAAGCCGCTTCCTGATGATGCTGCGCAGCAAGGGGCGTCGCCCGAAGGAAACCGAGTTTGCCGAAGTCGATGCCGACTGGGTGCAACTCGTTGAGTACGACGAAGGCTGGGATGAACGCGCCGATGCCCTTGAGGAGTGCATGCAACACGTGCAGGGCAAGGCGCGCGAAGTGATCGACCTGAATTACCGGGTTGGTCTGCGCTATGCGGAAATCGGTCAGCGTATGGGCATGAAGTCAGAAGGCGTACGCACCCTGATGAAACGCGTGATCGCGAAACTTCGGGAGTGCATGGAAAGGAAGCTCGAGTGGCCCGCGGAATAGACAGACTGATTCACCTGCTGCTGCGTGAGCGCCTGGGCGACCAGACGCCGCCCGACCTGTCATCCAGCATCCTGGATGCGATCGACGGCAAACAGGCGCCGGTACACCAACTGCCCACCGCGCGGCAGGCGTTTCAGCCATGGATGGGCGTTGCCGCCGGCATCGCTGTGTGTGCGGCGCTGGCGCTTGGTGTCAGCGCGTGGCTGGTTTCGAAACCGCCCGAGAACGCACCCATCACGGCTGATGGCAACCAGGTGCGTGTCATCCCGTCTGAGCAAGAGCAAGCCAACCGAATGAGCCCGGAACCGTCAGGCAGTGGGTATCCTGCTCCGCAACGTGATCCAGTACCACACAACGAAACTAAAGAACCTGATGAGCCAAAGACAGAACACCAGGTTGAGCAACCACCAGCACCCGAGCCTGAACCGAAAGCGCCGGCGCCTGAGAAGGACCCTGTAGTTGAAGAACCGCCGCGACCTGAACCGGAACCGCAGCCCGAAGTTCAGCCTGAGCCGAAGCCGCCGGAGCCCGAGACGGACCCCGTCGTTGAACAACCACCGCAGCCGGAGCCTGAGCCGCAAAGACCGCCGTCTGAAACACAGCCATCGACTACGGTGAAGCTGGCGAGTGTTGTGTACGCGCCCGACAAGGCCCGACTAGAGTTTCGCAACAACAGCGAAGACAAGTGGGCCGACTTGCAGCAGAAAGAGGTAACTGCGGGCATGCAGTTGCGCGCACGACGCCCTGTCGCGCTCGAACTGGATGATGGCGCGCGTGTCTACTTCGATGGCGAAATCTTGCTGGCGGGTAACAACGAAAAGTTTGACCTGACGATTGAGGACGAGTCGGTCTACTTCGACGTGTATGGCAGTAAGCGTGAGTTTGTGGTTCGTCGTGGTGATGCGGTTCTGAACTTTCGTGATGCCGAGTTGCTGGCCGAGAAGTCAGGGCTGCGCATGCAGGTTTCGTGCCTCGGCGGTGAAGTGACGGTCGGCGATGTAACTCTGAAAGCGGGCTGGACAGCCTCTCTCAGTGACAAGGGGCTTTCGCGCGAGAAATTCCAGGGTGACCGCGGGCGCTACAACCCGCTTGTTGCAAGCATGGACCAGACCTTCGTGCTGATGCGCGAGGAGTTGAACCGCGATGCGATTAGTCGCGTCTACTTTGGCGACTGGAACGACGGTGTTGTTCGCGGCCAGGGCGAAGGCGACGAAAAGGACTTCGGCATCGAGCTGAGTAACGAAATCGTGCTGCAGGAGCGCGCCTACCTGCGCATGCGCGTTCGCATCAACGGTGATCAGAAAGGTCTGAACATCGGCTTTGGTTCAGGCGAAGAAGAGGATTGGCGTTACTTCCAGTCCCACCACGGCGAAGTGCAACCGGGCGAATGGACAATTGTGCGCGTGCCTCTCAGTGTGCTGATGGACGACGGCGACAAGAAAAAGATCTGGCCCGGTGCGAAGCTGCACAAGTTCCAGATCGTGTTGTGGGATAAGAAGGACGCCAGCGTCGACGTGGACTGGTTCGAAGTCGGCATCGAGCCCGAGTGGGCGGGCAAAGAAAACGGCGAAACGAACGACAACAAGGAAAACAAATGACCAAGCGATTGCTTGTGGCACTATTACTGCTGATTCCGCTGGCAAGCAGCTTCCAGGCGGAAGAGCTTAGCGAGAAAAGCTACGACCGTATCCGCGACTATCT
>JAGQRE010000309.1 GCA_020425695.1 Planctomycetota bacterium
CAACCCCAGCAGCAACGTCAGATCCAGATGAATCAGCCTGAGAAACTTGCCTTCCTTACTCCGATCCATCCCGCTGGGCGTCTCCCTGAGTGTCCCGTGCTTCATCGGCGACGGGTTGATCGTACTTGTCGAGCAGATAAGCATCCATGACCTTGCGCGCCATCGGCGCGGCGGTTTTGCTGCCACCGCCGCCATGCTCGGCGATCACCGCCACCGCGATGCGCGGATCACCGGCCGGCGCGAAGGCCACGAACAGCGCATGGTCCAACAAATGTCGGGCCAACCGTCTGGCGTTGTAGCGCTCGTTCTGACCCACGGTGAAGACTTGGGCGGTGCCGGTCTTGCCGGCGATGCGGTACTTGGCGCCGATCCCGATGCGATGGGCGGTGCCACCTTCCACCACATGAATCATGCCGGCGATCACCGTATCCCAGAACTGGGGGTTCTTGACCGTCACTGGCGGCAACGGCCGCGGGGCTTCCGGGGTCTTGATCCGGGTACCGGGATCTTCGGTGGCCAGCAGGACTCGCGGCTTGAAATCCGCGCCTCGCTGGGAAATCACCGCAGTGGCGTGAGCGA
>JAGQRE010000310.1 GCA_020425695.1 Planctomycetota bacterium
ACTCAGGGACCGTACGGTAGGAAGTAGGGCTCAACGTCTATCGGCCATAACGGGTCAGAACGCGGGCTGACCGGCAGTATCTCAACGGCTTCACAAGTAAAGCTGCGCCCATAGCCGGGATGCCGAATCTTGGCACGCCATAACTCGATTCGCAGGATGTCGTCTTTGCGTTCCGGGTGCTGATCAATCCAGTGTTGCGCACGCCAGCGGGTGTAGGTTGTGCGCACCTTCCACCAGTTCGGTTTCACGCTGGCGGCACGTGATTCGAACTTGCGAATACGCCCGTCGGCCCAGTGAAACCGCCAGTTGTACTCACGAGCTGCACCTTCCACGTCGTTGGTAATCGGGTAGGCCTTGTCCCAACCCGGTAGTTCGGGCTCGACAGGCGAATGCAACGCCAGCCGCCCGCCGTCCTTGAACACGATGACAACGATGGGGGAATACGACAGGGTGCCGACGTTAGGTGCAAACATGTTCCAGCGTTGGCTGGTACCGGTCGCTGTCAGGGCATCGGTGCTTAGCTTGTCACTCTTGGCAATCAGCGCCTGCATGCTGCCCGGCGGTCCCGACGAAGGCAG
>JAGQRE010000311.1 GCA_020425695.1 Planctomycetota bacterium
CGCGCAGTGGATGAAGTGGTCCTCCGGACCCTGTGTGAGGCCGATCCGGAACTTGCTGTCGGCGTAGCGCTCCATGCTTCCGCCGTAGCGGTCCAGATGGTCAGGGGTGATGTTGAGCAGCACGGCGATGTGCGGCTTGAAGTCCTTCACGTCGTCCAGCTGGAAGCTGCTCAGCTCGAGCACCCACCAGGCGTGGTCGCGATCGGCCAGCAGGCCCGCCCAGCTGCGCCCCACGTTGCCGCCCAGGCCCGCATCGAGACCGGCCCTGGTCAGGATGTGATGGGTGAGCAGCGTGGTGGTGGTCTTCCCGTTGCTGCCGGTGATGCCGACGACCGGTGCGTTGGTATAGCGTGAAGCGAACTCGATCTCCCCGATCACCGGGACCCCCCGTTCGCGGGCTGCACGCACCACGGCCGCTTCCTGGGGAATGCCCGGGCTCTTCAGCAGTTCGTCAGTGTCCAGCACTCGCTCCAGGGTGTGCCCGCCCTCCTCGAAGGCGATGTCCTCCTGCTTCAGCTGCGTCCGCTGTGCCTCTCCGATCGGGCCGGCATCGCTGACGAACACCTCCAGCCCACGG
>JAGQRE010000312.1 GCA_020425695.1 Planctomycetota bacterium
TATCTCTCATGGACTTGACAATCTCAAGACATGGGTTATAGTAAAGAAAGAACGGACAACACATCAGCACAGTCAAGGGTTCGAGTCCCTTCAAGCGTAAGGCTTGTCTAGCGGTAGAACAGTGTGGTGTTGGTTGGTACCAAGGAACGACAAATCACTAACAAATCACTAGTAGGTGGCTGTAACCACAAAACGTACAAATCGTTCGCCTTTACAGAGGAAATCGTTCAACAAATGCTGACATAGCTCAATTGGCAGAGCACTGGTTTTGTAAACCAGCGGTTAAGAGTTCGATTCTCTTTGTCAGCTCCAAACAATGCGGGTGTAACTCAATTGGTAGAGTGTCGGCTTTCCAAGCCGTTCGTTGCAAGTTCAAATCTTGTCGCCCGCTCCAAACATGGACTCATAGCTTAATTGGCAAAGCAGCCGGCTCTTACCCGGTCGTTCTGAGATCGTTGCTCAGTGAGTCCACCAAACGAACCTATGACTAGCGTGCATTTTCGGTAGGTTCAAGACGTCTTTCCATTTGTGGATAGATACCTTTCGAATCGTGGTAAACCACGGCTGGGCTACAGC
>JAGQRE010000313.1 GCA_020425695.1 Planctomycetota bacterium
TGCCCGTGGTCGGCGTCAACCTCGGCGACCTCGGGTTCCTCTCGGCCTACGGCCGCGACCAGCTCCTCGACGCCCTGCGCGACGCCGTCGAGGGTCGCCTGGCCTGGGAGCCGCGCCTGCGCATGGGCGTCGAGGTCCGGCGCCAGGGTCAGCGCTTCGCGGCCGAGACCGCGGTCAACGACGTCTACATCAAGCACGGGCAGATCCCCCGGCTCCTGCGCCTGGCGACGCGGGTGGGCGACCACGATCTGGCGGCCTACAAGGCCGACGGGCTGATCGTGACCACGCCGCTGGGCTCGACGGCCTACAACCTCGCGGCCGGCGGGCCGATCGTCGCGCCGGGCACGGCCGCGTTCACGATCACGCCGATCTGCCCGCACAGCCTCACGCTGCGGCCCGTCGTGGTCTCGGCTCAGGACGGCGTCACGATCTGCTGGACCGGGCCCAAGGCTGGAAAGAGCGACGCCTACCTGACGGCCGATGGGGCCTGGAAGCTGGCGCTGCAGCTCGGCGACGAGATCCACATGCGCGCGGCTGAGACACCGCTGCGGATGGTCCCGCCCAAGGCGAGCGTG
>JAGQRE010000314.1 GCA_020425695.1 Planctomycetota bacterium
CTCGGCGGTCTTCTTGCGCTTGCTGAGGCTGTCGTCCGTGAGTTCGGGAGCGTCGGCCACCTGCGCCGGACGCGCCGTGCTGAACGCGAGCTCGACGTCCTTCCAGTCTTCGCCGGTGCGCTGCCAGACGACGGCCCAGGTGGTCCATTCCAGCTCGCCGCTCTTTGCCTGCTTGGCGTCACGGTTCAAGCGGGCCAGGTGCTCCGGACGCCACAATGCGCAAGGCGTGCGATAGGTAACCTGCAACTCGACGTCGTCCATGCTTGACGCGTCAACCTGCACCTCGATGAAGCACTCGAACAGCGTGCGCTGCGATGCGCCGGTGGAAAGTTCGTGGCGCTTCTGGTTCAGCTCGGTGCGCAGGTCATCGGCCTGGTCCAGCAGCTCGGCGCGGCGCTTGAGGTAATCTTCGTCGCGCGTGAGCAGCGCCTGCCAGGCCCTGGCCCACTCGGCGGGCGGGCTGTCGTCGCCGGGCGCGGGCACGGTCGCGAGTGTCGCGCACCAGTTCTGGATCAGCTCGGACAGGTATTCCCCGCGCTCATCGTGGCGCGCGCGGTCCTGCTCAAGCTCATC
>JAGQRE010000315.1 GCA_020425695.1 Planctomycetota bacterium
TCGTCGTAGCACGCCCTCGGCCCCAGTGTGTTTACGTTGCCGAGGTAGCTTTCGGGCTGCGGATGCACCAGTGGGTCTCCGTAGACTTCACTTGTGCTCGCCAGCAGGATTCTTGCGCCGGTACGGCGCGCCAGACCAAGCATGTTCATGGTGCCCAGCACGTTGGCTTTCACTGTGCGAACCGGGTTGCTGCGGTATTGCACGGGGCTGGCCGGGCACGCCAGGTGATAGATGAAGTCGGCCTCAACACGAATCGGCTCGATCAAGTCGTGCAGAATGAACTCGAAGGGTCTGGAGCCTTCCAGGTTGTGGGCAATGTTGTCACGTGAGCCGGTCAGCAGGTTGTCGACGCAGACGACTTCGTGGCCCGCCTCAAGCAGTCGGTCGCACAGATGGCTGCCGAGGAATCCCGCGCCGCCGGTTACCAGAACACGCGCCATTAGTCGGCCAATCCGCCGTCTGCAACCTGATCGATCAACAACGCCGTACCAAGCCCGGAAGCCGTTGAGCCTACGACACGGGCATAGATTCCGATGGCACGCTCAAGGTCCTGCAACCATGACTGATCAAG
>JAGQRE010000316.1 GCA_020425695.1 Planctomycetota bacterium
TGCGCGTGAATACCAGCACCTGTTGCCAGTCGTGATGCCTGATCAGCCGTGCCAGCAGATGACGCTTCGCTTCCTTGCGCACCACGTAGACCCGCTGGTCCACGAGTTCTGCCAGAGCGTTGCGGCGTGCGACCTCGATTTCGAGTGGCTGGTTCAGCAGCGAATCGGCAAGCCGCCGTATGTCGTCGGAGAAGGTGGCCGAAAACAGCAGGTTCTGACGCTTTCTCGGCAGCAGCGCGAGCACACGCTTGACGTCATGGATGAAGCCCATGTCGAGCATGCGATCGGCTTCGTCGAGTACCAGCGTGCTCACGGTCGAGAGGTCGAGCGTGCGCTGCTGAACGTGGTCGAGCAGGCGTCCCGGTGTCGCGACCAGGATGTCGAGCGAGCGTGCCAGTCGCTCGACCTGCGGTTGCATGCCGACACCACCGAAGATCACGGTCGACTGCACTGAGGTGTGCTTGCCGTAGATGCGCACCGATTCCTCGACCTGTGCGGCGAGTTCACGCGTCGGCGTCAGGATCAGTACGCTGGGGCGTCGGCGTGTATTGGCGCCGGACTGTGCGATCT
>JAGQRE010000317.1 GCA_020425695.1 Planctomycetota bacterium
ATTCTCCAGCACAGTTACGCCATCGAGGTTGACGCCCTCACGGATGGCTTCGCCGTCCTTGCCGACGATGACGAATAGCTTGGTGCAGCCGCCGTCGCGTGCGACGTCCAGGACATGCTCAAGCATCGGGCGTCCGTCCCAGTCAAGCAGAGCCTTGGGCTGTCCCATGCGTTTCGAGTCACCGCCCGCCAAGATGATCGCGGCCGTCGATATGGATGGTGTGGTCATGCCCTCAGGATAGGCAAGCGGGCAAAGATCGGCCAGCTTGCAGTTCTGGATAGGGGCGAGACCCTTTGCGTGGCACAGACAATCTTGTCTGTGGTCGCGGCGAGGTTGCCGCGACGCATTGGGTTTCGCTTCGCTCAACCCCACAGGCAGGATTGCCTGTGCCACGCGTTTAATGTCTGCAAGTTGGCCTAGTCGCGGGCTTTCGCTTTCGGGATGAACGAAGGCGATGAGGCCGACATCAACACCCGCCACTTTTTCTTCTCTTCCACGCAGACGACCATTTCTTCCGTCTTCTGGTCTTTGCCCTCGACCTCGCGGGTGATGGTAACGCTGACCTTGGCG
>JAGQRE010000318.1 GCA_020425695.1 Planctomycetota bacterium
CAGGGAATATCCGGTATGAGGCCGCAACAGCAAATGCACATGGTCAGGCATGATGACAGCTGCAGCCAGCAGGTAGAATTGTTTGTCGCCGGCCTTGATGTGATCCAGCACAATCATTCGTTCCTGCTCGGTCAATGTGCCATCCGCCAGCCGAAAAGTGACAAAGTAGCAGCTGCCTTCCATTGTCCAGTGAGGCAGGTTTCGCCGCCGTTTTTCCAGGACGGGTTCAGGGGATGACACAGACAGGAATGTCTGTGCTACTGGTACTTTATTGCTGCCAGTTGGTTGAGGAATCTCAGGTGGCTCAGACATTCTTGTCTGAGCTGCACTCCGCCTTGCTTTGATGAGAAAAGCATTCACCTTCTCGTAGTCAGGCCGTTCCGGCAGCCTCGTCTGTTCCAAGGCTCTTTCGAACTCAGCATGGAGAGCAAGTCGCCATTTCTCGGTTTCCTCCCACGGCACCTCGCCCTTCTTGATCGCCAGCAGTTGCTCACGATGTTCGTCCACTCGTACCGGAACAAAGCCCTCTCGAAGCACGGTGATGCCCGAGATGAGCAACCGAATCAGG
>JAGQRE010000031.1 GCA_020425695.1 Planctomycetota bacterium
AGTCTGACTATCAACGGACGGGTCGCAGTTTACGTTCAGCGGATGCCGGCCCGTAGTTTGTAGCCCTGCACGAAAACACTCGGCAGGTTCTCGCCGCGTTCGTCCCACAAAGCCTGCAAGGCCGGTGGTACGCCGTCACCGAGCCAAAGCGCGTCTTTCAATATTTTGGCGGCAGGCTGGGCAAATTCCTCGTCATCCAGCCAAGGGCGAAGTTCCTCAACATAGAACTGGGCCCGGGCCGGGTCTGTTTCGTGATGAGGCGCACGCACCGTTTCCAGCGCAGCCAGCTTTGCGGCCCGAGTCCTGAGACGGCGAATACCGAGAATCCAGTCGTCGTATGCTTCCGGGCTCTCCGCCCCGCGACAGACACGCAAACACTGTTTCAACGGCTCAATCAGGTCCGGTTGCTCGGTGGCCATGTCGTCAATCAACTCCAGTACCCAAGGCCTGTGCTGACGATAGCCAACGTCGAATTCGAGGCGCGTGTGCTTGAGGATCCACTCACGCACCTGGCCTGTAACGTACGGCACACGATGCAGCAGGATCTGGTTGCACACGTGGCGGTAGTTGCGCTCACGCCCGATGGCGGTCTGTACCCCCATCAATGCTTCGTGGCAGTAGTCTTCATAGCCGACCTCCTGCGCCCACTCCGCGATTTCGAGCAACAGCTTGACCGTGCCTGCATCGCCCAGAGACAGCGCAAACAGCAGCCCCTTGCTGCCCGGGCGCGAGAAGCCGTACTTCTGCCCGACGCGGATAGCAAGATTCCGCAGCTTCAAGTCGTCGCTGCAGATCATCTTGCCGATGATTCCTCGCATGGCTTTGTCCAGCTCCGGCGGAGCAGTCAGCATGAAACTGACGTAGCGTGCAAGCAGCCCGGGTAAAGGTTTGCAGCGCGTGTGCCCCCACGAGTCAAGCTGCTGCGCCATCTTGATCTGCTCAGCCACGTCGGAACCGTTCAGAATGCCCCAGATCAAGGCTTCGCAGCCCCACTTGCCGTAGTCTTTGCTTGGGTCAACGGGCGGCTTTGGTGGCGGGCCGTCGGGCAACTCCGGCTCCAGGCGCCTCAGGCGGCGCACGACCTTGCTTTCGCTGCCGCAGTACTGGCAGGTCATGATCGCCTGCTCGGCCTTGAGCTCAAGCGACGCACCGCAACCGGGGCAGTAAGCCCGCTCGGCATCAGAGAAGTGTTCCAGCTCAGCCATAGACGAAGTTTACAGCGCACCGGCGTCCGCACGTAGAGGCGACCTGAAACTGAGACAGTCCCCTTCTTGGACGGCCCCTACGCTGCTAACGTGGGCGGCGCACTGCGGAAAGTGGGGTGAGATTCCCCCGCGGCCCCGCCACTGTAAAGCCAGACTTCGCCGTGCGCTGGATTGCTCTGTAGGCTCGAGGGAGGCCGGAGGGCGCGCGCACCATGCACGCGTCTTCCCGCATGCGCGTGAAGAACCAGCCACTCATTCTTGTGCTAGTGATTGCCGTTGTGGCCATTGCCGCTGCGGTCGGGCTGTCGTTCCTGTTCAGCACTGATCAACCTGAGCCCGTGCCGGCAAAGGGGACAGTTGTTTCGCTGTCGCCGCCGATTACCGAGACACTGTTTGAAATTGGCGCGGGCGATCAGGTCATCGGGCGCAGCGACTACGGCTTCTTTCCTCCGCAGGTTGAGAAGCTACCGAAGTGCGGTACGGCGCTGTTCCCGAACTCAGAAAGCATTGTACGCCTTGGCCCGGGGCTGATCATCGCTGATGAGTCTCGCGGCACCCCCCGTGACGAAATCGGCGCACTCGGCAATGCCGCGTTTCTGCCATGGCTGTCGGCCGAAGACATCATCAGCAGCACCAGAAAACTGGGCGAACTTACCGGCCATATAGAAGAAGCAAACAAGCTTGCGGATGATCTCGCGGATGCGCTGTATCGCGATGCCCCTGAGAACGCGCCGCGTGTGTTGCTGGTCATGACGCCGACGCCGGGCAAGGTTGTGCCGATCACGTTCTTCCGCCGGAACTCCATCCACGGGCAGATGCTGGAGGCAGCGGGCGGCAAGAACGCCGCGGACTACGACGAAACAGGCGTGCCCGAAATGAGCGCCGAGCGCGCGATCGAGCTTGACCCGGACATCATCATCGTCATCGACATGCATGATGAGTTGCCCGATGGTCGTCGCGCACAGATTCTGGCCGACTGGCAGACACTGAAGCCGCTAACCGCCGTCAAGCAATCGCGCGTCGGCGTGCTGCACGGCGAGCATTTCTACGGTGCAGGACGCCGCCTGCTGCGGGCGATCATAGAGCTGCGGGCTGAGATTGAGCGGCTGAAGCCATGAGCAGCAGCCTTCAAATGATCGGCGTTTCAGTTCACGCGCGAGAGAAAGCGCTGCTCAACGACGTGAGTCTGCGCCTCAATGAAGGCGAATTCGTTGCGCTGCTTGGGCCCAATGGCGCGGGCAAGACGACGCTCTTACGCGCTGCCCTCGGGCTGACGAAAGCCGGCGGGCGTGTGTTACTTGACGATCAACCCGTGAAGTCTCTTTCCGGAGCCGACCGCGCCGCAAAGGTCGCGTGGCTTCCGCAGCATAGCCACATTGCGGAACCGATTACGGTGCTTGAGCAGATCACGGCCGCGCGCTTTCGTTTCAGTGAGTCCCACCGCGACGCCGAAACAGGCGCGCTGCGTGCGCTTGAATCCGCCGACGCCGCGCAGTTCAAAGACCGGCGCATCACGGAGCTAAGCGGTGGCGAACAGCAGCGGGTTGCCGTGGCCGGGCTGATCGCGCAGGAATCGCCGTTGCTGTTGCTTGACGAGCCCGCGAATCATCTGGACCCGAATCAGCAAATCGAGCTGTACCGTCTGATCGGTCGCCTGTGGCGTGAGGGACGTGGCGTACTCTGCATCACGCACGACGTAAACATGCTGCGCTATGTCGGCTCTGATGCGCCGATACGGGTTATTGGTCTGTCGAACGGACGTCTGCAGTTCGAGTGTGAGTACGCATCTACCGAATTGCCAAGCCATGTCGGCGCACTCTTTAACGTCGGGATGGAAGTGCTGGATTCAGCGGGCGGACGCCTGCTCATGCCCGCGGCCCACGGTTCAACCGATGCGGAAAGGACGCAGGCATGAAGACCCGCGTTCTCGTCCTGTGTCTACTCAGCATTGCGATGGTCTGCGCCGCGCCGTGGTTCGGCAAATCCCTCGATGGCGAGTCCGGCCGTTTCATTCTAGAGAACCTGCGCATCCCGCGCGTGCTCATGGCCGTGTTGGTCGGGGGCACGATGTCGCTGGTCGGTGCGTGCTATCAGACGATTTTTGCCAACCCCCTGGCAGCGCCCAGTACGGTGGGCACAACAGCGGGTGCAACCCTTGGCGCACTGGTGGCTGTCGTACTCGGCCCCGTGATTGGGCTTTCGCAGGCGGGTGGGCTGCCGTTGACCGCCACGTTCGCGTTCACAGGGGCACTGCTCGTCAGCTTTGCAGTGGCGGCCATCGCTGCACGGGGCAACACGCGGGTGAATGACATCCTGCTTGCCGGCATCGCGATCTCATTGGCGGCCGGGGCGATCTCGGCCGGGCTGCAGTTCAGCGCAGACCAGCTTCAACTCTACGCGGCGATCCAGTGGACGCTGGGGCACCTGCCGCAGGTCGGCTATCGCGGTGTGGTGATGATCCTGCCCTTTGTGCTTGTCTGCTGGGTCGTGCTTCTGAGCCAGACTCGCGGGCTGCAGACGCTGCTCGGCGGTGAGGAACGCGCCCACAGCCAGGGGCTGAACGTTCCGTGGCTGCGTTCGGTTGTGCTGGGCGTGGGTGCGCTAGGTGTTGGCGCTTGTGTCGCGTGGTGCGGGCCGATCGCGTTTATCGGCTTGATCGTGCCGCACATCGTGCGCCTCGGCGTCGGCGCCAGCCGCCGTGTGATGCTGCCGATGTCGCTCGTAGTCGGGGCCGGTTTTCTGGCCACCTGCGATACGCTATCCAGACTTGTGATCCCCGGTCGTGAATTGCCCGTGGGCGTCGTCACCAGCGCCATTGGCGCACCGCTGCTGGTATGGCTGGTAATCAAACAACGCCGCTAGCGCGGGTAAGGGGGTCAGACCCTGTTTTCGCCCGAGTGTCCGCTTCTCGTCCGTCTGAGCCTATGATGCGAAAACAGGGTCTGACCCCTTTGTTGTGATCAAGCAGCGCCGCTAGGCGTTTTGTCATTTTTGCCCGTCGAATTGTCCACAACTGCGTTTCACGCTATACAGCCTTACCGGAGGTGGCCATTGGCCTTTATCGACGACAGTGATTTACGCAGCTCAGCGCCGCAACCACAGGTGATTTACCAGCAAGCCCCCAAAAGCAAGCTGGTACCGATCCTGCTCGTGGTCCTCATCATCGCTCTGGTTGCGCTGACGACGGTGATGGCCCTGCCGTACCTCAAGCCAACTGAGGACACGCCGGGCGAAGGCGATACTCCGCAGGTATCGGCTGCTGACCTCGACCCCGAAATGCTAATGACCCCAACCGGGCGCAAGCTCGATGTCATTGAATTCGGCGGCTTCCTGTTTGAGATTACCCGCATCGCCTACAGCGATTCAGTCCGCGCGCGTACGGTGACAGTCACAGTACCGGGCAAACCGCCGCAGATGGGCGTGTTTCACGTCAATGAGAGCTTCGCCGGCGGCAAGATTCGCGTCGTGGACATCACCCGCGAGACCGTGGTCTTTGAAGCCGACGGCAAACAGCAGATGTTCACCATCCCCGGTGCTGACCCCAGCGCGATGTGGGACCGTGTGCCTCCCGGCATGCAGATCGTGCCGCCTTCGGAAACCGGCGCGATTCCAAACATCCCGGCCGGTCAGACCCGCCCACCGAAACACCCACTCGCCAACGAAGTCACCGAAGAGGACACACCCAACGACGGCGACGAAGGCTTTGAGTCCATTGAGGATCTTCCTTACATCATCCCCACGGTGCTGCGCCGCGATGAGTACCAGAAGCTGGTGCGCGAACTGCCGGGCATCTTCGAGAACGACATGGTCCTGCACACGGCCTTTGAGCGCGACACGCGCCAGGCTTACGGGCTCGAAGTCAAGAACATCATGAGCATCAGTATCTTCTACACATACGGGATTCAGCGCGGCGACGTGATCGTCGCGATCAACGACCAGCCGGTTCGTTCAATCTCTGAGCTGACAACCGTCGCCCGCAGCAACGCTTTCCGCAGCGAAATCAGTATCGAGGTTGAGCGCGAAAGCGGCGCTGTAACGTTCATCTTCGAGCCGGGAGTTCCGGACTAAACGACACTCCCAAAACCGTTTCTCGCAACGCCCGGCGCTTTACTAAACTGCCGGGCGTGTGCTTTGGTACAGGTTCGAGTGTCCACGAGAATCGGATGCCCAGCGAAAGCAGCCGGCAAAACCCGCACGACACGAGCGCCCTCGACGACGCACCGACGCCGATTGGTGGCTCACAGTCCGTGGGTCGCGTGCGTCGCATGACGGCCGCAATCTCAAAGCGGAACTGGCAGGGGGCGGGGCTGGTAGCGCTGGTTACGCTGCTGTTCATCGCGGCCCTCATCGCGTTCATGTACTGGAAGAGCCACGCCGCAAGCGACGCACCGAGCAACCAGACGTACAACGAAGACTAGCGCCTGAGTCACTCGGACGGCGTTTCCTGATTCTGTAACCCCGCTTCCGGCCATCCCGCATTCGCACAGAATTGACATATTGAATGGAAGTGATTCTTTGCGCTTACGCATAGAGCGTTGTCTACTGGGTTCATCACTCACGAAAGGTAGACATGCTTCGCACTCTCCTCATCTCCATCCTCTTCGCCGCTCCGCTCTGTGCTCAGACCTACGTTGACTCATTGGCTTACGGCGGCGTAGGTGACGACACCACCTACGGCGTCGCCGTTGATGACCAGGGCTACTCCTACGCCTGCGGAAAATTCGACGGCACGGTGGACCTTCAGCCAGGCTCCGGCAGCTTTGAAGTGACCGGTTTCTTCGCGGGCTATGTCGCCGCTTACGACGCGAGTAACGCTTTGCAGTGGGCACAGGTACTTGAGCCGGTCAACCCCGGTGACTGGTGCATACCCGAAATGACGGCCGTTGACTCAAGCGGCAATGTGTACGTCACGGGGCGCTTCTTCGGCGCGGTTGACTTTGACCCGAGCGCCGGGCAGCAAATCGAGAACGCCGTAGATGCACTCAGTAACCCCATGAACACCTGTGGGTTCCTGCTGAAGCTCGACGCCAGCGGCGCGTTCCAGTGGGTGAAGATCTTCCACGGCACCTATAGCTGGGGCGTACGCCTCAGTGTCAACGACACAACCGTCTGCATGGCCGGGATATACTTCGGCACTTGTGACCTCGACCCGGGGGCCGGCACCCAAAACGCAACCTCAGCGGGACTGGCGCCATTCATCGCGACCTTCGACAGCAGCGGCAACCTGATCTGGGCCGACGCATACTCGTGCGGAAGTCTGGCGCTGATGACGAAGCCCGTACTGCAACCCAACGGCGACTGCATTATCGCCGTCAGTTACGCACAAAGCATCAGCCTTGGCCAGGACGCGACCGCCCCGGTGCGTCAGAGCGTCGGCAACGTTGACCTCCTGCTCGTCCGCCATGACAGCGCGGGTGCAATTGTCTGGGTGAAAGAGGTCCAGGGCGTAAGCAGCAACGTCGTGCCGAATGCCTTGTCACAGGACACCGTCGGCAATCTTTACGTAGTTGGCACCGTTAGCGGCGACCCGGATTTCGACCCCGCCGGCGGATCCGCCAAGCTGGGCATGGCCCCCGGCGGCAATAGCTTCATCGCGAAGTACACAAGCGACGGCGACTTCATCTGGGCAAAGGGGCTGTACGCAGCACAGAATATCAACGCCTTCGTTTGCACCGCCGACGCAGCCGGCATCGTCGTAGCAGGCAACTTCATGGGTACCATCGACCTGAACCCCGGCAACGGCATCGCAACCCACACCATGGCAACCGGGGCGGCGTTCGCTCTGCGGCTCGACTTTGCGGGCAACTACCAATGGTCAAGAAACTTCGGCGGCAGCACAACCGGGACAGGCTCGAGCGGGAACCTGCAACCAACCACCGCGGTGTACAGCATTGCAAGCAACGGACAAGGCGACCTGCTGCTCGGCGGTTTGTTCGAGGGCACGGCCGACTTCGACCCCAGCACTGGAACGGCCCTCGCCACAGCGGTTGCGGCGCGCGACGGCTGGTTGCTGTGGCTGGATGACACCGCAGCCTCAACGGTGCCGCCGCTGCAAATCGCAGACGCAACGCTTCCGACGAAGGTTGTCGGCTCAACCGTAAGCGCGACATTCACGGCCTTTGACGGCAGCGGCTCGGGCTATGAATGGACGATCGACCAAGGCGCGCTTCCGCCGGGCATCACCGGGTTCCCGGCCTCGGGTACGCCGTCGATCACCGTCGGTGGCACCACGACAGCCGGGGGCAGCTTCGGCTTCAGGGTGCGGGTTACGGACGACGCGGGCGCGTCGGCCACTCGTACCTTCGTCTGGAACGTCTCCACGCCGGGCGGAGAAGCGCCACCCGTAGGCGCTGGACGGGCAACCGCGGGCTGCACGGCGGCTGGTCACAGTGCCGGGTTGTGGGCGCTGCTGGTGCTGATCGTTGCTCTGGGAGTGCTGCGCCGTTCCCGGTGCGCATAGAACTCGCGGCGACCCATTTTTAGGCGATGCGGGGTTCATGGGGTATAATCGCTCTGCGTAGAAAAACCCTGTCTTCCCCTTGGGGACCCTCCCATGCGTGCCTTTCTGGCGGCCTTGCCGCGAATTGCGCCTCTGGTCGCGTTGTTGCTTGTCTATTCGATAGGCTACTTCACCATTGCCAAGGTCTACCGCTTTGCGGGCGGCATGTGACCGAACTTCGTGACGTCTCGGTCTGAGGCGGAAGCGCGCATGCTCGAAGTCGCCGAACTGGCGCGGGAAAACTGGGACCCTGCCAACCCAGCCAAGGCACAGGCCGTCGCTGAAAAGCAGCTCAAGCGGCAGAGCAAACAGTTCACGAATACCAAAGACTTTGAGTTCTTCTGGCCTGAAGAAGACCAGACCCTGCTGGTCGTCTATCACCCCGACACCAACAAAGACCTCAGCGACCCCCGCACACGCGAGCTTGAATACAACCTCGCAACCGGCGAGCACGAAGTCTTTGACCGCTACCCGACGACCTATCAGTTCGTCGCCTTCGCGATACTCAGCATTCTTGGCGGGCTGATGTTCCTGTTCGTGCGCTGGGCCGCGCGTCCTATGCAGAAGTCCTACGCGTTTGACGGACGCATGGCGCAGAAGCAGGTACTCAATGACAGCGACGCCCTTGAGTTGATGCAGCGCATGAAGTCACGCAACGTGTGAGCGTCTGTTCCATCCCCGGCCGTGCTTGGCACAATGCGTGAAGCCAACAATTTCCGCATGGAGCACCGATGAGCGAGTACGTCTGGACGCCAAGCACCGAGCAGATCGAGAACGCGAACATCACGCGCCTGATGCAGCGCCTGAGCTTCAACGTCGATGCGCGCCACCCGGAACAGGCCTACAAGCTCGCGCGCGACTTCGTGAAACGCACGCAGGAAGACCCGGCCGCCTTCTGGGATGCCGCCCTGCGCGACATGGAAATGGGCTGGTACACCGAATATGAAAAGACCCTCGACGTCTCCAACGGCAACGCCTGGGCCGACTGGTTTGTCGGCGGCGAAACCAACATCGCGCTGAATTGCGTTGACCGCCACGTGCAATCCGAACGCGCCTCAGAGATCGCGCTGATCGCTGAAACCGAAGACGGCAGCGTACGCAACTTCACGTTTGCGGAACTCGCCGGCGAGGTAAACAAGGTCGCCAACGCGTTAAAGGAATGCGGAGTGGCCAAGGGCGATACCGTCGCCTGCTACATGCCGATGGTCGGCGAAGTCGTCTTCGCGATGCTGGCCACGCAAAAACTGGGCGCAATCTTCATTCCGGTCTTCAGCGGCTACGCACCCCCGGCACTGCGCGAGCGTCTTGAAGACGCCGAAGTCAAAGTCCTGTTCACCGCCGACGGCAGCATGCGCCGCGGCCAGGGCTTCAGCCTCAAGACCCAGGCCGACGCGGCCGTTGACGGGCTGGACTGCATCGAGCGCGTGATCGTCTACCGCCGCATCGGCGACGGCGTTGAGTGCGACATGCAAGATGGCCGCGACGTCTGGTGGCACGACATCGTCAACAAACAAAGCGCCGAGTGCGACACGCTGCCGGTGCCAAGCCTGACACCCGCGCTGATGCTTTACACCAGCGGCACCACCGGCAAGCCCAAGGGCACGATCCACACCCACGCCGGTTGCCTCGCGCAGATGGGCAAGGAATTGCTGTACAACTTTGACGTGCAGGACGGCGACCGTTTCTGGTGGTTCAGCGACATCGGCTGGATGATGGGCCCGTGGGAGATCATCGGCTGCCTGATGCACGGCGTTACGCTGATTGTGTTTGAAGGCGCGCCGAATTATCCCGAGCCCGACCGCCTCTGGAAATCCATTGAGCGTCACGGGGCCACGCACCTCGGCATTTCGCCCACGGCCGTTCGCATGCTGATGCGCGCAGGCGACGAATGGGTCGACAAATACCCGATGCCGTCGTTGCGGATTCTCGGCAGCACGGGCGAGCCGTGGGACCCTGAAAGCTACATGTGGTTCCATGAGAAAGTCGGCAAGGGCAAGTTGCCGATCATCAATATCTCAGGCGGCACGGACATCGTCGGCTGCTTTCTCGCGCCGCTGCCGATCATGCCGCTGAAGGCCTGCACGCTGCAAAGCCCCGGGCTTGGTATGGATATCGACGTGTTCGACGACGAAGGCAACAGCGTCGTTGACGAAGTCGGCTATCTGGTCTGCAAGAAGCCCGCGCCCAGCATGACCCGCGGGCTATGGAAGAACGAAGCGAAGTACCTTGAGACGTACTGGTCGAAGTTCACGAACACCTGGAACCACGGCGACTGGGCCAAAGTCGATCACGAAGGTTTCTGGTACCTGTTCGGGCGTGCCGACGACACCATGAAGATCGCAGGCCGCCGCGTAGGCCCGGGCGAAATCGAAAGCGCGCTAATCGACCACGACGCGGTATCAGAAGCCGCGGCCATCGGCGTGCCCGACGACTTGAAGGGAACCGAAGTAGTCTGCTTCGTAGTGCTGCACGACGGCTTCGAAGAGACAGAAGAACTGCGCAAAGAACTGGTGCAGACAGTAGTGAACGCGCTAGGCAAGGTAGACCGTCCCAAGGACGTAAAGTTCGTAAACGACCTGCCCAAAACCAGGTCCGCCAAGATCCTCCGCCGCTTGATCCAGAAGAAATACCTGGGCGAAGAAAACGTAGGCGACCTGAGCAGCGTAGCCAACCCGGACGCACTCGAAGCCATCGGCAAGGCCCGATAGCCCAAAGGGGACTGTCCCCGCAGTTGGGGACTGTCCCCGTTTTCGCCGCCCACCACACAAGCGGCTGGTTGCGATAGTCAAGATTCTCTAGACTTATCCAATCATGATAGCGGGACTTGAGAATCGTTCTGTGCTCGACTTGGCGAGGGAACTCGACCAGGGGGGACGGTTTGTCGTTTACCCGTATTGCGTGTCACTCCTAGTGATAACGCTTCGGCTAAACAGCGGAGTACAGTACGTACCGCCAGGTCACAGCCCTGCCGCCAAGGGACTCCCCTATGTCATAGCAACCCTGCTGCTTGGCTGGTGGGGTATTCCATGGGGACCCATCTTTTCGATTGCAGCGCTCGCCGAGTCGCTAGGCGGTGGCAGGGACGTCACCTTTGAGGTGAGAATGGCCTTGCAGAACGAACCGTCCTTCCAAGCCGCAAGGGAGTTTGACGCCCACGTTGCGGCCGCAGAGAGGGCAAAAATCACTGCGCAAGATTTCTCAAGGGCTGCAGCCAGGCTCCTTGCGTATGGAATCGCGGCAAATGATCACGCCGACAGTGAGGAGATGGCATATGCATCGAGACTGTGCTGGGAACTCTTCGGCGAAATCCTAGGGAAAAACGAACTCGATTCCATCCTCCGAATAGAGAGTCAGGAACCGAATTGGAAACTGGTCCTGCCACAGGTCTGCATCGAACTCCGTAAGCTCGCATCGGCCGATGAGCGGCGGACATTGTTGTCACTAGTGGCAAAGTTGATGTTGGTCGATGGAAAATTCTCGGCGAGCGAAAAGGCCTACTTCACCAGCGTCGGCAAGCACCTGGGCTTGGAAATGGATGACATTCGGCTGGTCTTCGAAACTGAGAAAACACAGTTTCTCGGATCCGACTCATCGCTAGCGATGCGCCAGCGAAAAGCCAGAGTTGTGCTCGGACTACAAGAGAATGCTTCGGACGAAGAAGTAAAGAAACGCTATCGAAAGCTCGCGCTGAAGTATCACCCGGACCGGGTGAGCCACCTTGGATCGAAGATTCAGGCAGAAGCCCAACGCAGTTTCAGCAAAATCACCGAAGCAAGAGACATCCTGCTAGGCGCCCAGTAGCCGCCTTGTTTGGGACAGTCCCCTCCCGTGGAAGCTTGCTATTCCGAATCCGCTCGGCGAAACTCGTGTGACCAAACATTGGGCGAAGAGGCAGCCATGAAAAACGTCGATATGAAGGTTGAAGGTGACAAGCTTACGATCACGGTGAACCTGGCCAAAGAGTTCGGTCCGTCATCTTCGGGCAAGACCATCATTGTTGCCAGCAGTGAGGGCAACCAGACCATCGAGTACAAAGAAGGCCAGTACAAGATCGGGTTGAACGTCTATCGCAAGCCGTAACCCATATGGAGCGCGAAGCGTAAGCGAGCGGCAACGTTGTTCGGGCAAGCTTCGTTCGTTGCTTGCCGCTCGCTTACGCTTCGCGCTCAGATATGACCAAGCCCGGGCATTTCTGCCCGGGCTTGGTTCATTCTGCACATCTATTTCCTACTCGCCGCCGGCGGTTCCGGCTGCTTCTTTGCTTAAGTCGCGGGCTTTGGTGATTAGTGTGGCGAGTTCCAGCACGCTGGTGTCGTCGGTCTTGTTGATCAGTGACTTGGTGTCCTGCAGCAACTCATCGTAGCTGCCCTTCTTCGCCCAGTAGCTCTTCTTCATCAACTCCGCGAACTCGGCCGCGTTGGCCGCGAGGCGCATGTTGGCGGGCGCTTCTTCCCAGCTTGCGGCCAGGTCCTTCACGAACAGTTCTTTGCTCAACTCAATGAATTCCTGCTTCTCGTCGTGCTTCCAACGCATCGTGGCCGTGCAGATGGGGCCGGTGACTTTCTCGAACAGCTTCACTTCGTACAGCGCCGTTACGCTGTGCCCGCTGCCGACTTCGCCGCCGTCCACGCTGTCGTTGCGGAAATCCTCGTCGGCCACATCGCGGTTTTCATAACCCAGCAGGCGGTACGACTTCACGACCTTCGGATTGAACTCAACCTGCACTTTCGTGTCTCGGGCAATCACCTGCAGCGTGCCGGTCAGGTTGTCTACGAACACGCGCTTGGCCTCGTCGATCGTGTCCACGTAGGCGTAGTGGCCGTCGCCTTTGTCGCCGAGTTGTTCCATCAGCGTGTCGTTGTAGTTGCTCATGCCGAAGCCGATGGTGCTGAGCGTGATGCCCTTGCGGCGGTTCTCGGCGATGGTTTCGAGAATTTTCTCGGTCGAAGTATTGCCCACGTTCGCCACGCCGTCGCTGCACAGAATCACGCGGTTGATGTACCCCTCACGGAAGCTGTCGGCCGCCATCTGATAGCCGACGCGAATGCCTTCCTCGGCATAGGTGCTGCCGTCGGGCTGGAGGCGCGTGATGGCGCTCATGATGGTTTCGGTTTCCGTAGCGACGGTGTGGTCGAGGATTTTGTAGCCGCGGTCGCCGTAGACGGCGATGCCGATGCGGTCACGCTCGGTCATCTGATTCACGAGCAGTTTGAGTGCGCGCTTCACCAGCCCAAGGCGGTTTTCCATGTCCATGCTGCCGCTGACGTCGATCACGAAGGTCAGGATCGCCGGCTTTCGTTCAAGCGGGTCGATGCGTTTGGCCTGCATACCGACGCGCAGCAGGTAGCAGTTTTTCAAATCCTGCCCGTAGCGCGACGGCGCGCCCGCAACGTCGATAGCAAAGGCGCCGTCGCGCGGGGCGTCGTAGTTGTAGTCGAAGAAGTTGACGAACTCTTCGGTGCGTGGGGCTTCGTCGGGCGGCATGTAGCCACGGTTCAGATAGTCGCGGCACTTGGTGTAGCTGCCGGTGTCTACATCCACGGCAAAGGTCGAAAGGCGATCATCTTCGGTATCGACGAACGGGTTGGTGCCGTACTTCTTGAAAAACTCATCGAACGGCTCGCCGGTATCCGTGCGCGGGTCTTCCACGGGCGGCTGGCCGTCATATCTGGAGTCAAGCAAACCATTTTCAGGCACGAGGGCACGATTGGCTTCTTGTTGCTCGGCGTACATGTCTGCGCTTACGGCTCCGCCGCAGGCACCGCCGCTGTCGCGTTTCTCATATGTCGGCGAGCCGCACGCCGCCGTAAACACCAACCCGCCGATTGCTGCGAGCATGAGTGCGGTGCCTAGCTTGGGGGTCTTCGTTTTCATTGCCTGCCCTTTCCTTCGGGGTTGGTTTGTTCTTTCTTGTGATGCGGGCGCCTCGCCCGCACTTTTGATGCGACAGCCTCGGCTGCTGACGCGGGCAAGGTGCCCACGCCACGTTGCGGGCGAGGCGCCCACACCACTACTTCAATTCGTTTGCCTTCTCTACCAGCTTGATCAGTTCAGTTACTTTGTCGTTGCGGAAGTCGTATTGCATGCTTTCGAGGTCGTTCAGCACCGCTTTCAGGCTGCCCTTCTTGGCGTAGAAGCTTGCGCCCAGAATCTCGGCAAACTCGGCCACGCTGCCGGCCAGTCGCAGGTCTTTGTCGGCCGACTCCCACGTACCGGCGATATCCTTGGCGAACAGCTCGCGGCTAATCTCCTGCGCTTCTTCGTTTTCGTCATGCTTGAAACGGATCGTCGCATAGGCCACCGGGCCTGTTGCACCGTCCACAAGCTTGACCTCATACAGCGCTGTCGCGGCGTGACCTGCCCCGATCTCGCCACCGTCCACCAAGTCGTTGCGGAAGTCCTCGTCCTTGACGTCGCGGTTGACGTAGCCAATCAGGCGATACGACTTCACAACGCTCGGGTTGAATTCGATCTGGATTTTCACGTCACGCCCAACCACTTCGAGCGCACCGGTCAGGTTATCGACGAAGGTCCGTTTCGCCTCTTCGATACTGTCCACGTAGGCGTAGTGCCCGTCGCCTTTGTCGCCCAGTTGCTCCATGAACGTGTCATCGTAGTTGCCCATGCCGAAGCCGATGGTGCTGAGCGTGATGCCCTTGCGGCGGTTTTCGGCGACGGCCTTCAGGATCGCCTCGGCCTGCGTTTCGCCGACGTTGGCGACACCGTCTGAGCACAGGATCACGCGGTTCGTGTAGCCTTCACGGAAGTTGCGGGCGGCCATTTCGTAGGCGACGTTCAGACCCTCGGCGGCGTTGGTCGAGCCTTCGGTTGAGAGCCCACGGATCGACTTGAGGATTTCGTCCTTACGGAACGCATCCTTGTAGCCCATGTACTCGTAGCCGCGGCTGCCGAAGACGGCGATGCCGACCTTGTCGCCCTCGCGAAGTTCATTCACCAGCATCTCAAGGGCGCGTTTCACCAGACCGAGGCGCTGTTCACCTTCCATGCTGCCGCTGACGTCGATGACGAACGTAAGCACAGCCGGCTTGCGATTGGCAGCGGGGATTTCGCGGGCCTGTACGCCAACGCGCATCAGGTAGCAGTTGTGAAGGTCCTGGCCGTAGCGTGACGGCGCGGCGTCCATGGTGATGCTGAACGGGTCGATGGCGGGCTTGTAGTAGTCGTAGTCGAAGTAGTTGACGAACTCTTCAACGCGGATGGCCTCGTCCGGCGGCAGGTTGCCACCGTTCAGGTACTGGCGTGCGATGGCATAGCTGCCGGTGTCGTGTTCAAGGGCGAAGGTGGACAGACGATCGTCTTCGGTGTCCACAAACGGATTGGAGCCGACGCCATCGAACTTCATGTTTCGGGGCTGATCACCGTCTACTTCGTCAAATGGCGTGACCGCCAACTTGAGGTTGCCGCTTGCATCCACGGACCTTTTCCACTCTTCGTAAGGCGCGAGCGTTATGTCCGCTAAGGGTTGGTCGTATTGCCCCCCAGAACTATCCTCCGCCCCGGTACTTACGTCGTTGAGAGCCGGCTCAACAGCCTGCGAGACAGCGTTGAATTCAACTTCGCTCTGCGTTCCCGCCAATCCGAGCCAGGCGACTGTGGCCGTCAACAAGATTGCGGCAGCCGCGGCCAGGCCTGGACCCCAGGCACGCCATGCGGGGCGTGGCCCGGCCACGGGCTGCTTTGGGGGGGCAGCATTCAGCGCGTTCGCTTTCGCGAGCGTCTGCGCAATGAGGTCCGGCGGAGTCTTGCCACCGAGCACTTCTTCCAGTGCTGCCTCAAGGATGGGGTCGTTCTCGTTCATCTGTCTGTTCTTTCGTGGAACCTGGGTTCAGGATCTTGGGTGGCACCGACAATCTTGTCGGTGGTCACGGCGATTTTGCCGTGACGATTGGGCTTCGCTTCGCTCAGCCCGGCCGACAGGATTGTCGGCCCCACCCAACTGCTTCAGCCTTTCACCCTCAGTTCCATGCACTTCTTCAGGCGTGCCTTGGTCCTTCGTAACAGTGTCTTTATGCCGTCGTCGGTCATGCCCATGGCTTTGGCGATCTCGACGCGCTGCTTGCCTTCCTTGTATTGCAGGTCCAGCGCTTGCCTTGGTTTCTCGTCAATCTGCTTCAGGCATTCACGCAGGGCGTTTGCCAACTCAGCGCCGTCTTCTTCACCGGCCAGTTCGCTCCACTGGCTTTCGAGATGTTCCATCTCGGCCATGACCACCTGCCTGCCGTCTTTGCGTCGCGACTTCAAAAACAGGTTCTTGGCCACAATCCTCAGGTAGGCGACGGTCTGGCCCCGGCTGCGTTGCTCAAAGGGGCTTTTGAATACCGCCAGAAACGTCTCCTGCGTCAGGTCGTCCGCGAGGTTCGTCTCACACCCCAGCGCGCGCAGAAAGCGCCACACGCCGGCCTGGTGCTCACGCATCAGGGCTGCAAGATCGATCGTCGGGTCGGCTGTGGTCATCGCCATCAATCATAGAGTCCACAGGGTGCGGTTGTGGGTTCAGAAAAATGCAGAAAGGGCCTGGGGCTTTGGGCTTGGTGTTCAGGTCTCCCCCACGCCCTAACCCCAAAACCCTAAGCCCCTAATGCAAAGAGGCCCGGTTTCCCGGGCCTCTTCCTCTACCGTGTAGTCCTGCTGGACTAGTTCACGGACACGTTGAAGTATTCCTTGTTCGTCTTAAGGCTGTAGAAGCCCCACTGCCCCCACCAGCTGGTGCTTGGGCGGCAAAGCGGCGCTTCGAAGGCCGCCTGCGTGTTGCCCGTCGAAACGCCTTGCAGTGAGTCGATGTTCGGCAGGTAGGTCGCGACACCACTGACTTCAACGCCATCGAAACCGCCGACGGGCTGGCCGACGTTGATGCCGACCCAGCTGAAGAACGCGTTCACGGCGTTGTACGGAATGTTGATCAGGTTCGCGACGATGCCCGCGACGTCGAGACGGTACTGGCTCATGTCCAGGTTCAGCGCGGGAATCGCGAACACGGTGTAGTTCGAGCCCGGCACGACGCTGGCGCCAATGTAGCCGTTCTGGGTAAGCCAGTTGTTGATCCAACCCGGTACCAGTGCTGCCGCCTGCTGAATGTAGCTGCTGTACGGCGCAAGCATGTTGTTCTTGGCCACGAACTGGGCAAACACGTTGGCCGCCTGGTTCACGTAGGTCGTCACGGTCTGTGTGAAGAGTTGCTGGTTGAAAGCCTCTTCGGTTTCAAAGCGACCGGTGGCTTGCACGGAAGCGCTGCCACCAAGCGGAACGTTCACTGAAGCGTTCGGGGTGATCGTGACCAGGTCACTCGGGATCATCTGGTTGATCAGATCAGCGGCCGGCTTAAGGCTGGCGCTGAGGCCCTGGGCCCAGGCAGCCACGTTTGTGGCGCCGTTGCCGACGATCGGCCAGCTCGACATCTGGTTGGCGACCCAGTAGATGATGGCGAGGGCGCCGCGAACTTCACCGATCAGGAAGCTGGCGAAGTCGGCCTTCAGCAGGGCTGATTCAACAAGTGTGACCAGCACGTTGCTCTGGGCGCTGGTCTGGCTGCCGGTGGTGGTCAGGCTGACGCCGCCAACCTGGGCCAGGAACTCAAGGTAGCCGGTGCCGGACAGCATGTTCTGAAGCATCGCCATTTCAGAGGCGCTGAGGTTGTCGTTGTAGATGCTGATGGTGTTCAGGATGGCAATCTGCTGGTTCAACGCATCGCGGGCGACAGTGGCTTCGGCGCCCGGGTAGTAACCCTGGGCTTCCAGTGTGTCGATGCCTTCAACGGCAAGGTTCACGAGCTTGCCGAGCCCCTGGCCGAGAGCCGCGTCGAAGCTGGCGTCGGTGTACTTCTGCGTGCCGGCGTAGGCGGCGACGGTCAGGCTGTCAGCGCTCTGGTCTGTAACGTTGCCGTTCATGTCCACGATGGAAATGTCGGCCACCTGGGCGGTCGTCGTCGACATCGGCGGTACCATGACAAAAGCCTTGCCGCGACCAACATGCATCGGCGGCACGTTGACTTCGTTAGCGCCAACCGTGAAGCGCACGCAGAATCCGGCCGCGATGCTGGCGTCACCGCCGGAGATCCCGAGCTCGAGAACGTCACCGGCGTTCGCGGTCGTCGTCGGCAGGTTGGTTGAGGTGAACGTCACCGGCGCGGAGGGCGCGTCGCCGCCGCTGCTATCGGATGAATCGCAGGCCGAGGCGACAACGGCCAAGGCGATGACACTCAGAAAAGACAGTCGTTTGAAAATTGAACCAGCATTCGTCATAGGTCGTCTCCCACGTCCAGTAAGTTCGTTCTAAACCAAGCCTCAGGGGGCAGTGTTTGGATGAATGGGCGAAATCCTATGGAGGACGCGTGTGACATCAAGGACCATTCAGAGAATATTTCATGACGATTCCATGATAATAAGCGTGTGCGTGTTGGGCGTTTGGACAGAACCCGCTTGCGCTGGGGGCTGGAAGGCGGGACAATGTAGGGCCGGAGAGTGGAGAAGTCAGGAGTTTGTCATGAAGCTTCGCCCTGTCCCCTTAGCAATTGCGATTGTCATCGGGTTGATGGTGGCGGCATGTACGTCGTCGCAGCCCATCGTTGAGCGCCAGCAGCGCTCTGTGACCCCCTACGAGATCACGGTCGTACCTATTGGCCCGGCCCAGGTATCCCGTGACGGCTTTGACACGCGCTTCGAATTCGAAGTGGTATCGCCGCTGGACCTCTACCGAAACTCGCTGGTCCAGGAACTGCGCCAAACGGTCACTCTGGTCTACAAGGACGGGCGGCGCAAACAGCGCGAGTTGAGCCTGGTGGAGGCTTTCCGTCTGCGCCCCATGGGCGTGGATGACAATGGTCGGCACCACTACAGAATCTTCGCGGGGCAGAGCGACCGACACTCCATGCGCGGGCTGGACGAGCTTTCTTCGGACGTAAAATCAGTGGAGATCTACCGCGAGGTATTCGCTTACGTTGCGAACGTCATGGATGCCGACTTTACGCCGGCCGGCTTCGCGCACTTGCCCGAAAACGAGGACGGGAGCCTGGTCTCGGACATCCCGCAACGTTTCAACGAGAACTACCAGAACAACCACAACACACGCGGGTGGGTCCGGAACAGCGGCGACGCGCGAGGGCTGACCTATCGAATCAAGTACCGCCTGACGCGCACCAGCGGCAACAACCCGCACTTCGAAGTCGATAACGGCGGCGGCTACGGTGAAGTGGAAACTCCGTCGGTCGTCTGGCTTCCGGACTAAGCGCAAGAATTCAACTGCGGCACGCAACGACGCCAAGAGCGCAACGGGCGCGACGAAGTGCACCATTCACGACAAACAACGACCGCCTGCCCATCATGTCTATGGATGTGAACCTATAGTTGCTTTCAGGAGGAACTATTCGTCGCGATGCGTTAACGCAGGGTTCAATACAATTCAGGATGCAGCCCACCAGTTTAGGGCTGCATCCTGAATTCTGAATCCGTGATTCTGAACTCGACTAGGCCGCCTGCGGGTACAGGCCCGCGAGTGCGACTTCGCTTTCTTCGTCGAGGGCGTCGAAGGCCAGGCCGATGGTTCGCCCGCTGAGTGAGCGGTGGCGCTCCACGAAGGCAAGGCGCGCCGTCAGGTGAATGACCTTGCCGCCTTCGACCGCAAGCGATGCCTTAGCGCCGACTTTGCCGACTTCGTTTTCGATTGCTTCAAGCTGGCCCGGTGCGAGCTTCAGATCGGTGGCGTCAATCGCGACACCGCGTGTGCTGAGGTCGATCGTCTTGGTCTTCATGTTGAAGCCCGCGATCTCAAGCTCGACCGGCAGGTCCACGTGAACACGTGGCGCGGCACGACGGGCGCTCTGGCGGTACATGTTTGTGAGTGCGGTCTGGACAACTTCCTTCACGCCGCGTCCACGGATGGGGCGATGGAACTTGCCCGCGAGCTGGATGCCTTCGAGACGGCGCTCATAGTCGGGGCGGGTCAGGGCGACAACCGGCATGCCCGGAAGCACTTCGTTGGCGAACTTGCCGACGGCCAGGTTGTCATCAACGATGCTGCCGTAGTCCATCACCAGCACGTCAAAGAGCCCCGTGGACAGTTTCGCCTCGGCGTCAGCACGCGTGATGGCGATGCTGACTGCATGCCCGACACCACGCAGCAGACTGCGGATGAGATAGGCGGATTCTTCAAACAGGTCGGTGATCAGCACGTTGGCCATTGGATGCTCCGGTTGCAGTCGCTCATGTAAGTACCCGCGTTGCGGGGACATATGCTTGATCGGCTGGAACGGCGCAGTTCTTTGGGCTTTTCACACGTGCGCGTAGAAAAATGCGAGCCCGAACGTTTCCAGGATTTGACTGCATTCGCTGCGCGCAACTGACTGCGTAATGATCTACGCGAACTGCAGCACGCAAAGGCGCTACGAGCGCGACGACGCAATGAGCTTCTGATAAAAACACATGGGTGGGGACCCAGTACCGTCGATCCCCACCCATTCTTGCTATTGGAAAGTGCAGTTCGTTGCGCCCGTCGCGCTCCTTGCGTCGTTGCGTGCCGCAGTTGCCTTTCGCGTCTGTTTGCGCAGACGAGTTCTAGCGCTTGGCCATGGCTTTGACTTCTTCGATGTGCTTCTCAATGCGTTCGAGTTCGGTCACCAGTTCGCTTACGCGGTCGCGGTCGCGCTGCACCACGTCCTTGGGGGCACGCTCAACGTAGTTCAAGTTCTCCAGCTTGCGCTTGAGCTTGTTGATACCTTCGGTCAGCTTCGCCTGGTTGGCTTCGAGGCGCAGCAACTCCATCGCATAGTCAATCAAGCCCTCAAGGTTCACGAACACTTCGTTACCGTTGCCCAACACCACAGTCGCGGACGCCTCCGGCTTCTTCGCCCCTACGGCTACGGTCAGTGAGCTAAGTCCGGCGAGCTTGCACACCGTGTCGCGTTCCGCTTCGCCAAGCAGATCGAGCGTTGCCTTGTCGCTGACACTCAACACGCCCTCAATTGGCGTCTTCGGGTCCAGGCTGTGCTCGGCCCGGATGTTGCGCACTGCGCGCGTCACGTCCTGCATGAATGCGAAGCGCTTCTGTTCGGGCTCGAACAGGCGGTCTTTGCTTGCTTTCGGCCACTGGGCGATCACCAGCGACAGCTCCGGCGTATCGCCACGCAGCACGGCAAGCATCGGGCGCAGCGTCTGCCAGATCTCCTCCGTCACGAAAGGAATGATCGGGTGCAGCATCTTCAGGATGCCGTCCAGTACCCGCACCAGCGTCGTCTGTGCACGCAGCTTGCTGCGCTCGCCACCCTTACCGTCGTAAAGGCGTGGTTTAACCACTTCGAGATACCAGTCGCAGAAGTCATCCCACACGAAGTGGTACATCGCCTGTGCGGCCTCGTTGAACTTGTAGCGCTCAAGGGCGTCGGTCACATCCACCACAGCATTCGTAAACCGCCCTTCGATGAAGCAGTCTTCAAGCTCAACCACCTGGCCTTCGTTCAGCCCGGCGCGTTCGGTTTCAGACAGCTTGCCGATGGCTTCTTCAAAGTCGTCGAGATTGCTGATCGCAAAGCGCGACGCATTCCAGAGCTTGTTGCAGAAGTTGCGCCCCATCTCGAACTTGGACTCGGACAGTTTGATGTCCTGCCCTTCGCTGGTAAGCAGCGGCAGGGTCAGGCGCACGGCGTCCACGCCCCACTGCTCAAACATGACCAGCGGGTCAATGCCGTTGCCCTTGGTCTTAGACATGCGCTGCCCGGATGCATCCAGCACGGTCGCATGGATGTACACCGTGCTGAACGGCTTTTCATCCATGAACTCGTGGCTGGCCATCACCATGCGCGCCACCCACAGATAAATGATGTCGCGGGCGGTGCTCAAGAAATGCGTCGGGTAGAAATAGCCGAGGTCAGCCGTTTTCTCAGGCCAGCCCAGCGTGCTGAAAGGCCACAGCCATGAGCTTGCCCATGTGTCCAATACATCATCGTCCTGACGCACCAGCGGCTTGCCGGAGTCAGGGTGCAGGGCGCCCTCAGCCGGGTCTTCCTTCAGCGCCACGGCGTTGCCGTCGGCGTCATACCACACCGGGATGCGATGCCCCCACCACAATTGGCGGCTGATGCACCAGTCGCGCACGTTTTCGAGCCAACTCAGGTACACCTTTTCCCAGCGCTCCGGCACGAAGGTGATTTCACGTTTGCCTTCTTCGTCGGGCTTCACGTCAGCGATGGCCGGCTGCGCGAGCTCTTTCATTTTCACGAACCACTGTTCGCTGAGCAGCGGCTCGACGGGCGTTTTACTGCGGTCACTGTGCGGCACGTTGTTCGTGTAGTCTTCCACGCGCTCGATCAGCCCGATGCCGTCGAGTTCTTCCACCAGTTGTTTGCGGGCTTTCAAGCGCTCAATGCCCTGGTACTTGCCGCCTTGCTCGTTCAGCGTGCCGTCTTTGTTCAGCACGTTGATCATGGGCAGGTTGTGGCGCTGCCCGCGTTCGTAGTCGTTGAAGTCGTGACCGGGCGTCACTTTCACGGCGCCGGTGCCGAACTCGGGGTTCACGCTGTCGTCCGCGATCACGGGTATCTCGCGCCCCACGATCGGCAGAATCAGGTGCTTGCCCACGAGGTTGCTGAAGCGCTCGTCGTCCGGGTTCACGGCCACGGCTGTGTCGCCGAACATCGTTTCCGGGCGCGTCGTCGCCACCACCACGAACTTTTCGGGCTGGTCCTTGATCGGGTAGCGGATGTACCAGAGGTGACCGCGGGTTTCGGTGGTTTCGATTTCGTCGTCGCTGATGGCGGTCTGCAATTTGCAGTCCCAGTTGATCATGCGATAGCCGCGATAGACCAAACCCTTGTGCCACAGCTTCACGAACGACTCGCGCACCGCGCGGGTCAGCCCTTCGTCCATGGTGAAGCGAGTGCGCGACCAGTCACAGCTTGCGCCCAGCTTCTTGAGCTGGTTCAGGATCCGGTTGCCGTACTCGTCTTTCCACTTCCACACTTCTTCAAGGAACTTCTCGCGCCCAAGCTCGTTGCGAGTGACCTTCTGCTCGGCCAGCAGCTTCTTCTCGACCACGGCCTGCGTGGCGATGCCCGCGTGGTCGGTGCCCGGCAACCAAAGCACACAGAAACCCTGCATGCGTTTAAAGCGGGCCACGATGTCCTGAAGTGTGTTGTTCAGGGCGTGTCCCATGTGCAGCACGCCCGTCACGTTGGGCGGCGGGATCATAATGCTGAAAGGTTTTTTGCGGATATCGCGGACCGCTTTGAAAAGCTCGTGGTCAGTCCAGAATTCGTACCACTTCGTCTCAATGGTTCCAGGCTGGAACCTTGGGGGCATCTCTGCCGGCATGGTTGTCTCCCGTGCTCCATGTCTTGGAGCGATCGCTTCACCAAACAAAGGAGTGCGCCCGTGCGGACAACACCCGGTGAAGCGTGCGGAATGATAACGGCACGAGGTTGCAACGGAAGGGGCGAATCACGACGCGAGGCAAGCTAGTCGGAACTGGCCGGTGCCGGGGCTACTTCACCGCCGCCGCCCTTGGCGCGCTCGCCGAGGACTATGCCGATCCAGTACTTCATCGCCAGTCCGATGTCGTCAAGGATCGTGTACAGCAGCGGCACCAGCACCAGCGTGTAGACCATGCTGACCAAAATGCCGCCCAGCACCATACGCCCCATGGGGTAATACGGCATGCCGACGAACTTGGCGTCGCCGATGGCCATTGGGATGAGCCCGAACCCGGTTGTCAGGCTGGTCAGGATAATCGGGCGCAGGCGCTGGCTTGACCCGCGCTCAAGGGCCTTGCGCCGGTCCATCCCCTGGTTGCGAAGACGGTTAATCAGGTCCACAAGAACGATGCCGTTGTTCACGACGACGCCCACCAGCACCAGCAACCCCAGCATCGTGATTCCGTCAATCGGCGTGCTGGTAACGTACAGCAAACCAAAGCCGCCCAGGATCGCGCCCGGCACGCTGGCAATCAGAATGCAGACCGGCTTCAGGATGCTCTCAAACAGGAAGCACATCACCAGGAACACCAGCACCGCCGCCCACACCAAGCTCTTCCACAGACTGTCAAACTGCCCCTGGAAGTTGGCGAAGCGCCCGCCCAGTTCCTGATTGTAGCCGGGCGGGAACTGAACACCGGCCATGGCCTGCCGCACCTGGCTCTGGATGCGCTCCAGGTCTTCCGTGCTTGTTGTACCGACGACGCGCAGACTGGTCTTGCGGTCCGTGCGGCGGATTTCGCCGACGCCGGGCTTGGCGGCTCCGCTGGTGCTGGTGATTGCCTTCGCAGCAACGTTGCCGCCGGTATTGGTAGCAATGCGCGTCTCGGCCACGTCCTGCAATCCCGGGTCGTGCGGGTTGCCTCGTTGATCCTCAGGCGGTGCGAAGCGTACGCGCAGGGGCAGCAGGTTTTCGCCTTTCTGGTAATCACGCAGGCTTGTCCCGGAAAGCTGGAAGCCGATCACCTGCGTCAACATGTTCGGTTCAACGCCGAAGGCCGCAGCGCGTTGCCTGTCGACGGAAACCGTAACCTCGTCCATGCCCTCGTCGGCGTCGATGCGCAGCCCTTCAAGCCCCTCTACTGCCCCCAGCCGCACCATGATCTCTTCCGCCAACTGAACCAGACGCTCTGTCTCAGGCCCGTTGATACGCACCGAAACTTCGCTGGTAGCGCTGCTGCCGCCCTGGAACTCGCCGCGCACTTTTACACCGGCGCGCTCAGGCATCGCATCAATGATGCGTTTGTAGAACTCGTTCGACTCGGCCACGCGATCTTCATCAATGTAGATCCAGAAGTTCGCACGCCCCGAGTTGAAGCTTGTACTGAGGTCGCGAATGCCGAACCACTCTTTCGCTTCCTCCGGCGTACGCCCGAACATGGCTTTGGCCAGCTCAGGTTTCATGCCGTTCGCGATCGCCTTTTCGCGCTTTGCGGCTGCCGTATCAGTGCCCAGCAGGATGTCCTCAACCTCAAGTACGTAGGTGGCCCAGACCGCGTCGCGTACGGGCTCGGTATCCATCATCGCGCCGTCGATGCCTGATGGCCCGCCAAGAATGTCCAGCGACCCGATCTGGCTGCCGCGGGCTAACTCGATGGGCACCGGCACGCCCTGCGGCACCGTTTTTTCGAGACGACGCAGATCTTCCAATGATTCGACTGGGCGATTGTTGTAACGCAGGACGTAGTCCCCGACCTTGAACCGACCCTTTTCGGCGGCGGAGCCTGCTTCAATATCTGTGATGCGCAGGGCGTGCTTTCGCACGATCACATCGGTCGCGTCATCAAAACTCATGCGCAACTGGATACTGTCGCGATTCCCCTGGTTACTGTCGGTGCGAGTCTGGGCGTCATAAACCCAGTATATGCTCGCGACCGTCAGTACCATCACCAGCGGCGAGATCACGTAGCGCCACGGAAGAATGACACGCACCACCCTCTCGTAGGCTCGCGCCGTAAGGTCCATCAATGGTGTATCGGGCAGCCCCTCCGCGTTGCGCCCGGCAAATACGGCAACGCATTCCCAAACCGCAATGCCCGCGCCGGCCAGTACTTTGCCGGCTCCGCTCCCGCGCCATGCGCGCGACAGCTTCCGTCGTCGCGCCACAAACCAGCGACGCAGCGGTTGACGGCGCCCATGCTTCAGCATGCCGGTTCGGTAGATGGTCAGCGGAATCACGCCGATCGCCAGCAGGATCGAGAACCCCAAGCTGAGACAAACCGGCAGACCGATCTTGCCCATGTAATGCGCCAGCATCTCGTCATCCAGCATGAAGACGACGGTGATGAACACGATCACGGTCGTACTGGTGGCCAGGATCAGCGCCAGTCCGACTTCGCCGGCGCCGCACACGGCCGCCGCCAGCGGTTCCTCGCCCAGCCCGTGGCGCCGGAAGACGTTCTCCGCAACAACAATACTGTTGTCGAGCAACATACCGGCCGCGAGCGTGAAGCCCATCAGCACCATCAGGTTGATCGTTTCGTTCGCGAAGAACATGACGCCGAGCGCCATCGTCATCGAAAGCGGTATCGAGAGCGCGATCATCATGCTCAATCGCCAGCTCTTGAGGAACAGCAGCATCACAAAGAACGCCAGTACGCCGCCCCAAAGCAGCGTCCACAGCAGGTTTGCGATACTCTCCTTGATGCTGTCGCCCTGGTTGAAAGGCACGGTCACGCTGAAACCCTCGAAGACCGGGTCGGCGCGTAACTTGTCGAGCCCTTCCTCTAGGTTGTTGCCCACCTCGACGGTGTTTGCATCACCATTCTTGAACACCATCGCCGTCGCGCCGCGCTTGCGGTTTACGCGCACATACGTGCTGACAGACTCCGCCTCATAGACACCGCGGTGCGGTTCGCCATTCGCCACGCCGTGCCGCGTAACGTCAGATACCCGCAGCCCCGGACGGACCGGCAGGTTCTCGATTTCCTCAATGCTGTGGAAGCGCGAGTCGGCCACGAGATAGACGTCACGACGCTTGTCGAGTTTGTCGCCGTCACCATCCTGCACGGTGACTTTGCCCGCCGGTGCGCGGAAGTTGTCGCCGCGCAATCGCTGGAGCAACTGCGAGAGGTTCACGCCATAGGCGCGGGTCTTCTCGGGGTCGAGGTCAACGGCCAGAAACTTGCGGTGCCCGCCCCAAAAGCTGACGTTCGAGACACCCTCGATGCTCTCAATGTGGGGCTGGATGTCCTGCTCAAGCTTCAGGTACGCGTCGCGGGTGCCGTCTTCCCACGAGAAACTGACGAAGGCGATCGGCCAACTGGTGGTGTCCGACCGTGAGCGACGCACCTGGATTCGCCCGACGCCGTCAGGCAAACGCAGACGCGCGCGCTCGACGGCGGCCCAGACCTCGGCATAGGCTTCGTCCATGTCGCGGTCGGAATCGAAATCAATGTAGAAATCTGACTCCGTGGAACGCGAAACAGAGGTCAACTCGGCAATGCCCGGAATCGTCGAGATCTCAGCCTCGACCACGAGGGTTACTTCACGCTCGACAACCAACGGCGACACGCTTCCGCCGGTGCTGTTGTAGTCGACCTGCACACTCAGTGACTTGCGCTCCACGCCCGCCGGCAGCAGTTCAACGGGCATGCGGTTGGTCGCAATCATGCCCAGCACGGCTGTCGCCATCAGCAATACCGCAACAGTCACCGGGCGCCGCGCAAAGAACGCAAGTACCGGGTGACGATCACGCGCTTCCAGTGGCGAGAACAGGTCGCTCATGTGTTCATTTATACGGACGAAACAGCGTTTTGGGCATGCCCGCTTCGCGGAAAGCACACAAAGGCGATCAGAAGGGGTCAGACCCTGTTTTCGTCACGAGCGCAGCCGCTTGCTTCAAACTTCATTCAGGCGAAAACAGGGTCTGACCCCCTCAGCGTTAATGCACCATCACGTGGATGCAGCCACTTGCCAGATTCACTGAAGAATCACAGCCCCGGCGGCCGATGATTCATCGGGACTGCCACTATGAAAAAGATCTACTTCCTTACGAAGCCACCAGAACCCGCGACGCGGTCGGGGAAATGGCGTAGCCGCCTCAAGAACACCTACAAAAGCACCGACGCCATCCGCGATATCATCGACTGGACCAGTGAAGGACGTGAGTTCTACGTCGCCATCGTATTCCACGTGTCGGGCGAACGCCGCGTCTTCCACATGAACCCGCCCGGCAGCTCCGAGATGTGCACCGACTTCGCCACCAAGAAGCCGGTCCTGAACGTCATTGACCAGATTCTCCGTTTGACCTCGCAACACCACGACATCGACATCTGCCTGCTTGAGCGTCGCCGCGGCGGCAACCCTGACAGCGGGCGCTGGGACGGACCACCAAGCGCTGCGTAGGCTTACCGATTTCGAAACCGCAAAACCTCACCCCTCTCGTTTTCGAGAGGGTTTTGCATATCCGTGCAACGCCCGCCACTCTCCCTATCGATATCATCAATACCGGCAGTTGTTGGTCGCTCCGACGTGTGGCGGCCTCTCAAGCTGACGCGGCCTTTGAGCGCCAACCAGGTATGGCAGTCGAACGAGCTGCCGAATCTGTCTGGCGTCACCGGCCTCAACGTCAGGGGTCAACCCCGCGAATACTGCGGGTAGCACAGTCGGAACGAAGCCGGCTGCAGGAGATGACGTAATGAAAACCCTTCCTTCTTTGTTAATGCTCACGTTGATTGGCGCTTGCTCCGCAATCATGGCCCAGCCTGTCCATGCTGAGACGCCATGGCGCACCCCGCCACTGCTGGAACAGTACCGCGTCGAGTCGTTCAAGCCCTACCGAACACCGCAACGCCCAACCGACGGCTACGAAATGAAGCTGCCGTACCAGTTCGGTTCATGGGAGTTGATAGATGCCAAATTGCGAGACAAAGACGACAAGCGAACCAACATGGCCTTGCTCGGCTCCAAACCGACGATGCTGTTCGTGCTCGGCTCCTACCTGAGCGGTAGCGTGGGTTCAAAGAACTCGAAACCGACCGATGCCGAAAAGAAGCGACAAGACCGACTGCTTGAACTGTTCCACGATCTTGAGAAGCACGCCGGTGCCAACCATGAGAAGTACGACGTCTACATCGTCTTCTCTACACTGGCCGATCGTGACCGTGAAGCGATCCGCGAGCTTTTCGACGATGCGAAACCAGAGTACCTGCTGCTTGCCGAACTCTCTTACAACAACACGAAGAGAGACAACAACTTCGACAACTACTGGAGTAACCTGATCGCTAAGCCGGAATCCGGGATGGTCGCCGACAAGGATGACGCACCTTACCCTCTTGGTTCATGGGTCTGGATCCCCACGCCCGGAACAGCAGAGGCTTGGGGCGTCTGGGGCTTTGAGTCTGAGCTGACGAGGCTTGATGACTGGGCTCGCGCTTCGGAAACACCAGCAGCGCTGAAAGTGGAGGATTCCGATTGCCGCGAAATCGCCGCGTTGATGGCGCAGTGGCGACTCGGCGACGCCGAGAAGAAACTCGAGAAGCTTGAAAAGAAGGGCGGTCCGGCCGACGCCGCCAACATCGAAGCATTGCGCGATTACGAGGCGTATCTCGAAAAAAGCTACCGCGCGCTCTTCTCGGCGCCCCAGAAGGAAGCCGGCTACCTCGTCGAGTATGCTGACGCGCTGCAGAAACTGGGCGAAGAACTCTTCGGCAAGGGCAGCACCCGTGGCGGTGAGATTCTCGACGAGGTAAAGGCGTTCCGCAAAACTGACGAATACGAGCACATCGAGATGGCCAAGAAGGCGTTCGACAAGCTCAGCGATCGCATCTACTCCGATCTGAACGGCAATGTGCACGGCCAGGACTACGATGAGCACCACGCGAGAATCATGGCCAAACACAAGACGGGAATCGACAAGTTCAACAAGGAGTACGGCGACACTCCCTACGCTGAAACCACTAGGAAGTGGGGCGAAGAGGCCGCGGGCAAGTAACAAGCCAGACTAAGCCAAACCGCCCGGCGAGCACGCCGGGCGGTTTCATTTCAGCCGACCTGCGCAAAGGGGTCAGACCCTGATTTCGCCGTGAAAGCCCTGACGGAGATTCGAAAGCGACTCAGGCGAAAACAGGGTCTGACCCCCTCACTCCAGATTTTGATCTCGCAATGAACCGCTTCGCTGTCAGACAGAGCCGAAAAGTTTTTTTGGCACCCTTGAATACATAACGGCATTATTTATAACGGCGTTATGAACACACCCCGTGACCTCAATTGCATTTCGTGCGTTCTTCATAACCGCCTTATCAAACCCCACGCGGGCGGGTCGTTGTGCAATCACCCAGTCTATTGCGGACGAAACGAGTCCTTTTCTCCACTATCCCGAGCCGCGTTCCCCCTCAAACCCCGAAGAAATCAGCCTTGCGGGATACATTCACACGCAATACTTTCTGCCCCACAGTCCAATACCAAACCGGTCAACGTTGACTTTGACCGCGCAACAAAACGGGGCGAGCCAGTGATTATCACCTCAAAGTCGGACTACGGTTTACGCGCCGCACTGTACCTGGCCGCGCAGGGATCACGTGTTCGCCTGCGTGAAATCAGCAGCACCCAGCACATTCCCGAAAGCGTTTGCGCGCACATCATGCGCAAGCTGGTGGCTGCCGAAATCGTCAACTCCGTCGCCGGGCCTGCGGGTGGCTACACGCTGGCGCGCGAACCGGAAAGCATTTCGGTCGCGAGCGTTCTGACAGCCGCCGACCGTGATATCTGCATCTTCCGCTGTGTCGAAGACGGTTGCGATTGCGACCTCGACGGCAAGTGCGCATTCCAGATGATTCTCAAGGATTTCGGCCGGAGCTTTGCCGAGCATCTCGAGCAACTGTCCCTGGCCGACCTGCACAACAAGAAAGTCGCGCTACCGGAATTCACCGTGGGCGCGGCGCCCGTGTCTGTAGGACAAGGAAAGGCTAGCTGATGTCTGAAAAGCAACTGCCTGACGAAGTGATTGTCGGTCTTGATGTAGGCAGCACCACGGTGAAGGCCGTGGTCATGGACCCTGCCAACAACGACATCCTGTGGTCCGACTATCAGCGCCATGAAACCAAGCAGCCTGAAAAGGTGCTCGAGTTCATGAAGACGATCACCGCGGCCTTCCCGAACCACCCCAAAGAGAAGATGCGCGTCTTCATCACCGGCAGCGGCGGCACCAGCATTGCCCCGTTGATCGGTGCGAAGTTCGTGCAGGAAGTGAACGCCGTCAGCCTCGCGGTCGAAATCTTCTACCCCACGGCTGGCAGCGTGATTGAGCTTGGCGGGCAGGACGCCAAGATCATCATCTGGAAGGAAGACCCCAACGGCGGCAAGCGCAAGATCCCCAGCATGAACGACAAGTGCGCGGGCGGCACCGGCGCGGTCATCGACAAGATCAACAACAAGGTCAAGCTCAGCATCGACGAACTCGTCGGGCTCGACTACCACGGCGTCAAGCTGCACCCGGTCGCCGGCAAGTGCGGCGTCTTCGCCGAAACCGACATCAACGGGCTGCAGAAGCAGGGCGTTCCGCCGTCTGAGCTGATGGCTTCGCTGTTTGAAGCGATCGTTCAGCAGAACCTGTCCGTACTTACGCGCGGCAACACGCTGCGCCCAGTCTGCCTGCTACTGGGCGGCCCGAACACATTCATCCCGGCCATGCAGGACGCATGGCGGCACAACATCATGAAGGTCTGGGAAGAACGTAAGTTCCCGCTGCCTGAAAACCCGAACCCGCACGAGCTGATCGTTGTCCCGGACAACGCCCAGTACTTCGCGGCCATCGGCGCGGTTCTTTACGGCAAGGGCGAAGACGCGCACATCGCACGCTTCGCCGGCATTGAAGCACTGGCTGAGTTCGTAAACACCGGGCGCGACACCATGCGCGCGGCAGGCGGCGCGGCCAAGAGCCTCAGCAAGTCGCCCGAAGAGCTGGAAGAGTTCAGAGCTGAGTACACCATCCCCAAGCACGAGTTTCCGGAATTCAAACCGGGTGAAATCGTCGAAGGCTGGATCGGCATTGACGGCGGCAGCACAAGCACCAAGGCCGTGCTGCTTGACGAAAACGGCAAACTGATCGGCGCGTACTACGACCTGAGCAAGGGCAACCCGATCGAAGACACCAAGGTCGTCATGGCCGGGCTGCGTGATTCGATCGAGTCACAGGGCGCGACACTCAAGATCATGGGCGTCGGCACAACCGGCTACGCCAAGGACATCCTGAAAGACACCATCGGCGCGGACGTCGCACTGGTCGAAACCGTCGCCCACACGCAGGCGGCGCTGCATTTCTATGACGAAGTAGACGTAATCGTTGACGTCGGCGGCCAAGACATCAAGGTCATCATGCTCAAGAACGGGCGTGTGGCCGACTTCAAACTCAACACCCAGTGCAGCGCGGGCAACGGTTACTTCCTGCAAAGCACGAGCAGCCGATTCGGCCACCCGATCGAGAACTTCGCCGACATCGCCTTCAAGGCGAAAGGCCTGCCGGTGTTCAGCTACGGCTGCGCCGTGTTCATGGAATCAGACATCGTCAACTTCCAGCAGCTTGGCTGGAGCGCCGACCAGATCATGGCAGGCCTCGCCCACGTGCTGCCGAAGAACATCTGGCTGTACGTAGTGCAGGAACCGAACCTTGCCAAGCTTGGGCGCAAGTTCGTGCTGCAAGGCGGCACACAGCGCAACCTGGCGGCCGTAAAGGCACAAGTCGACTTCATCAAAGCGAAAGTGCCCGACGCTGAAGTCATCGTGCACAAGTTCTGCGGTGAATCGGGCGCGATCGGCTGCGGCATCGAAGCGATCCGCGTGACGAAGCGCTCGGGGCACACGCACTTCATCGGCATGGACGCGCTGCTCGGGCTCGGGTTCGAGAGCAAACGCGACGAATCCACCCGCTGCTACTTCTGCAAGAACAAGTGCCTGCGCACCTTCATCGACACCAAGACGCCTGCCGGCGACGAGCGCCGCTTCATCATCGCAACCTGCGAGAAGGGCACCGTCGAAGACGTCGCCAAGATGCGCGAAATCAAAGGCAAGCTCGACGACAAGAAGAAGAACTTCCCGAACTTCGTCGATGTCAGCGCCAAGAAGTGCTTCGCAAGCTACAGCCCTGAAGTCGTGTTGAAGGAAAGCAAGCCTGGTCTGCTGACCAAGATCCGCCTGCCGCGCGTGAAGGCGCAACTTGAAAAACGCGAACGCATCAAGGACATCAAGATCGGCATGCCGCGGGCGCTGAACATGTACAGCACCGGCCCGTTCTGGAGCACGTACCTTGAAGCCATCGGCGTGTCGCCAAAGAACATCATGTGGTCGGAGTTCACGAACGAAGAGCTGTACAAGAAAGGTTCGCGGCGCGGCAGCATTGACCAGTGCTTCCCGGCCAAGGTCAGCCTTGCACACGTTCACGACTTGATTTTCCGGAAGAAGACGCCGGACGTGATCCTGTTCCCGATCCCGAACACGCTGCAGACCGACCTGACGCACATGCTGGATAGCTGCTCGTGCCCGACGGTCACCGCCACGCCGGAAGTCGTGAAAGCGGCCTTCACCAAGGAAGGCGACATCTTCGCCGAGTACGGCATTGAGTACTGGGACCCGGTCGTGGACATGTACCGCCCGCAACTGGCCGAAAAGCAGATGCACAAGTACTTCGGTGAACGCCTTGGCATCAGCAAGGAAGAGAACGCGGCGGCCATTAAGCAGGCCTTTGCAGCACTCGAAACCTACAAGGAAGAACTGCTGCGCAAGCCCGCCCGTGAAGTGCTCAACCAGTTGAAGAAGGACAACAAACTCGGCGTTGTGCTGCTGGCGCGCCCGTACCACAACGACCCGGGGCTCAACCACGAGATCGTCGAAGAGTTGCAGATGATGGGCTACCCCATCTTCAGCCTCGACAGTTTGCCCATCGATGAAGACATCCTGGAAGAAGTGTTCGCGGCTGACGTGAAAGTGGGGCGTATCCCCCACGCCATGGCCATCAACGACGTCTGGAAGAATGCGTACAGCACCAACAGTGCGCAGAAGCTCTGGGCCGCCAAGTACGTCGCCCGTCACCCGAACCTGATCGGGCTTGACCTGTCGTCATTCAAGTGCGGCCACGACGCACCGATCTACAGCGCCGTGGAAGAGATCGTCACGGAAAGCCTGACGCCGTACTTCACCTTCCACGACATCGACGAAAACAAGCCGACCGGCGCAATCAAGATCCGCACCGAGACCATCGACTACTTCCTCAAGCTCTA
>JAGQRE010000319.1 GCA_020425695.1 Planctomycetota bacterium
TATTCATTATAATAGATGAAATTAAGGGTAAATAAAAATAAAGTATCTGATTTTCAATAACTTATGTTTTTTTACTAAAAAAAGTAATAAAAAAACTTGACATGTGTGTAATATTGTAGTACATTTGCATATATATAATTAACACGGGGAGTTCAGCATAAGGTAATGCTACGTTGACGTGATGAAGTATCAAATCTTCACTCCCCACTATATTGCGGATTAGAGCAGTGGCAGCTCGCAAGGCTCATAACCTTGAGGTCGTAGGTTCGATTCCTACATCCGCTACTAATAGTAGAAGCAAATAATACCTGTGGAAACCACATAAAGTAACTTCGCATGTTGACTGGTCATTATTTTTATTCTTCTTTATGCGACAAAGGATAACTACTATTTTTATACGGAGGTCGTCTAATTTTAAGACAACCCGACTTGTGGGTAAATAAGGGCGAAAATCCCTTCCTCCGTACCAAATCGCGGATTAGAGTAGAGGTCAAACTCGCTGGGCTCATAACCCAGAGTTGCGTAAGTGACACGTCAGGTTCGATTCCTGCATCCGCT
>JAGQRE010000320.1 GCA_020425695.1 Planctomycetota bacterium
CCTTGGTGACGATCATGACCGGGTGCCGGGTCCGTGCCAGCACCTCGAGCACACTGCGCGTCACACGGAGTTTCTTTTCGATCGGCTGGTATGGGTCGGTGTTGGCGCCGAGCATGATCGGCTTGCAGACATAATGTCGGTTCGCCAGCTCCCGCTCGAGCAACTGCGCCGCATCGGCCTTGTAGAACAGCCGGGTTTCGAAATCGATGCCGGGCGAGAGATCGACATAGGCATGGCTCGGACGCGCATAGCAGTAGATGCAGCCGTGCTCGCAACCGCGATACGGGTTGATCGACTGCTCGAAACCGACGTCCGGCGAGTCGTTGCGGGTGATGATCGACCTGGCGTGTTCCGGCAGAACCGACGTGGTGATGCTGTCGGGCACGCTGTCGGCGGCATCCGGCCCGGGCGCCGCCCAGCCGTCGTCGAGCGCCTCAGTGACTCTGCGCTCGAAACGACCCGGCGGGCGCGACAAGGCGCCCCGCCCGCGGCGCACCGGAGGGGGATGTGTCATGACTGTATATTTAGACAGCTTTCCGGGTGAGGGCAAGCC
>JAGQRE010000321.1 GCA_020425695.1 Planctomycetota bacterium
CGGAGGACCCCGGCTCCACACTGGCCGAGACCGAGCCGACCGGCCCCGACGACCTCGCCGGCTGGCGGAGGACCCCGGCTCCACACTGGCCGAGACCGAGCCGACCGGCCCCGACGACCTCGCCGGCTGGCTCTTCACCTCCGGCTCGACGGGCCACCCGAAGGGCTGCGTGCACGCGCACGCCGACTTCGCCTGGAACACGGAGACCTACGCGTTGCGTGTCGTCGGCTACCGCGAGGACGACCTGTGCCTGTCGGTGCCCAAGCTCTTCTTCGGCTACGCGACCGGCACGAACCTGATGTTCCCCTTCCGCGTGGGCGCGGCGGCGGTGCTCTTCCCCGGCCGCTCGACCGCCGAGACGCTGCTCGAGCACGTCGCGCGCTTCCGCCCCACGCTCCTGACCGGCGTGCCGACGATGTTCGCGAACATGCTGCGCTCGGAGCGCGTCGAGGGCGTCGACCTCTCCTGCCTGCGCGTGTGCCTCTCCGCCGGCGAGGCGCTGCCGCCCGCGCTCTACGACGAGTGGAAGGCGCGCACCGACGTCGAGATCCT
>JAGQRE010000322.1 GCA_020425695.1 Planctomycetota bacterium
CACATCAAAAGTCCCGAACCCCTCCTCCCGAACCCCGTTCCCCCCATGCCCAGTTTTGCCAACCGCCTGCATGCCGCGATCACTCACAAACGGACAGCCGCTCTTGTCGGCCTCGATCCCCGTTGGAGCCAACTCCCCGAGTCGGTCAAACGCTCCGCCGAATCGATGGGCGGAACCGATCGCGACGTTCAGGCCCATGCCTACGAGGAGTTCTGTCGACGGATCATCGACATCGTCGCTCCGCTGGTGCCGGCCGTGAAACCACAGGCGGCGTTCTTTGAGGAGTGCGGACCGCCGGGGATGGTCGCCCTTCGCAACGTGATTCGCGCCGCTCGAGACGCGGGACTGATCGTCATCTGTGACGCCAAGCGAGGAGACATCGGTTCCACGGCCCAAGCCTACGCCTCCGCATACCTTGCTGGGGAAGATCCCGGTTCGGCACCCTACGCGGCGGATGCGCTCACGGTGAACCCTTATATGGGAGTCGACACGCTGGAACCGTTTGTGAGTCGTGCCCAGGACGTGGGAGCAGGACTGTATGTCCTGGTTCG
>JAGQRE010000323.1 GCA_020425695.1 Planctomycetota bacterium
ACCGCGTGCTGCAGTTGACCGAAGCCGACTGGGGAGATCACGCGGTGGCGATCAACGCGCGGCATCAGGAAAGCCTCGAAACAGCCCGGCGGAACCTGCGGGCGGCCGTCGTCCAACTCAACGATGCCGGCGATCATCCGGAACTCGCTGCCATTGACATCCGAGAGGCGCTCGATTCTCTGGGGGAGATTCCCGGCAAGGTCGATACCGAGGATTTGTTAGGTGTGATCTTCAGCCGCTTCTGCATCGGCAAGTGAGCCCTGCCGCGGATCTTCCGCTCCGAGGATGCGGGCTTGGTCGAAGTCGTAGGGAGTGAGTTCGATGCGCACCGTGGTTCCGGCTGCAAATCCGGTGCGAGCAAGCGCCAGCGGTTTCGAAAGATGCGCGAGCAGGGTCTTGCCGTTGGAAAGCTTCACCTGATAGAGAACGGAACCCCGGGGTTCGAGAATGGTCGCGAGGGTGTGGATGGGCGCGTCCGCCATGCGGGCCATTCGGATACGCGAAGCGCACGCGGGTGGCAAGCGCGACACCAAGCGGGAAGGGGAAGGGC
>JAGQRE010000324.1 GCA_020425695.1 Planctomycetota bacterium
CACCTGTTCGGCTTCGATCGCGGCCAGCGCCTGGCTGGCATCGAAACGCGGCATGCAAATGAGCCGGCCGTCGACCAGCGCCAGCGCCAGCAGGCTGCGCACGCCCATGGTGTGATACAGCGGCATCACGCCCAGGGTGCATTCGGCGTCGCCATAACGGTTCTGCGCGACATGGGCCAGGGCGGCGGCCCGTTCGACGCGGTGGCGGCGCGGCACGCCCTTGGGCTTGCCGGTGGTGCCGCTGGTGTAGAGCATCAGCGACAGGTCTTCGGCGCAGGCCACGGGCGTGGGGTCGGCGGGTGCGGCCAGCCAGTCCTCGAACTGCACTTGGGCGCCATCGACGTCGCCGACGCCGATGCGCAGCACGTTACGCACGTGTTCGCTCTGCGCCACGGCGGCGTCGACCACCGCTTCCCAGACGATGGCGCGCGCGCCGCTGTCGGCCAGGCAATAGTCGATCTCGTCGCCCTTGGCGCGCCAGTTCAGCGGCGTCACGACGATGCCGGCGAACTGGCAGGCCCAGTGCAGGGCCGCCATCTCCCAGCGGTT
>JAGQRE010000325.1 GCA_020425695.1 Planctomycetota bacterium
TGTTAACAGGCCCTAGTGTCCTGATTGAGAAGTTCGCAGACAAAACCGCTCGATGCTCGCGAGGATGTCGTCGGCCGTCTTGGTCCAAACGAACGGCTTGGGATCCTCGTTGTTGAGGTCGACGTATTGCCTGATGGACTTCTCCAGCGCCTGCGTGGAGCGGTGCGTGCCGCGGCGGATGCAGCGCTCGGTGAGTGTGGAGAACCAGCGCTCGACCTGGTTGAGCCATGACGCCGAGGTCGGCGTGAAGTGCACGTGGAAGCGCGGTCGTGCGGCCAGCCAGCGCTTGATGGCGTCGGTCTTGTGCGTGCCGTAGTTGTCCATGACCAGGTGGATGTCCAGCACTTCCGGGACGTTGGCCTCAACCGTGCGCAGGAACTTCAGGAACTCGGCGCTGCGGTGCCGGCGCTGGGTCTGTCCGATGACCCGGCCGGTGGCCACATCGAGCGCGGCGAACAGGGTGGTCGTCCCGTGGCGAACGTAGTCGTGGGTGCGCCGTTCGGGCAAGCCTGGGGCCAGCGGCAGCAGCGGCTGTGTGCGATCCAGCG
>JAGQRE010000326.1 GCA_020425695.1 Planctomycetota bacterium
GGGCGCGAGCGAGGTCTTGATGTGCGGGGCCACCTTCAGCCCGGCCTCGACCGCCTTCTTCGCCAGCAGCCCGGCGGCCAGCAGCACGCCCGGGTTGCTGGTGTTGGTGCAACTCGTGATCGCGGCGATCAGCACGTCGCCGTTGCCCAGCGAATAGCCCCTGGCGGCCGCCGGCTTGGGCGGCGCCTCGGCCACGGCCGTGGCGGCGGCCAGCGTGGAGCGGTTGGCTTCCATCTCCACCACGTCGAGCGGCGCGCCGGCCGGCACGGGCGGCGACTGCGGCGCGTGCTCGTCGCCGTGAGGCTGCACCTGCACGCGGGTGTGCAGCACCTCGGCCGGGCGGTTGAAGCCGTTGTCACTCATGGGGGCGGAGAACAGCTCGGGGAAGCGGGTGGCCAGCTTGCCGAGCTCGATGCGGTCCTGCGGGCGCTTGGGGCCGGCCAGGCTGGGGGTGACGTCGCCCAGGTCCAGCGTGACGACCTTGGTGTAATCAATCTCGCCCGCGCGCGGCACGCCGAACAGGCCCTGGGCCCTGAAGTAGGCCT
>JAGQRE010000327.1 GCA_020425695.1 Planctomycetota bacterium
GGATTCGACGCCGCGTGCGGATGTGCTACTGGAAACGGTGGCGATATCCTCGCACCAAAGTGAAGCATCTGGTCGCTCTGGGCGTGAGTCTCGACATGGCGATCAAACACGCCACCAGTCGCAAGAAGTACTGGCGGATGTCTCGCACACCTGCCTTACGCTACGCGATGCCCAACAAGTGGCTTAAGCAACAAGGCTTATTGTCATTAAAGCAACTCTGGTACGAGCAAGCTTCTCTTCGCGGAACCGCCTAGTGCGGACCCGCATGCTAGGTGGTGTGGGGGCTGCGGCCAGCAATGGCCGCGGCTACCCGATTTCGCCGCCTATTTGGCACGCATTCGGTTGTCGCGAGCGTTATGTTCGACCTCAGCCAACCCAAGGTGTTCCATCAACGGTGGGATGTACATAGCAAAGCGGCCACGAAAGTTCTTTTTCAAGCCATACCAGCCACCGATCGGATTATCTGCAGAGCGAGCCCAGTGTTCGACCGTGTCCGGTTTTGTCTCCTGTTTCTCGTCTTTGCTACCCAGCAGAATCCAGTCT
>JAGQRE010000328.1 GCA_020425695.1 Planctomycetota bacterium
ATCGAGAAACAATGTTCCTCCATGAGCCTGCTCGAACTTCCCCATGCGTCGCCGGTCGGCACTGGTGAAGGCTCCCTTTTCGTGGCCGAACAGTTCGCTTTCCAGAAGTGTTTCCGGAATGGCGGCGCAATTGATGGCCAGAAACGGCATGTTCACGCGGGCGCTGTGCTGATAGATGGCGCGGGCCACCAGTTCTTTGCCCGTGCCGCTTTCGCCGAGGATCAGCACGTTGACATCCTGCGGAGCCACGCGACCGATTTCCTTGTAGACTTCCTGCATGGAGCGGGAGTTGCCCACAATGCGGTCAACGGCATGGCCATCGAGTACGGTTGTTGGAGACTGATCGAAAATTGCGGGCACGCGTCGCAGGCGGCTTAGTTCGAGTGCCTTGGCGACGACCTGTCGCATTTCAGTCAGATCGTAGGGCTTGAGTAGATAGTCGAATGCGCCGCGTTTCATTGCTTCAATCGCGGTTTCGGTGGTCGCGTGCGCAGTGATGATGATGACTGGCAACCGCGGGTCGATTTCCCGCATCTGTTG
>JAGQRE010000032.1 GCA_020425695.1 Planctomycetota bacterium
CCGGCATCCACACAGGTCAAAGGCTTCGTGATGAGATGCGAAAGCGGAACCCGTCCGGCAGAAAACTACAACTGAATTTAGGTATGAAGTGGGTACTCAGGCTGGCCGCCATCGCAGGGCTGGCCTTGTTGCTGCTGCTGTTTTTTCAAGGTTGAAGTTCGAACTACCAGGATACATCTCCGTTTATGAACTCTCCGGCAAGTCCTGCCCGGGGAGGCCGGTGCAACTCAAATCCTTTAGGCCGACGCGGCTTCGGCACTTACAGGTGCTGGCCACGCGGGCTGATATTGACAGGGCATCATGGCACGGCGATACTCCCGAGCTACGGTGCGTTTGATGATTTTTAGATATTAGTCGTTTTATGTACGGCTAAATTGACGTTGCCCGCCGCCCCCCGGCATTGGCGCGGACCATCTGAGATACAGGACTCCGGAGCTTCGCCGTGCTGCGCCATTTAATTCTATTCGTCGTCCTTTGTGGCTTCTGGGCTGCGCTTTCCGGGCAACTAGACTGGACCGTCCCTTCCCAGCGCTATCTGATGGGCTGCGGGCTGGTCAGTTGCGCCCTGACAACGCTGCTAATGTGGCGCGTCGGCTTCCTCGAGAAGGAAGGCAACTTCGTCATGATCGCGCTGCGTCAGCCACCTTACCTTGTGTGGCTGCTGTGGCAGATCATCATTTCGAACTGGGACGTCGCAGTCCGGGTCTGGAAGCCGAAGCTTGACGTTGACCCTTCCATGATCAAGACCAGTTACTCGCTTAAGAGTGAGCTGGCGGTCGCAATCTTCGCGAACAGCATCACGCTGACGCCTGGCACCGTCACAGTCGACATTGATTCCAAGAACAGAGAGTTTCTGGTTCACCAGCTCTCGTCCACGGGTGAAGACGGGCTTAAATTCATGCATGACAAGGTCGCCAAGCTCGAAGGCGGGGAGGCCGCCGAGTGATTCTGGCTGAAGTCGAATCCATGTTGAACACGGACATTCCGACGCTGGTCGGTGGTGTTGCGCTGCTGTTTGGGATCATGCTGTTGCTTGTCCGCGCCATTGCGGGTCCGACCAACTACGACCGCATCCTGGCCATGAACGCTATCGGAACCAAGACGGCGCTGTTTGTTGCATTGCTCGGTTTCATCACGGAGCGCCCGGCCTTTCTGGACATCGCACTAGCGTACGCCATTTTGAACTTCGTCGGCACCATCGCGATCCTGAAGTTCATCCGTCACCGGAGGCTCGGTTGATGCAGGTGTTCCTGGACATCGTGGTGTGGGTGTTGCTGATCGCGGGCGGGTTCTTTTCGCTGACAGCGGCCGTTGGCGTGTTGCGGTTTCCGGACTTTTACACACGTCTACATCCGGCCGGCAAGAATGACACTCTCGGTGTCTTACTGTTTTGCTCGGCCATGCTGATTGAAACGATGAAGTACGACTACGGCTATCTCGTGGCCGGAAGACTGGTGCTGATGGTTCTATTCATGCTGATGGCGAGTCCGATTGCCTGCCACGCGATCACGCAAGCTGCATACGTTGATGGCTTGAGGCCCTGGAAGAAAGGGGAACCACGCCGGTGAACGGAATTCTGCTGATCGATCTGATTCTTCTCGCGCTGGTGCTGGTAGCGGCAGTCGCCACGGTAGAGTCGCGCAACTTGTTCGCAGCGGCCATCTTGTCCTCAATCTACAGCCTGCTGATGGCCTGCTTCTGGACCAGCATGGATGCAGTCGACGTGGCCTACACCGAAGCGGCAGTCGGCGCCGGAATTTCAACGATCTTGCTGATCGGGACGCTCGTGCTGACGGGCTCGCGTGAAACAGTCCGTAAGGCCGTTCACTGGCCGGCTCTGCTTCTTTGTCTGGCAGTCGGCAGCGTGCTGATCTTCGGCACGCTGGACATGCCGGCCTTCGGCGACCCCAATGCCCCAGCGCAGCAACACGCGTTGTACGAAGGCTTTACTGGGCAGAACATCTTGAAGGCACCGGGCAGCAAAGCCGCTGAAGATTACGAAGCCTATCTGGCGACGGAAGACGCAGCGCATTCCCACGACGGTGAGCATGCCCACGATGAACACGCCCGGCACGACTATTTCCACGGACACGTTCCGAACCAGGTAACCAGTGTCATCGTCACCTACCGCGCGTTCGACACGATGTTTGAAACCTGCGTAATCTTTTGCGCGGGCATCGGAATGATCGTCCTGCTGCGCGGACGCCGAGGCAACCCGATGAAGGGAGGCCTGCTATGAAAGACAACGTCCTGATGCGCGTTGCGGCGCGCTGGAACATGCCGTTTCTGATCATATTCGCGCTGTATACCCAGACCCACGGTGAGCTCGGCCCGGGTGGCGGCTTCCAGGCCGGCGTGATGATCGCGGCCGCGTTCATAGTCTACGGCATGGTATTCGGCGCCGACGACATGCAGCGAATTGTCCCTCGCTGGATAACCGACTTGCTGGCTGCGCTGGGCGTGCTGATTTACGCGGGCACCGGAGTTTACTGTCTGGTTCAGGGCTACACGTTCCTCGACTACACGGCGATCAACCCGGCGAACCCCGGTGCGGGCGAACCGTGGGGCATGGTGTCAGTCGAATGGGGCGTCGGCATCACCGTGGCGGCCGTGATGATGACCATCTTCAACGAGATTACAGAAGGTACTCTGCCCGGCCAGGAACACGACAAGAGTGACACCGAGATTGTAGGGAAGGCATAGAACGCGATGCAAATCGTGCTGGACTATTACAACTACTGGATCTGCATCATCTTGATGATGGTGGGCTTCTACGGCGTTATCGCGAAGACCAACCTGATCAAGAAGGCGCTGTCGATGTCGTTGTTCCAGACGGGCGTGCTGGTTTTCTACATCTCGATCGGCAAGGTTGACGGGGGTACCGGCCCCGTCCTCGACGAAGCCAACCCGGAAGCGATCTACAGCAACCCGTTGCCTCACGCGTTGATGCTGACGGCCATCGTCGTTGGCGTCGCCACGCTTTCCGTGGCCATGGCGATTATCGTCAACATACGCGAGCAGTACGGCACCATCGACGAGCGCGACATTTCAGACATCGAGCACGAGACAGAGGAATAGGTGGAACTGATCCATAAGAATCTGCCTGCCCTCATCGTCGTGCTGCCGTTGTGCATGGGCTTGCTGACGGCGATTGTTGGACGTCGCGGGCTCGGGTGGTGGATGGCGATGGCCACCAACTCGGCCGTGTTGGCGATGGCCGGTCAGTTGCTGTGGAACGTGATGCACAACGGCGCGTTCGAGATCACCTACCAGATGGGAAGTTGGCCGGCGCCCTTCGGAATCGTGTACATAGTCGACCCACTGAACGCGGCCGTATTACTGGTTGTTTCGATCATTGCTTGCGTACTCACCCTATACGCTCGCAAAAGTGTTGCGTCCGAGATCCAGAAGAACCGCCTGCATTTTTTCTACGCGTTGTGGCTGTTCTGTACGACCGGGCTGCTCGGTATCACGATCACTGGCGACGCCTTCAATCTGTACGTTCTGCTTGAGATCAGCTCGCTCAGCACCTACACGCTTGTCGCGCTGGGTCGCTCGCGCAATCGTCGCGCGCTGACGGCGGCTATCAATTATCTGGTACTCGGTAGTATCGGTGCAAACTTCTACCTGCTGGGCATTGCCTACCTGTACATGGTGACCGGCAGCCTGAACATCGCCGACATCCGCCATATTCTGGAGACAACGGTCTTCCCGACATGGGCGACCGACGCCCCGCAGTACCGCACAACAGTGATTGTCGGGTTCGCCTTCATGGCAGTCGGGCTGAGCCTGAAACTCGCGCTGTTTCCGCTGCACGGCTGGCTTCCTAACGCCTATACCTACGCGCCGTCGGCTGTATCGGGCCTACTCGCGAGTACAGCCACCAAGGTCGGTGCCTACGTTTTCATCCGCGTGATTTTCACACTGGTCGGCGTGAACTTCGCCTTTGGCGTGCTGCACACCGAAACAGCGCTCATGGTTTCTGCCGGTGCTGCGATCATCATTGGGTCGTGGCTGGCGTTGAAGCAAACCAACCTGAAGAAAATGCTGGCATATTCAAGCATAGGCCAGATCGGCTACATCACGCTCGGTTTCTCGCTCAACAACGTAAACGGGCTTACGGCCTCAATCATCCATCTGTTCAACCACGCCCTCACCAAGGGCAGCATGTTCATGGCGTTGGGCGTCGTGGTCTACCGCCTGGGTAATGCGCGCTTGAAGGATGTCCGAGGGCTTGGGCGTCAGTTGCCGGTCTCAATGGCGGTGTTCACTGCGGGCGGGCTTGGCTTGATCGGCGTACCACTGACCGCAGGCTTCATCAGCAAGTGGTATCTGGTGACAGGCGCCATACAGGCTCATCGGTATGAAATGGCCGCAATCGTCCTGTTTGGTTCATTGCTGGCCCTGATGTATGTGTGGCGCGTCGTTGAACAAATCTACTTCGGCAAACGCGACGAGAACGCACCGAAGCTGAAAGAAGCCCCAGTTACGATGCTTGTGCCGATGGTGCTGCTGGTTGCTGCAAGCATCTACTTCGGGATTGATGCGCGGGCATCTTCGTGGGTAGCCCAGACCGCCGCCGAGTTGCTGTTGGGGGTGAAGGCATGACCCCAGAAATGACGATTGCGCTCGCACTCGGTACCCCGCTGGTTGGGTCCATGCTGATCGCGATGGCCGGGCGCATCCCCAATCTGCGTGAGACGTTCACGCTGCTGACAGCGTTGGCAACGTTCGGCCTGGTTGCCAGCCTATACCCACTAGTGATCCAGGGCGGGCAGCCGGAATTGTTCCTGCTTGAGATGGTTCCGGGTGTGCCTCTCAGCTTCAAAGTTGAGCCACTGGGCATGGTGTACGCGCTGGTCGCGACTCTGCTTTGGGTTCCAAACTCGCTGTACAGCATCGGCTACATGCGCGGCAACAATGAGAAACACCAGACGCGGTTCTATTTCTGTTTCCCGCTGGCAATCGCGAGTGCCGTCGGTATCGCATTCTCAGCGAACATTTTCACGATGTTCGTGTTCTACGAAACGCTGACGTTCTCGACATTCCCGTTGGTCACCCACAAGAACAACAGCGATGCCGTAAAAAGCGGGCGGGTCTATCTCGGCATCTTGCTGACGACTTCCGTCTGCTTCCAGTTGCTGGCCGTGTTGTGGATCTACGCGCTCTACCAGAACGGCGATGTCAGTGGCATCGACTTCGTGCGCGGTGGCATTTTCAAGCAGGGGCTGGCTTCCGGGCTGGTTGCGCCAACTGTCTTTGGGCTGCTGTTCTTCCTGTACATCTACGGCATAGGCAAAGCCGCGATCATGCCGGTGCATCGCTGGCTACCAGCGGCCATGGTTGCCCCGACGCCAGTTAGTGCGTTCCTGCATGCAGTGGCTGTGGTCAAGGCGGGGGTGTTCTGTGTTATCAAGGTGACCGTCTATGTATTCGGTGCCGAAACGCTGTTGCAGTACAATCAGGGGCATTGGCTGATCTACGTCGCCGGCGGCACAATTCTGATCGGCTCGCTAATCGCGATGTTCCAGGACAATCTTAAGCGTCGCCTCGCGTACTCGACGATCAGCCAGCTCAGCTACATTGTGCTGGGTACGGCGCTGCTTACCCCAATCAGCATCATGGCGGCCACGCTGCACATCATCGCACACGCTTTCGGCAAGATCACACTGTTCTTCGCGGCAGGTAGCGTCTACACGGCCGCGCACAAGACGCAGGTCAGTCAGCTTGACGGAATCGGACGACGCATGCCCTGGACCATGGGCGCTTTCACCGTAGGCACGCTCAGCATGATCGGCGTGCCGGTCGTCGTTGGGTTCGTGAGCAAGTGGTTCCTGATCAGTGGTGTTATCCAGCGCTGGGAGTTACCTGGCGGGCACTTCGACGAGGTGTTTGTGCTGGTGGTAATTCTGTTCTCGACGCTGTTGAATGCAGGCTACTTCCTACCGATCGTCTACCGCGCTTTCTTCAAGCCACTCAGCGACGACGATTTGAAACACCCGCACGGCGAAGCACCCTGGCCTATGGTCACCGCTCTGACGTTCACCGCCGGGCTGACACTCTTCTTCTTTTACTGGAACAAGCCAGCGCTGGAGTTGGCTGAGCTTGTCCGAAGGGCTGTGGGATGACTCCGGAACAGAAAAAGGCAGCACGCATTGCGTGGGTCATCGGGTTGCTCGTTCTCGGTGCGATCGTTCTGGTTGACCTGGGGGTGCACCATCACGCGCACTTCGAGAAAGACAACATCACGTTCGACACATTGCCGGAGTTCTGGCCGTTGTACGGCTTCACAGCAGCCTTTGTTCTTTTGATCGCAGCCAAGACACTCGCGGTAGCCCTGAAACGGAAGGACACGTTCTATGCGGATGACTGATTATCCGCCGGCGTTGATCCTTCTGGTCGGCGTCATCATTCTGCCCATGCTGAAGGGACGAACCCGCTGGGCCGTCGCGTTCGCGCTGCCGGTGCTGGCGCTGGCCGACGCGTGGGCCGCCATTGAAGTCGGTGCAAACAGCTTCGTGCCCTTCATGGGCATGACGCTGAACCCCGTTCATGTGCATGCCGCGACACCGGCATTCGCGACGGTGTTCGGCATCATGGTGCTTGGCGGTCTGTTGTACGCCCTGAACCAGAAACGCGAATCAGAGCTGCCCGCAGCCTGCCTGTATGCAGGCGGCGCAATGGGAGTGCTGTTCAGCGGCGACCTGATTTCCATGTTCATCTTCTGGGAAGTCATGACGCTCGGCAGCACGGTTCTGATTTGGCTCGGTCGCCGCAAAGACAGCTACGGTGCCGGTATGCGCTATTTCGGCATGCACGCCGCGGGCGGTGTACTGCTGCTGATAGGTATCATCATCGTTATCGCGCAGCGCATCCAGGCCGGCGACCCTGCACCGCTTGAGTTCCGCCACTTCGACTCCATGGTTCAGGGGTGGAGTACGCTGAGTTGGAGCTCAGCAGGCATGTGGCTGATTCTGCTGGGCATGTTGGTCAATGCGGGTGCCCCACCGTTCAGTTCCTGGATTCCGGATTCGTACCCGCAGGGCAGCTCAACAGGCACCGTCTTCCTGAGCGCGTTCACCACCAAGACGGCCGTGTTTACTTTGCTGACGGCGTTCGCCGGTGTCGAGGTTGTGATCTACTTCGGGCTCTACATGGCGATCTATGGCGTCATCTACGGCATCCTTGAAAACGACATTCGACGCCTGCTGAGTTATTCGCTGGTTAACCAGGTCGGGTTCATGCTTGTGGGCATCGGTATCGGCACCCATTTGGCCATCGACGGCGCGACCGGGCACGCGTTTGCCCACATCATCTATAAAGCGCTGCTGTTTATGGGCGCAGGTAGCGTGCTGTTCGCCACCGGACGTACGAAAATGAACCAGTTGGGCGGATTGTATAAATCCATGCCCGTGACCATGTGGTGCATGATTATCGGCGGTCTGGCGATTTCAGGTTTTCCGCTCACATCCGGGTTTACGTCCAAAAGCATGGTCGTGCAGGCCATCGTTGATGAATCCGCCCGTATGGCTGAGTTGGGGCAGTCGCATACTTACTTGATCGTTACCTGGTTCCTGTTTGAAGCGGCCACTGCCGGTGTTTTCATTGACGCCTGTGTCAAGCTGACGTGGTTCGTGTTCTTCCAGAAGGACTCCGGGCTGCGCCCGCCGGAAGTGCCCTGGAACATGAGGGCCGCCATGATTGGCTTTGCGGCAATCTGTATCTTCCTCGGTATTTTCCCCGGGCCGCTGTATGCAATTCTGCCGTTCAAGGCCGAGGCTGCGGAGTACGCAAAAGTCATCTACAGCGTTGACCACGTAATGATCATGGTCGGGATGCTGTTCTTCGCCGGACTGTCCTTCTTCGTATTGCTGCCTCTGATGAAGCGTACAGAAACCATTACGCTGGATCTTGATTGGATCTGGCGTCGGTTCATACCGAAGTTCTGGCGTGACGTCGTCACACCGGTGCTGGACCAGTTGAACGCCGCCCAGAAGGCGGTACTAGAGTGGTTCCCCGGCAATGGCAACGAAAGCGACCTGCCGACGGTGGTGCGACGCAGGCTCCCCGGCTCATGGGCGGTCAGCGTGCCGGTGTTCATGATCACGGCGATGCTGTTGATTTATCTGGTCGTGTACTTCTGGCTGTTACCGACGCAGGCGGCTTAAGGCTTTGCAGGCTCAGCCTCTTCATGCATCTCAGCCTTGGCTTCAAGAGATACGCGGCGAATTCGTGCAGCGGCATAGGCCAGAATGATCGCACCGAAAGCCATCAGGTAGTTCAGCTCACGAGTGTGCCACTCAACCATGCGGCTGCTGCCATCGCTGAACTGCGGACTGGACGGGCGCGTTAACCCAACCGGCGCCGGAGCATCGATCGAGCCTGTGTCGTGACTCAGGAAGCCCTGCGCCGCTACGCCACTCGGGATAAGCAGCAGCAGCGACGTGATCAACATCGCCGCGCCGAACAGTCCCAAGGCGCTAAGGATACTGCCGGTTCGCCGCCAGCCGGGGTTCTCTGTGCGCTTGAGTCGACGCCCAAACGAGAACACCTCGAGCCCGGCCCAACCCGCCAAGAGAATGCCGACGTATCCGCCCCAGCCGTGGATCAGCCCTATGACGCCTTTCATGGACACGACAGCGTTCATCACAGTCGCTTCAAACCCGCGAACGCCGGTTCTGTACAACGGACTATCGTAAAGCAGCGTGATGCTCGCGATGCCGCTTAGCCCCATCAGGAACAACAAACCGAAACACAGCCCACAGGCCCACTGGGCACGGGACGCCTTGCGCCGGATAACGGCATTTAAAGGCTGCTTGGCTTCGGCTGGTTCATCGGGCATTCAGGCATGTTCTCAGTTTGAAACGGTGAATACAACGCCCCGGAATTGAAGCGAGGCGACCCGATGGCCGCCCCGCCTACATTGCTTGCCAAAACTTAGCGTTCCTGCACGACTACTCGTGTGCCCTCCGGAACGATGTCGTAGATTTCCTCAATGTCTGCATTCTTCATGCGGACGCAACCCTTGCTGCATTCGCCCGGGATTAAGTCTTCTTCTTCCGCACGGCAGCCGTGGATGCCGTAGCCCTTGAGCCCCTCTTCGCTGTGCATGCCCAACCAGCGCGAACCAAGTCGGTGCTCTGCGTGGCCATATGGGTAAGCCCCGTCTGCCGGCTTCGGAATACGGTTCTTGACCGTGAACTCGCCCAGCGGCGTGCAGCCGTCGACACCCAGGCCGACTTCGTAACGCTGGATGAATGCGCCATCAAGCAGCAGGTCCATGACGAACTTCTGCTTGCGAACAACGAGGTCAAACTTCCCGCCCAGGATGTTCAGCTTCTGGCCGACATCAATGCGTGTGGTGGTCATACCATTCAGGCGTTGAATCATTTCCCATGTTGTGCCGTGGGCACGGGCAATCTTGCCGAGGGTGTCGCCGCTCTTGACCGTGTACACCTTAAGATCACCGTTTTCGTTGGTGCTCAGGAATATCTTGCTGTTGATGTCTCGCAGAGCCTTCAAGGCTTTGGCTTCGTCTTCGTCGTCCAGATTATTGTCCAGCGCCTGCGTCAGCAGAACACGTGACTCACGAAGGCGGCCTTCTTCATGAAGTGTCAGTCCGTTCACAAGGTCCACGTCGACGGCTGGTTCGATTGTCTCGGGCACTGCATCACCAGTCCCGACAACAACGGTGTCGGTCGGTGTCTCTTCGGTTGTTGCAGGTGACTCCACAGCCGCTTCGGTCTCTTGCTCAATGACGGGCGTGGTGTTGGCTTCGGCCACGGGCGTGGGTTCGGTATCAGCCGACTTCTGGACGTTTGTGGTGTTCAAGCCGGTCAGGCTGCAAGCTGCCAGCAGACCAGTGAAAACCAGGGAGAATAGGACCTTCTTCATGACGGAGCTCCGTGTTGGTGTTGGTTATGCCTTGATCTCAACTTTGTTTCCGATGCGGACGATATCGTAAATCTCAAGCACGTCGTCATCGGTCATGCGGATGCATCCGGCGCTTGTCATGCCGGGGATGCTGTCGGGGTATTGTGTCCCGTGCAGACCGAAGCCAGTTCGGTTGTCGGCGTAGGTATCAAGCCCGATCCAGCGAAGCTTCATTTCGCCGCGAGGGTCATTGGAGCCACGCGCCGACTTCTCGGGGTCAATCGTCATGCTGGCTACGCTGGTAGTACCCACCGGTGTGTTGTTGTTGCGCCCATGGGCTATGATGTATTGGCGCACCAGATTCTTTCCGAAATAGACGCTGCAAGTGAAGTCGCGTTTGCGAATGATGACGCTGGGGTCACCTTTCGGGACCTTGAGGTTGTCATTGAGGTGCAACATGGATGCGCCGCGGGGGCGGTTGTTCAGGTCGTACAACAGATTCGTGCTTATGTGGTGACGGCTGGCGATCTTGTCGTAACTGTCACCGGACTTCACGACATAGTTGTCGCAGAACTCGTTGTGCGCGGCACTCAGAAACAGTTCATCCGTGATGCTGTGGAAAAGCTCAATCGCGCGGCTGCGTTCTTCAAGCGGCAGCGGGTTTTCAAGCAGCGTCGCCAGTCGGGCGTAGCCGTCGCGCAGCGCCTTTTCGCGCTCCTGATCGGTCGTGCTCTGGATGCCGATGCTGATGTCCTGCAGCATACTTTCGATGCCAGCCAAAGACTGGGACTCGCCACCGGTCTGCTCGCCGACTTCAGGGGCTTCGTCACCCATGCCCGGGATCAGATCAGAGATCGACGCTTCCTTCGCGTCGCTTCCGCTGTCGCCGCCGATGACGTACCAACCGCCGGCCAGCCCTGCGATAACGATCGCAGCGATGATGACCAGAAACCCTTTACCGCCGGATTTCTTGCCGCGTCTGCTTTTGTTTCTGCGTGATGCCATGGGTGAACCTCTTTTCTGATTCCGAATGCCGTGGCGCGCGAAGGTGGCGCGCCATGTCTGTGTTCGGCATGGATGGATTCAGGAATTGAGGAAATCCCGACTCAGGCGTCTGCACCGAGGGTCGCGCGGGCGCATACAGCGCCGTAAACCGCCTTGGCTCCGGCCTTCTTGAGCGTTCGCGCCGCCGCGCCAATAGTTGCACCTGTGGTCATCACGTCGTCCACAAGCAGCACAAGCTTTCCTTCAATATCAGACGTTCGCCCAGCTTGCACCTCGAAGGCATTGGCTACATTGCCCTTCCGCTGGGCTGCTGAGAGCTTGGCTTGCCGCTGAGTATTGGCAGTGCGCTTCAACAGGTTGTCCAGCACCGGCTTTTCAAGCGCTTTGGCAACCGGTGAAGCAATCAGGGCTGCCTGGTTGTAACCACGATGAAAACGACGAAACACATGAAGCGGCATCGGGATCACGACGTCCAACTTCTGGTGCAAACCGCGATCGAACACAAGCTGAGCCAACCAAGCGCCGAGAATCATCGCCAAGCGTTGCTCGCCGCCGAACTTGAGCGCGAGACACATCTCTTTCAGCACGCCGCTGTAGTCCCCCACCGCGACAATTTCTCGGGTGCCGAATCCGGCTCGATACTCGCGACAACTGAGACACTCCTTGATCGTGCCGACACCCGCACCCTGCGGCGCACCACAACGCGTGCAGTAGTCCGCACCTGCGATCTCGACTTCGCGCAGAACTTCCGGTGCAATCGGCCCCACATCTTCGGCCAACAGTGGACGACCGCTAACCGCGCAGTGACGGGGCAGCAGCAGATCAAGCAGACCACCAGCCAGATCTTTCAGCGGTTTCACGACAGGACCTCAGTAGTCGGCGCGGAAAAATCAGCTATGCATCGCCGAGGTAGTTGTTGTGTGGCTTGAAACCACTTGCGACGTCATCCGCGAGCCTGCCTGCAAGTGCCTTCGGAAAGAAGTTCCGTTGCTTCAACTCCTCGATCGGCGCCCAGTCGTGGCCCGTGCAGAAGTTGTCGAGGGCATGTCCCATGTGTATCTCGCCTTCGCGTTTGCAACGAAAGAAGATCTCAAGCTGATGCGTGTCTTCCGTGATGCCACCGTGCATAACCTTTGCTGTGCGCCCCAGAAGCTCGCGCACATAAACGATATCCCCTGGCGTGACACCAATGCCGAGTTCTTCATGAACTTCGCGACGCAAACCTTCGCCAAGGGTTTCCTGCTTGTGAATGCCACCGCCCGGTGTGACGCACCAGAAACCGTGGTCATCCCGATAGTTCATCACAAGCAAGCGACCGTCCTCGATAATCAGGGCGCGTGCCGCTACGCGAATCGCACCGGGAATGCTGTCGTGATGGATATCTACGGGGGAGTTGCTCATGTCTCGGACGTGCGTTTCTTATTTTCGGCCGCCAGGGACTTAAAGTACGGAAGCAGGAACTCACGTCCAAGGGTTTTGGCGATCGCTGTCAGAGGCACAGCAAGCAGAGCCCCGAACAGCCCCAGCAGCGAGAACATTACGAAAACGCCAACAAGAATCGTAACCGGGTGCAATTCAACAGCGTCACCGAGCAACTTGGGCGTAAGCACGAATTGTTCCAACGCCTGGATTGAGTGAAAGCATACCGTGACGCCGATCAATGTCCCCCAGCCGGCCTCGGGGTCAATACCAATCAACACCAACGCGGGGACCCAACTCAGCACCATGGCCGCATACGGTACAAGTACGCCGAAGCCGCCCAGCAGCCCGAGAAGAACCGCATACTTCACGCCAAATATCAGGTAGGTGGCTGTCGTGAGCACGGTAATGATCATCACGATCACGATGCGTCCTCTGAAGAACGCCTTCAGCATTGCGTCAATCTCGCCCAGGATTCGAACAATTCGCTCGCGGTGATTTCCGGGCAGGTACTGGCGCCCTCGTTCAACGACTTTCTCCCAGCCGACCATGAAGTACCACGTGTAGATCGGCACCAGCACAACAAACAGCAACAGCGTGAAGAACGAAACAAGCGACGTACTCACAATCGAATACATGCCCTCAGCAGCCTTGGTTGTCGCAGGCGCAAGCGTTCGGCCATCCTCCGTGGGCGCGGTCGCCCCAAACCGCACAAACCACTCTTCGGGGGTTACCTTGGCGTCTTTATCGCGGTCGAGACGGGCGAACTCGCTGGCTGTCACTTCATCTCGCGTGATGACCATGTCGCCGTTCTTGTCTACGCGCTGAAAGTTCGACAACAAGTCCGACCTGGCCGTTGCCATGTCTGCCCGCGCGCTTGCGGCAGCCGGCGGCTCGGCCGTGCTGTCCGACGGCGCCAGTTTCTCGATGGCGATGTCGATGACTCGCCCGAAAGGGTCTTCCTTGGGGTCCAGATGCACGCTGTCCGGCGTGCTTTCGTTCCACGACGCAATCCACTCGTCCTGATTACTCCTGAAGTCTTCAAGCAATGCGCTGGCTTGTTGGTTCATGCTTTGGACGTCACGAACAATACTGGCAACAAACCAACTGCCTACGGCCGCGCTCACCGCTATGAACCCAATGAAAATCAGCAGCACCGCCCGGGTGCGGCTGACTCCCTTCTTCTCAAGACGGACGACGAGAGGGTTAAGGATGTAGGCAATGGCGATGGCAACCAGCAGCGGAACAAAGATCGAGGACAGATAGTAACCCAGAAGCAACGCGCCGATGACAGCCGCAAGCACAATCAGCCACTGCACGTTTCGGATTCGAAGAAGCTGAGAGTAGTCGGCGCGCAACGCGTTTTTCAGTGTCGCCGGCAGCATCACCGTGTCGCGTGAATCAGAGACTTTGGCAGTGGGGCGCTTGTCCGGTTCCGGCTTCGCCGCCCCTAAATCAGTACTCGCTGCAGGCTGAGGTTTCTGGTCGGGTTTCGCGGGCGTTTTCTTTGCGGGCGTAGATGCCTTAGCACCACCCTTCTTGGCGTGGTTGCTCGCGTTGCCGCCGCTGCCCTTCTTCTTTTTCTTCTTCGCCATGAGTGTGTCAGATTCTAGGGCGGCAACCCCGACAGGCAATGGGCGCAAATGAAAAGAGGCGACCCGAAGGTCGCCTCTTCTGTATGGCTTTCTCTATCTAGTGGCCGTCACCTTCAAGACGCAGGTAGCGGTAGTAGACCTCAAGGGTCAGGCAGTTGATGGCTGTGGAGTACACACGCCCACCCGCTGAACCCCAAGCGTCAACCGCGTCCCAGCTACCATGCTCGTCGAGAGCTTCCTTCGAGACATGGTTGTTCTTCTTGTCCAGCTCAGTGTAACCACGCTGGTTATCGAGCAGGGTTGAGGACATTGCCTTTTCCCAGGTCTTCCAGACTGAGCCACCGACCTGGTAAAGCGCCAGGCTGGCGTAGTACCAGTAGTAGTAATCAATCTTGTACTGATCCCATTGCGGCAGGAAGTCCTTCTCGATGCAAACACGTGAAAGTGTCTTGATGTTCTTGTCGTTCAGGTCAGCCTTGCCCATGAACAGCATGCTCATCACGTAGATGCTGTCCATTGACGGGTTGTGCTCATACTCCTGAGCGCTGCGAAGGCGGGCGTTGTTGCTGCCCGGGCTGTCGTAGCCGCACTTCGGGTAACCGCCGACGTCAACAGTCACCATGTTGTACCACTCAGCCGCATCGGCGTAGCACTTGGTGTAGTCAAACTCAAGTCCGGCCATCTTGCAGCTCTTGAGAGCCAGCACCATCCAGCCCGAAACCGAGCTGTCATTGATGCCCGGCTGCACGCCGTAGCGCCAGCCAAGACCCGGGTTCTGTGCCTTCAAGATGAAGTCGACTGCCTTGTCGGCGATCGGCTTCAGCACCTGGTCACCACTGAGCCCGTAGGCTTCAGCCATGGCCATGGCGCAGATGCTGTGGTTGTAGACGAAGTGGTCGTCTTCCTTGGCACCGAAGCAGCCATCGTTGTCCTGAACCTTGCGGAGGTACAGAATCGCTTGGCGGCAGGTGGCGCGGTAATCGCCTTCTTTGTGGTCGTAACCTGCGCCGACGAATGCCAGCAGCGACATACCAGTCAGGCCGATGTCACAAGTGGCTTCCCAACCCTTGTCACCGCCAGCCTGGCCCGGATCAACGAACTCGACGTTATACGTCTTGGTAGCGCCGGCACGAGTGCTGTCGTCGTTGAAGGTCGTGGCACTCCAGTAACCTTCACGGTTCTGGTGGTCCTTCAACCATTCAAGGGCGGCGCGGGTGCGGTCTTCGTGCGGACGACCACCACCGCCACGGGCACGGCGATAGGCGAAGCCGCCCTTGCCGCCGCGACCACCTCCACCACCGACACCACCACCAAGACCAACGGCGCTTGAGGTGCTATCGCGGTTCGGGTGCGGTGACTCGTTGTCAGACGGGTCGTCGTTCGGGTTTTCCGCAAGGTCGTTATTCGGCTTGTCCGACGGGTCTTCGTTGACCTCGTCAGTCGCCTCTTCAACGATCTTCTCGTCTTCAGTCGGATCTTCCTGAACCGGCTCATCCTTCGGGAATTCCACCTCTTCTTCAGGTGGCTGTTCCGGCGGTGGCGGCTCGGCGATTTGTTCCTGCTGCGCTTGGATCACTTCTACGTGAACCGGCTCCGCAGCCTTAGGAATGATGAACCAGCAAATCACAAGAAGGATAACGTGCACTGCCAGTGCGATCGCCACCCAAGGCACTGATGCCAGTGCCGTAAGATCCTCACCGGTGGAACCTCCGGCCATTTCTTCTTGGCCGTAATATTCCTGATCAGCGGGTTCTTCGTAGTACTGCTGTTGACCAGCCACAGCGACCTCCTCAACTCTCGGCAATATCCCCGGGAAGGGATGTTTAGTTGCGACCCCTAAATAAACGGAGGTTGTGCAACGTGGTTCGTTTCACCAGGACAAAAAGCCAAGAAACTTTGTCAGTATGTGTCGCGAAATGCTACCGAAACAACGACACGAACGCAAACCATACTCAGTCAATCACTTACAAGGCTTGATTACATCACCGCGACATGGTGATGAAAATCAAATATCTCAGGTACAGCATCGACAGCCTCGATCAGCTTCGGTCCGAACTTTGCGTAAGCGCTCAACAGGGTCGTAACCCGTTCTTGCGGTTTGTCTTCCGGAAAATACCTGTTCAGCAACGGCTGCATCTCTGCCCCGCCCTCCGTGATACTGAGCGCGTCGTGCTTCACGCGGACCATTGCGTCTGAAGCCGAGCGATTGGTTCGCTGCTCAAATTTCTGGATGTCCTGCTCAAGGGGGCGCGCGAGCCCTACGAGCCCCTCGCGCATGTCTTTGAACGCCCTTCGGACTCCGCTCTGGGCCTCTTCAAACACGATGGCCGCCTCTTTCTGACGCCACAGCAGGCGTTTGCGAAAACTGACAACCTTGTCGAACATCTTTGCGTCATCAGCGTCCACCAATGTCATCGAAAGGCGCGGAAACAACGCCGGCATGAAAACCTTCGAGCTCCGGTGAAGCGTCTTGAGAAGCCCATGGTAAGCGATTTCGCCGGGGCCGCCGACGTAGGCTACGGTCGGAAAGATCGCGTTTTGCACCAGCGGGCGCAACAGCACGTTGGGTGTGAACGTCGCAGGCTCAGCACGCACCTGTTGCATCAACGCTGTCTTGGACAACGTTTCGTCTTCGCCCTCAATCACCAGACGCTTGCCCTCGCAAGTAACGTGTCGCCGCTCCCCGTCAATCGTCTTAAAGAGGTTAAGATGGTTCGTAATCGCGACGCCCGCAGGTAGTCCCAGCGCATCCAGACGCTCGGCCACACGTTGCAGCCCCTGACGCCGTTCTTCGCGCTTGTCGATCTCAAGCGTATGTAATCGCTTCCAAGCCGGATGCTCCGTGAGCGCCCAAGGCTCGATGACGATCAGCCCGCGGGATCCCAGCAGTTCCAGCAATAGGCGCGTGAAGCTCGTGCCGAAGTCTCTACCGGCCGAGTCTCGCAGCAGCAGGACTGCGCGATCGTGATAAGCGCCTTCGCCCAGCGCAGTCTCGGCTTTGTCCCACGAATCGTCATCATGGCCGGGCATGGCAATGTCGCGGACGTGCCGCTTGCCGGCCTGCATGTCGAAACGGAACTTCCGCAACGCTCCCGTCGCGTCAACGCTGCGAATACGATTGATCTCTTCAAGGTCAGAGTCGTCCGACGCGTTCCAGAAGACTGGCACGCAGGGTTGACCACTCGCTTTCTCCACCTCGCGTGCGAGTTTGATGGCGGTCATCGCCTTGTACAGGACCATCACAGGTCCGCCGCCGAGCCCTGACTGCTGGCCTGTCACGACGCAGACGCACTGGGGATCCTTGAGTTTACGAATGTTGGCCAGCGACGCCTTTGGTGTCGGGTGGCGCTCAGCATAACTCAGCAAGGCCTGAACGAGTTCATCGCGGTCGAAGCGATTTTTCCAGGTACGATTGATCAGCCGGTTTGCCTGGGCCGCAAGATGCTCAGGGCGGCGGTAGTCGCTCGCGTAAAAAGACTCCACGCGGCTGAAATCGGTGATATACCGACGAGCCAGTTCATTGCCCGTGTCGATTTGAGCATGATCAATGGGCTTGTGCTTCATTGCCGATACGATAGCGCCCATCATTGGTATGACTAGGGTGGCGAGGTCTTGATGCCGGAATCGGCCCCTTCAATCAACCGGACCCAATCAGCAACCGGCAGCGGCTCCGGGCTTGCGCTTTCCGTCATCATCCCGGCCTACAACGAAGCCGATCGCCTGCCCGGCTTTCTGGATGCAGCAATCGTCTGGTGTACGGGAAACGAGCCATCATTCGAAATCATCGTCGTCGATGATGGAAGCAGCGATGACACGAGCAATGTCGTCCGTCAGCGCATGAATCAGCACCCGCAAGTTCGCCTCGTGGTACACGAAACCAACGCAGGCAAAGGTGCGGCTGTCCGAACCGGCATGCATGCTGCCAATGGCCGATATCGTCTGTTTGCCGATGCGGACGGGGCAACGACAATGAAAGAGTATCCCGCGCTGAAACGCAGTGCGGAGCACGGCAGCGATATCGCTATCGGCAGCCGCGAAGGCGCTGACAAGCTAGTCGAGTGCAGCCCCTTGCGCCGTTTTCTGGGGCGCTGGTTCAACCGCGTCGTACGCATGGGGAGCGTCAAGGGCATCAGCGACACCCAATGCGGCTTCAAACTGTTCGCAACTCCGCGTGCAATCGATCTGTTCAGTCAAGCCCAGGAAGACGGCTACGCCTTCGACGTGGAACTGCTGCTACTGGCACAGAAACGCGGGCTGAAGGTTTCCGAAGTCTTCGTCAACTGGACGGAGATGGCCGGTAGCAAGGTTTCGGTTTTTCGAGACGGTTGGCGGATGCTCAAGGCTGTAAGACGCATCAAAAGGCGCTGGCGCACCGGCGCCTATGATTCGGTGAAAGCGCGCAAGACACCCAGCCGCGAGACCAGCAGGACCTGATGGAAGCAGCCGAATACGACCGCATGGCCCGTGTTGAGGAACGCCACTGGTGGTTCCGCGCGCGTTTGGCCGTCGTCCGGACATTCCTGAAGAAATACGTGCCGCCGGGCCAAGGCCTGGACTGCAGCTGTGGTACCGGGCTTTCGCTAAAGGCCTTGCCACAATGGGTTCAGACAGGGGCTGACCTCAGCGATCTTGCTCTCAAACACACTCGCCAGCGAGGTCTCAACCAGCTAATGCAGGCCGACTTGCGGCAGCTACCCGTCAAGGACGCCGCCCTCGACATAGTCACGTCACTCGACACCCTTGAGCACATCGATGATGATGAACAAGCACTGCGAGAGATCTTTCGCGTTATCCGTCCGGGCGGGCATGCACTCCTAACTGTACCCGCACATCCGTGGATGCTTTCGGCGCACGACAAGGCGCTGCATCATGTCCGTCGCTATCGGTACGGCGAGTTCAAGGCAAAGATCGTCGCGGCCGGCTTTTCTGTCATTAATTACCGTTACATGAACACGGCGCTCTTCCCACTGGTGGCAGGCGTACGACTGATCCATCGACGCAGCGAGGACTCCACAAGTGACACGGAGAACGTCCCGCTTGCGCCACTGAACTTTGGCCTTTTCCAGATATTCGCGCTTGAACGCCTGCTGCTGCCGATTGTTCCTGCACCCTGGGGTGTCAGCCTGATCTGCGTCGCCAAAAAACCCTCCGCGTAAGCCATTGTTGTGTCATCGTTTGTGTGCATACGTGAAATCCCTGAAATACGTCGAACCAATTCATTTTGACTATCGTTCGTAAGGTTTCACTGGGCGAGTTAGACTTGTAAGGGTGCGTTTGCACCCGTTTGGCCATTTGGAGATGACATGGCCCGTTCAAAATTGATGGTCGCGTTCACGCTCGTCTTCGCCCTGTTCGCCGTTTTAGTTGTTATAGCGCCGGCGGTCAGCGCCCAGGATGATGACGACTTCTTCAAAGAGCTCCGAAAGAAAAAGGCCCGCGAGAAGGCGATTGCTGAGGGCAAAGACCCGGACGCCGAACCCGAAGAAGCACCACCTGCCAAGCCGAAGCTCCCGCCCACGGCCGCCGGCTGGGTCTCAACCATCCAGCGCAAGTGGGACTCTGACAAAGAGTCCGACCAGCAACTCGTAAAGGAAGCCGCAGAAGCGCTGAAGGAAGCCGTAGGCAGCGAAGTGGAGTTACGCGACAAGGTGGCGGAAGACTTCGAAGGCTTCAAAGAAAAGGAAGCCGAGAAAGCGATCACGGACGCCATTCGCAGCTCAGGAGTTTCCGTAGACCGCCTGCGTCAGGTGCTTGAAGACAATCGCCCAAAGGCACTCGCGGCCATCATGGACCCCGCCTACACAGAAAGTGACGGCTGCAAGAAGCAACCGGATGTTGATGCCGCCTGCAAGCCGCTTTTTGACGTTTGGCGCAACCCAGTTGGCTATGCGGAAGAACACTTCAAACTAGACATCAGCACGCCCGCCGCGAAGCTCGATGCGCTGGCCACCTTGCTTGGTGGCATCGTTGAAAGACTGGAAAAGTGGCCTGAAGAGCACAGCGACGCGGCGTCCCTCATGCGCGCCCTCGGTGCCAGTGTGCTGAACGTGAAAGAGAAAGAATACACCGCGAACAAGGGCGTACTCGAAGCAAACGAGAAACTCGAAGGCGGCACGCTCACCGAAGAAGACAAGCGCCACGTAGTCGTGCTGAATGACTACCGGATGATGCTGGGAAAAAACGCCCTCACCATCAACTTGACGCTCAGCAAAGCGACCTTCGAGCACAGCAAGTACATGAACAAGATCAAGCAGCTAGCGCACAACATCAACGGCCACCCTTACGGGCGGACACCGCAGGATCGCGCGAAGCGGGCCGGCTACGGCGGCTCGGTTTCGGAAAACTGTCTGGTTGGTGCAGACACCGGCGAAGTGGCCGTATGGCAGTGGTACAACGCCGCCGAACACCATCGCAACATGATCGGCAACCATTCCGTCATCGGCGTCGGCCATGACGGCGCTTACTGGACACAGAACTTTTCCGGCGGCGGTAGAGGACGCTAAACGGAAGCAGTATCCGCAGCAAAGTGGGTCTGCGGAGCAGTAAGACGATTCGGGAGTCGTCAGAAACGCGGAATAGCTGGGATTGGGGTGCGACGCTGAGCCCTGACGCAATTCGTCAGCGGTTCAGCACCGAGGCGCAAGCTGGAGGAGATTGAATTGATGACTCGAACAGGATGGATGAAGGCGACCCTTGTGGCGCTGATAGTCGGCAGCATGGCGTACGTTTCAGCTACGCCGATCAATGCTGACGCAGCGGACGAGGCGGTCAGGATCGCCAGCCAAAAGATCAACGACAAGAACCCGGACGTCCGCGCGCAGGCCGTGGATGACTTGGCCCGTGCCAACAACAAGGCTGGCACCAATTACATGATGCAGTGCCTGGCGAATGAAAACGACGGCCCAGCCGGTTGGCGCATGGCGCAGGCCGTAGCGATGCTGACCTCCGAAGAAGCATTGGAAGTCGTTGAGAAGAATGTTCTGAAGTGGGAAAAGCCGGAAAACTTGTTCGGCGCTTACTGGACGTTCCTCGGGCTCGCAAACCAGAACACCGAACGTGCAAACGGCATCCTTCGCAAAGCTGTAACTGAAACAAAGGATAAGGACATCTACATTCGCTCAGCTGTGCTGGAGGCGTTGGCATCTGCGCGCCGAGCCGACATGGCTGATCTGCTGCTCACGGTTCTCAAGACATACGACCCCAAGTGGGACGAAGACTCACCGATTATCGTCCTGACGTGTGTCCACGGCGCCCCAAAGATGGTGAACGCGGGCGACAAGGAGATGCGTAACAACATCGTGCTCGCAATGGCGGATGTACTCGCGCAATCGGAAGACGACCGCATTCAATGGTTCACTTGCAAGGCACTATCCGAGATCACCGGCGAAGACACATACACCGACCCGGAGTTCTGGCGTTGGTGGGTAAAGATGGGCGGCAAGAAAACTGAACGCCGAGAAGAAGGCGAGACTGTCGCCGGGCGTGACGTGCCAAAGTTCTTCAAAGCCGCTGCAGTGGGCAAACGTGTTGTCTTTGTGATCGACATTTCCGGCTCAATGCAGCATCCGGTCAATCTACCGCCCGAGATGAAGAATCCGCCCAAAGAGCCGGAAGATGAACCTGATGGTCCTGTCACTGGCGGCAAGAGCGGCAAAGGCGGCAAGAAAGACGGCGACAGCGATGAAGAGAAGCCGGTCATTCCGCCACCTGATTACAGCAAGGTTGTCAGCAAACTCGACTTGGCCAAAGTCGAACTGATTCACACGTTGAAGTACCTGCCGGATGACTACTGGTTCAACATCGTCATCTATCACACGCCGCACTCGATGATTGACAACTCCGCCGATGAATTCGTTCAGGCGACGGACTCGAACAAAGCGCGTTTCATCAAGAAAGTTGAGGACCTGAACTGGGCCAACCTGACTAACATCCATGGTGCGCTCACACGGTCGTTCTGCGTCAACAAACGGAAGACTCTCGACCCGATGAAGATTGGCAAGAAGGAAAACAACCCCGCTTGGGACCCCGATTGTCTCAAGACCGGCGCTACTACAATCTTCTTCCTTACTGACGGCTCACCGACCATCAGCGACGACAGCACCGACATTGGTCAGGTTGGAAGGCCAGGCGGAAACATGGTCGGCAATGGACGCATGTGCCAGCCCCAGAACATCGCCGACGATATCCGCCGTATGAATGTCTTCCGTAAGTGCGTCATCAACACCGTGGGTATTGGCCCGCACGCAGGCGGATTGCTGCAGGCGCTGGCGCAGATGTCGGGCGGTGAATACATCGACCGCTCAGGTGACGTCCGATAGTGAGCATTGATTTGATGAAAAAAGGCGCGGCCTGTGGTCGCGTCTTTTTCAATTTGTCGCGCCTCTGTTTTGGAGAAACCCACCTGGTCCGCTACAATGCCGCACGAGGAGGAGGACACTATGAGGAAGCTCGCCATCGCGATGCTGTGTGCCGCTTTGTTTTTGCTGCTGGCCCAGCCACGCCCTGCCACTGCAGACAACAACTTCGGCATCACACCTGAGAAGAAACTCGCCAAGACGTTGGAAGAGCTGGCCGACGTGTGCTTTGAATGCGGCGACACAGCCAAGGGCAAGGGCCTCTACACCTACGCACGCTCGTACTTCAACTACGGGCTGATGTACGACCCAGACCACAAGAAGATTCGCAAGACCATGGGCTACAAGAAGAAGAAGGGCGAGTGGATTCTTGAGGAAGACATGGTCCCACTGACCGACAAGATCAACGAGGCAAAACGCGACGAACTGACGCGCAAGCTATGGATCGATACCGAAACGATCCGGCAGAAGGCCGCGGATGAATTGCTCGAGTTCGTCAAAGACAGCGAACTTGACCTTCAGCAACGGATGCTCGCCCTCTGGCACGCTGCACGGTTTGACCCAAACAATCGGGAGGTGCTGAAGGCCACGCGCTCGTCAACGTCTGAGACTTCGTACAGGCACCAGCTTGACGATCAGGCCGACACCAACCGCATCGTCTGGATCCAGCGTGCCCAGAAGGGTGAAAAGATCGAAGAACGCACGCCCTATGAAACAGCCACCGGCATGAACATGGCCAAGCGCCGCACGGACTATCTCGTTGTTCACGTTGAGATTGGCGAGAAAAGCGAGCCCTGGGCAGAAGCGCTGTCACAGTATGGCGAAGCCTGCCGCACCCGCATCTTTGAGCTTCTGGGCACCACGCAGCCGAAGAAGCCTGATGAAGACCCCAAGCGTCTGCACTACTCCGTGTTCAGCGACCGTGAGCGCTTCGCCCGCTTTGTAGACAAATGCAGCGGTATCCCGGACGCCTCTGAACGCAAGGTCCGCGGCGAGCAGTCAGGCGGCACACCTGTCTACAACCCGTACGGTGCTGTCTGGTTCTACCCACGACTCGAAAACGACTTTGGACTGCGTGACGGGCTTGCCCACGACCTCGCCTACAAGGAAATCGTCCGCAACACCGGTGGCGAACAGTTCTACTGGCTGCTTCGCGGCTTTGCCTATCAGGTAAGCACGCAGATGAACGGTTCGATCCATTCGAAGTTCTTCGCAACCAAGAGTACCGGGGTCATCGACACCGGCGGTGCGGAAGCCTTGCCCGGCTTCGGCGACTCACCAGCCGGTTGGCGCCTGATGGTGGGTATGGAGTTGGCAGCGGGAACGGCACTAACACTCACTGACCTGTGCAAGGGCCGCCCACAGGACTACACCAACCGCGAAATGGCGGCGGCTTACTGCCTGACCGACTATCTGCTGCATGAGAAGAAGGAGAAACTCGCTGCCTTCCTCGACAGCGCATACAAAGAATTTATCGCGCGATACAAAGAGAAGAAGAACCCCGAGGATGCACTTGAACTGATGAACCGCCTGCTCGAATCGCTTGAGATGAATGAGCAGGAGTTCATGGACGCCTTCCGCATCTGGGCTCTGGCCAACTATTTCGACCTGAACTCGGCCGAAGAAGGCAAGTAAGCTTGGTAATCGAAACGTGGTCGTGCACGCAGGTGCACGACCACGTTTCAGATTCGGCACCCATTACACTTGCAAGCCTTCGCCCTCCAAGGCTTCACCTTCAGCGAGCACCGGCTTCACATGTTCAGCGATGAACTCACGGGTCTGCTGAGGCGCAAGCCCGACGAAACTTGACGGGTCAAGAATATCGTCAAGACTGTCCTTCACCTTCTCAAAGATCGCATCACCCTTCAGGCGGTCGATCAGGTCATTGTCAGGTGCGCCTTCCTGTTTCATGCGTTTGATCGCGGCGTGGCTGTGAACGCGAATTGCCTCATGCACTTCCTGCCTGTCACCACCTGCGCGCACGGTCTGCATGATGATCTTCTCGGTTGCCATCAACGGCAGCTCACGCTTGACGCGGGCCGCAATCACCGGCTTGTTTGCAATCAGCCCGTTGCCGATGTTGTGCAGAATGCTCAGCACCACGTCGGCCGCCAGGAACGTCTCCGGGATGCTCATGCGCCGGTTTGCACTGTCGTCCAGGGTACGCTCAAGCCACTGCTCGGCGGCCGTGTAGGCAGCGTTCGTCGGCAGGTTGATCAGGTAGCGTGCAATCGAGCAGACCCGTTCACTGCGCATTGGGTTGCGCTTGTACGCCATCGCACTGCTACCGATCTGCTTTTCCTCAAACGGCTCGTCCAACTCGCCGAGCCCGCACAACAGACGGATGTCCGTAGCGAGCTTCTGGGCACTGATGCCGATGCCCGAAATCGTCGTCAGCACCTGGTGGTCGTACTTGCGCGGGTAGGTCTGCCCCGTAACAGCAAATGCCTTCTCAAAGCCCATTTTCGCGCAGACCTTGGTATTGAGTGCTTTCACTTTGTCCGCATCACCGTCAAACAACTCAAGAAAGCTGCCCTGCGTGCCGGTCGTGCCCTTTACGCCACGCATGGGCATTTCGCGCTCAAGACGCGAAAGCTCGTGATAGTCGCTGACAAGGTCCTGAATCCAGCAGGCCGCGCGTTTGCCGACCGTCGTCAGCTGCGCCACTTGGAAGTGCGTCGCGCCGAGGCATGCTGTATCTGCCTGTGCTTCGGCAAAATCAGCGAACACGGAGATCACAGCGCGCAAGCGCTTTAGGAGAAGCTGCAAGCCTTCGCGCATCAGCACCAGTTCGGCGTTGTCTGTCACATAGCAGCTTGTGGCACCTAGATGGATGATAGCCTTGGCCGCGGGTGCGACTTCGCCGTAGGTGTGCACGTGGGCCATTACGTCGTGGCGGAACTGTTTCTCGTACTCGGCTGCTTTGGCGAAGTCGATGTTGTCGACCTCGGCTCGCATCTGGGTGAGCGCTTCATCGGTGATCTGCTCTAGCCCGAGTTCCTGCTCGCTTTCAGCAAGGGCAATCCACAGGCGACGCCACAGCCCGATGCGCTTCTGCTGTCCGAACAACTGTCGCATTTCCTTCGCGGCGTAGCGCCCGACGAGCGGGTGTTGGTAGGTGTCGTAATCGGTCATTTCGTCATCGTCTCCCGGGGCGACTATAAAGCGGACCCGGCTATAATCCACGCGTGGACAAATCACTGCGAATCATCGATGCCAACCTGAACCGGGCCCGCGAAGGGCTACGAACGGCCGAGGAATACGCCCGCCTCGTACTCAACGATGCCCCATCGGCGCAGGCGTTGAAGGACGCCCGCAGGCAAATTCAGGGCTGTGCAGAGTCTTTCGGGCCTGGGTTGTTGGCCGCACGGGATATCGTCAACGACGTCGGCGCGCGCCCGGAAGCGGACGACGTTGCACGCGCCACCGAGCAAGGAGTTGCGGCCGCGGGATTGAAACGCGCCCAGGAAGCCCTGCGGGTCATTGAAGAGTTCGCGCAACTGCATTCTCCCGCCGCAGCCGCCGCAGCCGCCAAGGCCCGTTACTCAGCCTATGCAGCCGAGCAACAGTTGTTTGTGAATGCACCACGCAGGGCGGTCCTGCGGGAAAGCCCGGTCATGGCTTTGTTCTCCGGCACTCTCACGCGGGACGACTGGCGTGATGTGCTGAAAAGTCTGCTAAACAGAGGGGCTCGACTTTTTCAGCTACGTGAAAAAGACCGGACCACTGCCGAATTCAAACGGTTCGCCGAAGCCTTCATCAATTGCGTGGAAGACTACAACGCACTGGTCGTCATCAACGACCGTACTGATGTTGCCTATGCCGTCAGCGCTGATGGCGTACATCTTGGACAGGACGACCTCCCTCTCGAAGACGGGCGCAAGATATTGGGCCCTACGGCGTTAGTAGGCGTTTCAACACACAACCTGACCGAGGCAAAAGACGCCGAACAAATGGGCGCGGATTACGTTGGCTTGGGTGCCATGTTTCACACTCAGACCAAAAAAGTACAATCCATGGCTGGTCCGTCACTGGTTTCGCAGGTGCAGCCGGAGCTTCAGATCCCGGTCTTCTGCATCGGCGGTATCAACCGGGCCAATGTGGCCGAGCTGGTTGGTCATGGCGCACGACACATCGCAGTGTCGAGTGCCCTGCTCAACGCGCCCGACCCCGGTGCGGAATACAAGCTGCTTGTAGATGCCCTAGGGGAACGTGCATGAAACATCTGACCTTCTCACTGCTCGCGATCGCGCTTCTGGGCGTGACCAGCGCCATGGCGCAGGACGCCGGCGATTCCCAGCAAACCACGCTGTACCTGAAAAGCGGTGACATCCTCACGGGTAACGTGAAGAAGGTTGACGCTGACGGCGTAAAGCTGGACATCGGCGACAACATTGAGCTGTTCATCCGTTGGGATTACACGCGCGGCGACAAGCACTATGAGCTGCGCAAGAGCGCCACGAACTTCACGCAAATCGGCTCTGTGTTAAAGCTGGCAGACTTTTGCCACGAGTTCGCGATGGACGAGCAGGAGGCACGCGTGCTGGTTGCGGCCCTCAAGCTTGAGCCAAAGAACGCAGAAGTTCGCCAGCGCCTGAAAGAATTGCCTAAGGTCGAAGGTCTTGAGATCCCGGGCGAATCAGAAACACCAGAAGTCAAACCTGACCCGAAGGGTGATGACCCGGAAGTCAAACTGCCACCGCCGAACCGCAAGACCTGGACTGTCTATATCGACATGGCCACCGATGAGGACGCCGTCGAGACCTGGATGATCGAACAGTTCGAAGAAATGAACTACGGCATAGGCACCAAGAGCAACAACGAGATCGTCGTCGAGATCAGCGTGAAGCTGACCTTGACTAAAAATCCGAAGTTCATGGGTGCTGAGCTCTATGCCGTATACGACGGCGAGTTGACCTACAAGCTGTACAAGCAGGGTGAAAGCTCAGCGTTCTCAACCGAGACGTTCAAGAAAGCAGACGTGCGCCGCGATACTCGCGACGAAGCCCGCACTCGTTGCCGCACTGACCTGTGCGAAGACGCGTTCACGGCAATGTACGCCGAGCTTGAGAAGATGCGCTAGGCAGTTCAGTAAACAAAGACGGGCGCCAACCGGCGCCCGTTTCTTATTGGCTTCTCTTCTTAGCTTGTCTTCTCGCGTCGCCAGACACCCAACCCGGCCAGCATCAAAAGAATCAGCATCGCCAAGGCCCCACCCGGGTTAACAACGCAGCCGCCGCCACCATCATCGCTGTCTTCTCCCCCACCGGACGTGGTGGCCGGGCCGCCGCCTGTACCAGTCGCACGCGCCAGCACCGTGACCTGCTTACTGTCGATCTGCGTGCTGTTCGCGAACGCTGTCAGCGTGGCCGTACCGGTGTTCGTGGGCGCAATCAACTCGATGAACCAGTTGCCGCTACCGCTGTCAAACGTCGCCGCGACGTTGCTGGCGCCCGTCGTGCTGCCATTGTCAAGTGTCCCGGCACTGGTGGTGAGGGTTACGGGAATGCCGTTGTTTGGCAACGGGTTGTTGGCCCCGTCACGTAGCTGGATCATCACCGGGATACGGTCGTAGCCGTTCGCGTTGAGTGTGCTTTCAAGCAGCACAATGCGGCTGTTCGTCGTGGACAACGTCCCATAGTGACTGACCGAAATCTCTGACCCGATCTGCGTACCGTCAATGGTAGCGCTGTACTTGATCACCTGCGCCGTCGTCAGCGCGTTCACGGTAAAATCAAACGGCACCGTGCTCGACGTAATCGTCTGCAACACTGTAGGCGCACCCGTTACGTCCAGAAGCTGCACGTCAAAGCTGTTCGGCGAATTCAGATTGCGCCCGAACAGGTTCTTAGGCGTGACCGTGATCGTGAAGTTCCCGCCGGAGTTCGCCGCGATACCGGGAACGCTGCTCTCAATCGTGCTGGCAACGCTGTCCGGGTTCACATCGATATCCGATAGTTCTAGCGTGACGATGTACGTGCCCGTGGTCGCTGCGGCGCGGCTGGCCACCTTGAAGAAGTAAGTGCCGGGTGTAGTCATCACTCGAACGATTTCGGCGTCATAGTTTACACCACTCAGGTCAAAAGCCGCCTCGTCGATGTCGTTGGCCGAAGGCAGGTATCCCGGCTGCCCGAAGTCAGGCGTGGCCAGGACCGTGCTGCCGTTCGTGTCAAACAGGGTCAATGTCGGGTTCAGATCAAAGCCGAATGTGTCTGACAGTACGCGGATCGTTACCTGTTGATTGGTCTGAGTCGTTGTGAAGCTGTACCAGTCCTCGTCAGTACTGGGGCTGACACTGGAGACCGCAACTTCACCGTCATCCAGCGCACTGGCCGATCCGCTGCCGTTGTCCGGCTCAAATGGATTCTGCGAAGCGCTCGGCAACGTAAGGTTTACGCCAGTTACGGTCGCGCCGGGTGCAACCTGCACCAGTGCAGGTGCACCAATCGTGCCCACCGCAACGCCGTTCACGACTGGGTAAAAGCCTGTGAAGGCTGTACTGTAGTAGCTGCCCAGGGCCGATTTTCGCACCGGGCAGGCAAACGCCAGATAATTACCCGGTGGTACGTTAACGATCTCGAACGAGCCCAGAGTAAACGGCCCCGGTGTTCCTTCGCTTGCACTACCCACGACGTTCGCGCCAGTTGACACGTCAACAAGCGTCACGTAAACGCCGAACTTCGCACCTGACCCGTCTGAAACACTGCCCTGCACTGTGCCGAAGTCGGCGTTCACAACACCTGTGTTCGTGTAGTCGGCAATCAACGGTGCGAGGTCGTCGGCTTCCAGCGTTGACTGGCTTATCAGACCTGCACCGGACGCAAAGAACATAGTCGCCTGGGCGTTGTTCGGGTGGTCCAGTCCCAAAACGTGGCCGATCTCGTGCGTCACCACATTCTCAATCATCGCACGCCCGAGCACGCCGCTGGTACCGCCCGGGCCGAGGGTGTCCCAGGTGAAATCGCGATCGTTCAGTTCCATGTCAGTATCGGTGATCTGACCTGACGACGTGTCGAAGGTCGTGATCGTCACGGCAAACACGCCCGAGGCGATGTTGCTGTTCACCCAGCGCACGACGTTGCGATTGTCTGAGGCGCTGCTTACTTCGTTTGTGGTCGCGCCTGTGAACTCAAAGTCGATCTCGGACTCGTTGACGTTGCGCCAGTTCGAGAAGCTGTTCTGGATTGCCTCGAACTCATTGATCGGGCCTTGAAACCCGGCCGCGTCAGCGCAACCGGAGTCGCCAATTTCATACAGCACACGCCGGTTGGCGATGTTCGGGCGGGCGCTGATGTTGTTCAAATCCCAGCGCACTGGCAGCGCCTGGCCCGGGCTACCGTTCGGCACTCGGATGCTCATGTACGCGTCAACGGAAACTGCACCCGCCGCCAACATCACGCCGACGGCAAGCAAGACAAGCCCGGTTCGCAGAAGGCGGCTCATTCGTCCCCCTTTGCGGCTGCTTGATTCTTCAACTCGGTGGCGACTTCCTTCTTCAGGTCAGCGAGCTTCAATTCGAGCGCTGCGGCCTTTGTCGGCTTAAGCGTTTCGGCATCGACGATGCTGAGCCCGGCCAGACTGTTCTTCGCATACTTCACACCTTCGCGGTCGGAGACCTCGAACGCGCCCTGTACCATGCCTTGCAGTCGATAACGTCCGCCGTCGTCTTTCCACAGGAAGAACACGTACTCTGTGCCTACTTCAAGGTTGCCCGCACCGGAGACGTTCTGGCCAGTCGTGCCGACCACGCCGCCGCGCGTAACCACGTCGCGTGTCTTCGCGTGTTTGCCCTTCAGAGTTTCGGACACGCTGACATTGTGATGCGTCCAGATGCCAGTTTTGGCGGCGTCCCACTTAGCAGCTTTGCTGTCGACCTTGCCGACAACGATCAGCTCGGACTTTTCAGTCAGCGTCGCAACGTCAAGCTTGACTGCCACGGTTGCCTGTAGCCCACTAGCGGCAAGCGCAAAGAACAACCCGAGTGTCAGTGTTCGAAGCACGGTCATGTCATCCTCCAGGAACACAGTATGAAACGATTGAGCGCGTGAAACGACAGACATTTGGGCTGAAATGAAAAGGCCCCCGCGCTAACGCGGGGGCCGATTGACGTTGTGATCCGACTAAACGCGCGCCAATGAACCGCTTGCAAAATCGTCACCCTGGACGCGCTTGCGGATGTCTTCGATGTCCGGGTCGGGGATAGCTTCCATCAGGCGCTTGGTATAGGCGTGTTGCGGGTTGCGGTAGATTTCTTCGCTGGTTGCATACTCGACGATATGCCCGCCGCGCCCGAAGTCCTCTTCCTTCACCCCTTCGCGCTTGCCAGTATCCCAGAGTTCTTTCAGCGTTGCGCCCGGGCACATCACCGCGATCTCGTCGCTGATGAACTTCACGACACTCAAGTCATGCGAGATAAAGATGTACGTCAGCCCGAACTCGTCCTGTAGGTCCATCAGCAGGTTCAACACGCCGGCCTGCACGGACACGTCCAAGGCGCTGACCGACTCGTCGCATACGATGAACTCCGGCTCGACGGCCAAGGTCCGTGCGATGCCGATGCGCTGGCGCTGTCCACCGCTGAACTCGTGCGGATAGCGCTTCAGGTGGTCGGACGGCAGACCTACCTTCTCGAGCAGCCATGCCGCGCGGTCTTCACGCTCGCGCCGGTTGCCCTGAAGCCCGTGAACCTTCATGGGCTCCATGATGGCGGCGCCGATCGTCATGCGCGGGTTCAGGCTGCTGAACGGGTCCTGGAAAATGATCTGCATCTTGCGCCGCATGCTGCGCAGCTCGGCCGTCGGCATGCCGGTAATTTCTTTTTCACCGTAATACACGCGTCCTTCGGTCGGCTCAATCAAGCGCAGGATCGTGCGCCCAAGCGTGGTTTTGCCGCAGCCTGATTCCCCAACCAGCCCGATCGTCTTGCCCTTGCGTACAGACAGCGTCACGTCGTCCACGGCCTTCACGTAACCGACTGTGCTGCGGAACACGCCCTTCTTGATCGGGAAGTACGTCTTCAAACCCTCGATCTTGAGTAGTTCCGAATCGTAGTCCGAAAGGTCTTCGCGGCGCTTGTCAGGACGTTTCTTGTTTGGGATTTCGAGATTCGGGTCGGTCGGATCAAGCTCAATGCCTTTCTTGTCGGCATCGATAAAGTCCTCAACCGTCGGCAGTCGCTCGGCCTTGGTGGTCAAACGCGGACGGCAAGCCAGCAGCCCCTTGGTGTACGGATGCTGCGGGTTGGCGAAGATATCCAACACCCGCCCGTACTCGACAATCTTGCCGCGGAACATCACGGCCACCTTGTCGGTGACTTCGGCGACAACACCCAGGTCGTGCGTAATGAACAGCACGGCCATGCTCCGCTTGGTCTGAAGGTTCTTAATCAGCTCAAGGATCTGCTTCTGGATGGTTACATCCAGCGCGGTCGTCGGCTCATCCGCAATCAGCATACGCGGATTACAGGCCAGGGCCATGGCGATCATCACGCGCTGTTTCATGCCGCCTGAAAGCTCAAACGGGTACTGCTTTACGCGCGTCGCGGGCTCAGGGATGCCGACTTCGTCAAACAGCTCAATCGTTCGCTGCCACGCTTCGGCTTTGCTCATGCCAAGGTGCAGCGTCAGCGCCTCAACGACTTGTGAGCCACAAGTGAACACGGGGTTCAGACTGGTCATCGGCTCCTGGAAGATCATCGCGATATCGCCGCCGCGAATCTTGCGAAGCTGCGTTTCACCAAGCTGGGTCAGGTCGCTGTCGACGCCGTCTTCGCCGCGCCACTTGATGACGCCGCCCTCAATGCGCCCCGTCTGGCTGGGAAGCAGCTTGAGCATGCTATAGGCGGTCATGGACTTGCCCGAGCCGGACTCGCCCACGACGCCGAGTGTTTCGCCTTCACCGATGCGGATACTGATGTCGTCAACGGCCTTAACTACGCCGTTGTCGGTATGGAAGTAGGTTTTCAACCCCTGCACGTCCAGCAGCGGATGAGCAACAATCTCGTCCTTCACGGAGTCATGAATGACAGGGCCGTGTACTCCGTCTACGCCTGCTAACTCCGGCGCGACTTCCGGGCGCCCGTCATGATTGGAATCGCTCACCGACTGCCTCCAGCACTGCGTGATGCTAAGGGAAAACAGGACTCTAGTTCACAAGGGTTGTACGCGTCAAGCAAACGGGGCAGTTAGTCTAAAGCTGCAAATCGCTCGCGGGCTGTGCCTGCAACCTCGCCCCGTTGACAGTGCGGGGTTCGTTGATACCTTCCCCGATCCACTGCGCAGGTGGCGGAATTGGCAGACGCGCCAGACTAAGGATCTGGTTCCCTTCGGGGTGTGCGGGTTCAAGTCCCGCCCTGCGCACCAGAATTCAAGAACGCCCGCGAGAGTCAATTCGCGGGCGTTTTGCATTTTCCCGCGTTATTGAACCCGAGGCGGCCTGTCAGCCGCGCCGCTACGTTTACGCCCGTCTACGACGGGCTGCTTCGCTGTCAAACGCCTGCGGCGTTTGAGGTTCAAGTCCCGCCCTGCGCACTAGATTTTAAGAACGCCCGCGAGAAGTGAATCGCGGGCGTTCTGCTTCCTTCAGGCTGACGAGAGCGTTCTACTTCCCCGGCCAGGCAATTCCGATAAACCCGTGTTCGCCCGCAAGCTCATCGTACGCGGGCAACTGCGCGGTGCCGATCTCGGCCCGGATGGCAGCGTCGGTATCTTCGATCAATGCGCCCCACTCGGCATTCCAATCGAAGGCTTCGCCATTTTCTTTGGCTGTCTCGGCTTCCTCGTAAAGGTCCGCCATGCGCGCATTCATGCTGTCGAAGACTTTCGAGATGTTCTCTCGCTGTGTCG
>JAGQRE010000329.1 GCA_020425695.1 Planctomycetota bacterium
CGCCGTAGGGCGAGCGCGGGTAGAAGGGGGTTTGCTCGGTTTGCGGGGTTTGCTGCACCAGGCCGTACAGCTCCGAGGTGCTGGCCTGGTAAATGCGGGTCTTGTGTTCCAGGCCCAGCAGGCGCACGGCCTCCAGTACGCGCAGGGTGCCCAGGCCGTCCACGTCGGCGGTGTACTCGGGCTCCTCGAAGCTCACCGCCACGTGGCTCTGCGCCCCCAGGTTGTAGATCTCGTCGGGCTGCACCTGCTGGATGATGCGGGTGATGTTGCTGGTGTCGCCCAGGTCGCCGTAGTGCAGGGTGAAGTTGCGCCCGCTGGTGTGGGGGTCGTGGTACAGGTGGTCTACCCGCCCGGTATTGAAGGACGAGGCCCGGCGCTTGATGCCGTGCACGGCGTAGCCTTTTTCCAGCAGCAATTCCGCCAGGTAGGAGCCGTCCTGGCCGGTGACGCCGGTGGTGGGGGCGGTTTTTTGGGTGGTGGTGGGTGGGGTGGCCTTTGCGGGTTTTTTTGTGGCGCCAATGATAACCCTGGGCAGGGTG
>JAGQRE010000330.1 GCA_020425695.1 Planctomycetota bacterium
GACGTCGCTGTGGTCGAGGATCTCCGTATCGCTCTGGCCGATGCCGCTCGTCTCGAGGATGATCAGGTCGAAGCCCGCGGCCTTCAGGATCTCCACGGCCTCCTTCACGTGCTTGCTCAGGGCGAGGTTGCTCTGGCGTGTGGCGAGGCTGCGCATGTACACCCGCTCGCCGCGGATGCTGTTCATGCGGATGCGATCGCCCAACAGCGCGCCGCCGGTCTTGCGCTTGCTCGGGTCCACGCTGATCACGCCGATGGTCTTCGTGGGCTGGTCGAGGATGAAACGGCGGATCAGTTCGTCCACCATGCTGCTCTTGCCCGCGCCGCCCGTGCCCGTGATGCCGAGGATCGGCGCCTTGTTCGCTTCGGCCTTCTTGTGGATCTCGTCGGCGATCTTCTCGAACACGTCGGGATGGTTCTCCGCCGTGCTGATGAGTTTGGCGATGGCCGGCCAGTTCTGCGGGGTGAGCTTCTTCGCTTCGCCGTTCACCTTGTCGCTCAGGTCGAAGTCGGCCTTCTCGAGCATGTCGTTGATCATG
>JAGQRE010000331.1 GCA_020425695.1 Planctomycetota bacterium
TCGCAGCCGCGACCGATGCGGCAGCCCTTGCCGATCACCGTCGCCGGCTGGATCACCGTGTCGGCGCCGATCTCGACGTCCTGGTCGATCCAGGTCGCGCCGGGGTCGACGATCAGCACCCCGTTGTCGAGGTGCTGCAGCAGGATGCGCTCCTGCATGATCGCCTGCGCCATCGCCAGGTCGGCGAGCGCGTTGACGCCCTGCGCCTCGGTCGCGTCGACCGCTTCGAGGGTCGGCAGCTCCGCGCCGGTCTGCACGAAGTCGGCGATGCAGTCGGTCAGGTAGTACTCACCCTGGGCGTTGTTGGGCTGCAGCCGCTGCAGCGCGGGCCGCAGCGCCTCGCTGTCGAAGCAGTAGAAGCCGCAGTTGACCTCGTCGATCGCCAGCTCCTCGGGCGAGCAGTCCTTCTGCTCGCGGATGCCGACGAAGCGACCTTCCTGGTCGCGCAGGATGCGGCCGAGGCCGTTGATGTCCTCGGGGTAGGCGGTGAGCGCCGAACACGGCGCGTCGCCGCGCAGTTCGCGCAGCTCCTGCAG
>JAGQRE010000332.1 GCA_020425695.1 Planctomycetota bacterium
GTCAACGCCGTCACCCCGGCCGAGGACGACAAGCAGACCCATCAGCAAGACCTGGAGCGCGAACGTTGCTTGCTTTTTGTGGCCTGCACCCGTGCCCGGGAGGAGCTACTCGTCACCTGGCACGGCGAACCCAGCCCGTTCCTCAACGCACTTGAAAAGAACTGAACAGGAGATTTTCGGTGACCCGCCTTTCCACCCTGCTTGACGAAATCGACTCCGGCGTAGTGCTTCTGCCGGAGTTCCAGCGCGGCTACGTCTGGAACCGCGACCAGGTCCGCGGGCTCATGCGGTCGCTCTACCGCGGCTACCCCGTCGGGGGCCTCCTGGTGTGGGAGACGACGTCGGATGACATCAACGTGCGCGGCGCCACCCCCAGCAGCGGTGCTCGGCAACTTCTCCTTGACGGCCAACAGCGGGTCACTTCGATGTACGGCGTCGTAAGAGGTACTCCACCGCCCTTCTTCGAAGGCGATAAGACCTCGTTCACCGGGCTCTACTTCAACGTCGAGTCCGAGTCCTTCGAGTTCTAC
>JAGQRE010000333.1 GCA_020425695.1 Planctomycetota bacterium
CATCCAGCGTCGCCTGGGGTGATGTGGACGGCGACGGCGACCTGGACCTGGCCGTTGGTGGGCGCTTTGGTTTTTCCAACCTGGTGTATCTGACCGAGAACGGCATGCTGCAAGCCAGCGCGGCATGGTCTTCTGCCGACAGCTATGAGACGACGAGCCTCGCCTGGGGCGATATCGACGGCGACGGCGACCTCGATTTGGCTGCGGCGAATTGGGAACAACGCAGTGACGACAACGCCGGCGGTCCAAACCGGCTGTACTTGAATGAGGACGGGATGTTGCAGGCCACCGCGGTGTGGTCCTCTGTGGACGGCGGCTATGCCGACAGCGTCGCCTGGGGTGACGTGGACGGCGACGGTGACCTAGATCTGGCCGTCGGGGGATCGTCGCTCAAGATCTATGCCAACGGGCGGCCGTCTCACCCGCGCTTCGCCGGGCAGTCCGAGGCCGTTTCTATCGCGCTCAACTCAAGCCCGATATCGAGCGATCTCCAGACGGCGACGGCCCTGGCGCCGGCCAATTTCTACG
>JAGQRE010000334.1 GCA_020425695.1 Planctomycetota bacterium
CGTTGGGAGTGGTGTTCTGATCAATGGCGGCCAGAGCGTCGCGATGGGCTGTGAACCAGTCGCCGGCGAGCGCTTTCGCTTCTCCGGCGAACTTCTGGAACTCGGTCGAGTCGAGAATCGTCTGCTGCACCTGGCTGACATCGATGGTCAGGTCGCTGTAACTGGGGCGGTTGGGCTTGAAGAGCTGGCTGCGGAGTGGCGGGAACGCGTCCCAGTACGGTGCCAGCGCGTCGAGGTGGCGGTCAGGGATGCCGCCGTGCAGGTGGGCGGACAAGTCCTGCAGGTCCTCGGGTTCGGATGAGTCGATGTAGCGCGGGATGTTGAGGTTGTAGTCGTTCTTGGGGTCGGCGATCTCGCTCATCGGCACCATGCGCGAGTAGCGGTCGATCTCGATCTGCTTGTTGAAGGTGTCGACGATCTTGTGGATGTCCTGGCTACGGAGGCGGTTCTTGTTGCCGTCCTTCATGAAGCCCCTGGAGGCGTCGATCATGAAGACGCCCGTGCGTCCTACCGCGTTCTCTTTG
>JAGQRE010000335.1 GCA_020425695.1 Planctomycetota bacterium
CCAAGAGCCTAGCCATCTCGATGGCGATGACTACACAGTGGCTGACTGATCTAGGATTGTTTAGTCTCTCAAACCGTTGGCTCAAGCTTGCTCCCTGTAGACGAACCGCCTAGTGCGGATCCGCTTGCTAGGTGGTGTGGGAGGATCCCGCAGTAATGCGGGCCCTATCCCGATCGCATGGTTCTGGCGTTTCTTAGGTCTGAGATTCGTGCTCGTGCTCAGCGCAGCGGTGCTCGTTATCGTAATCGATCGCAGCATCATACGCTGCGCTCGGATTGATTGGGCAGCGCTAAGCCATTGATCGCGAGCATGTCGATAAAGCCCTTCGAGTGGCTGTGCCGCCTCGAATGACCGAGCAACGTAATCGATCGATAAACGATACACGTCGAGTCGTTCGTGGTCGAAGGATTGCGCACTCATCAGGGCTGATTCCGATTACGGTTACGAGCACCGTCGCTACGCGACTGAGCACGAGCACGACCGCTGGCAGCCAGAACGACAGCGGTAACGGGGCCGCCGCC
>JAGQRE010000336.1 GCA_020425695.1 Planctomycetota bacterium
TGCGGCCGGTGCCCTGGTGGTTGGCCCGGAAATGCTCGCTCAGGTCGTAGGCGATCTGCCGGATGCGCGACTCGGCTTTGTTGACCTCGTCGCGGCGGCTGAACTTGCGTTTCAGATCCAGCTTCTGATCCTCGCTCAGCTCGCGAGTCACCCGCTCGAACCACAGATCAATGGCGGCCTGGTTCGGCTCCAATTCCACCAGCCGCCCCTCATAGACCAGCGGCACGACCGCCCCGTCCTCGACCGCGGCCCGGATGGGGTAGGTGTGGATGAACGAGCCGAATTTGTCGGCCGTCGACTTCTCTTTCTTCAGCAGCGGCGTGCCGGTGAAGCCGATGTAGCAGGCGTGGGGAAAGACGCGGCGCATCAGGGCGTGGGTGGCCCCGTATTGGCTGCGGTGGCTCTCGTCGACCAGCACGAAAATGTCGCGGCTGTCGTTGGTGGCGCGCTCGCTCGCGGCCGTCTCGAATTTGTCGATGACGGTCGTGATGACCTCGGCTTGGGGGCTGCGCACCAGG
>JAGQRE010000337.1 GCA_020425695.1 Planctomycetota bacterium
TGATGATGCTGGCATCAACGATGGTGCCCCTGGATACCTTCAAGCCATTTTCCTTGAGGTACTGATTCACCAGATGGAACAGATGATCTCACAGATTGTGCTTCTCCATCAAGTGGCGGAATTTGCAGATCGTGGTCTCATCGGGAACCGGTTCCCTGCCCAGATCAACACCCACGAACTGGCGGAGTGCGCGGGAGTCATACAGGGCTTCTTCGACACCAGGGTCGGACAGGTTGAACCAGTGCTGGATGAAGTGGATGCGCAGCATGCGCTCGATCCCGATGGGACGGCGCCCGGCACCTTCGGATTTGGGATAGAATGGCTCGATGGCCTCGGTCAGCTCTTTCCAGGGAATGATGGTTTCCATTTCGTCCAGGAACTGCTCTTTGCGAGTCTTCTTTCGGTATTTCTCAAAGCCGGCATCGGAAAAGGAGTCTTGGCGCATGTTTTTCTGTCCAGCTTGGCGACGATGCCTATTATGAACGATGTCCGGAAATAATCAGATGCCCTA
>JAGQRE010000338.1 GCA_020425695.1 Planctomycetota bacterium
CTGAACTGCGCGCTCTCGCTCAAGAAGCTCGGCGTGCTCGAGAAGTTCCGCGTCGAGATGATCGGCGCCACCGCCGACGCCATCGACAAGGCGGAAGACCGCCAGTTGTTCCGCGAGGCCATGACCCGGATCGGGCTCGAAACGCCGAAGTCACGGCTCGCCAACGCCTCGGCGCTGAAGAAGCAGTTTCGCGACAAGTATCTCGCCGAACGGGAAAAGCTGACCGGCGAGACGCTGGCCGAATACGAACGGCAATGGGTGCTCGGCGAGAACGAGCGCCGCAAGCGCTATCAGGAAGCCGCCCTCGGCGAAGCCATGATGGCGATGTCCGAGATCGGCCTGCCGGCCATCATCCGCCCGTCCTTCACCATGGGCGGCACCGGCGGCGGCATCGCCTACAACAAGGAGGAATATCTCGACATCATCGAGCGCGGACTGGATGCCTCGCCGACCAACGAGGTGCTGATCGAGGAATCGGTGCTCGGCTGGAAGGAGTACGAGATGGAGGT
>JAGQRE010000033.1 GCA_020425695.1 Planctomycetota bacterium
AGAAGCACGCACCAAGCTGGCTGAGGTGGCCGAGATGTCACCCGAAGAAGCCCGCCGCGAGTTGCTTGAACGCATCGACGCTCAGATCGTCACAGAGAAGGCCGAGCGAATTAAGAAGATGCTCGAAACGGTCGAGGAGACCGTCGACGAGAAGGCCAAGTGGGTTATCAGCCAGTCGATCTGCCGCCTGGCCAGCGAACACACCGGCGAAACCACCACCAGCACGGTCGAGATCCCCAGCGACGAAGTGAAGGGGCGCATCATCGGGCGGGAAGGGCGCAACATCAGGCACTTCGAGAAGGTGACCGGCGTTGACGTAATCGTCGACGACACACCGGGCCTCGTTGTGGTCAGTTGCTTCGATTCGGTGAGACGCGAAGTGGCTCGCCGGACGCTCGAGAAGTTGATCCAAGACGGGCGGATTCACCCGGCGCGCATTGAGGAAATTCACGAGCTCTGCGTCAAAGAAGTCGACAAAGAGATCATCGAGGCCGGCAAACAGATCCAGTTCGACGCCGACGTCCACAACATCCACCCGAAGGCGCAGCGCCTGCTGGGTCGCCTGAAGTGGCGCAGCAGTTACGGCCAGAACAACTACAAGCACAGCGTCGAAGTGGCCCACATCATGGGCATGCTGGCTGCCGAGCTTGGGCTGGACGTCAAACTGGCGCGTCGTTGCGGTCTGATGCACGACATCGGTAAAGCCATCGACCATGAGAAGGAAGGCGGGCACCCGCTCGTTGGCAAGGAGTTTCTGATCAGTATCGGCGAGCGCCCGGAAGTCATCGAAAGCGCTGGCGGACACCACGACCAGCCAATGCATCACAAGTATCCGTACGTCAGTCTGGCCGCCGCAGCCGACGCGATCAGCGCTTCACGCCCGGGTGCACGCCGGGAATCGATGGACCGCTACGTGCAGCGTCTGACAGCGCTGGAGGCCGTCGCCAAGAGCTTTGAGGGAGTTTCGGAAGCCTTCGCCATGCAGGCAGGCCGCGAACTGCGCGTGCTGGTCAACAGCAAAAAGGTAACAGACGACGAAGCCCTGCTGATCTGCCGCCAGATGGCCGAGAAGATCGAGGACGAGTTGACCTACCCCGGAGAAATCCGCGTAACCCTGATGCGCGAAACCCGAGTAACCGAATACGCCAGATAGAGAACGCTTGTGGTCAGTCTGTCGCATACCGTAATGGGGTTATACCCACCCGCGCCGTCTGATGACGGCGCGGGTGGGTAACGAGAGATGCACAAGCCGCTCGAATCCGCTTTGCACTGGCCGCGCGTAGTATTCAGGATGACTTGCGTCTTTTGGACTTCTCCTTGTTGCTTGGTGTACCCGACTCTCGTGGCCGGCCAGGCAGCTTGGCGTCGAGAACGAATGCGTGCAGAGTGATGCCGCCGACGCTTAGACACTCGGCTTGTTTGGCGAACCTCTGTAGCGCCTGATCACGCGTTTCACCTTTGACCTTCTGATAGAACCAGCCGACGACGTAGATGCCGTGGGTGAACGTGTGGTTCTTCATGTAGCGGTTGCGAAGCTGGGTCTCCATTGCGGTCTTGACTTCCTTGTGCCGGCAACCTTTGACCTCAACGATGACACCGACTTCCGAGTCGTCGTCGACCACCCTGACTCTCACTTCAATATCGGTGTGCCCCTCGTTACCTTTCCGACCTGGCATGCCGACAACGATTTCACGAGCGATAATGACTCCGCTCTCAACCAATTCGCGACGGAGTTGATCCTCTAGCCAAGCTGAGATCTCCACTTCAGGTTTCGGCTTGTCCCCGTCCCAAAGATCACCAACTCGCGGATTCTGGCGCTGTGTCAGTCTCGTGTTGATACGCGCAAGCGCTTCCATGACTGCGTCGCAAAGCTCGCGCTCGCCGCGTACAAGCCGACTCTTTGCTTCGGCAACGTGTCGCCACAGGTCGCGCGGTTTGACGGGCAGGTAGCCTGCACGCCGCACGTTTGCGCGGGCTTGAATGATCAAGGTGTGGAACCACGGGTCATTGATTTGGTCCTGAATTCGCTCAAGCTGCGCAATCGCCGCATCCGTCCCGCGCGCGGCCAACGTGCTCAGGGTTGTCTCCCGCAATTCCAGTAACTGTTCCGGGACGCCAACGGTGTGAAATCCTCTGGGGCGTCCTTGCAGGCTGCGCGGGCGGAGCCATAGATAGAGGTCGGCTAACTGTGTTTCCGTGAGGCGTTCGAGGAAGGTACTACTTTGGGCCGAGTGTCGATCGCGTCCAAGTATCCGTTTTGCGTGTTCTTCGTTTTGAATCAATAAGGGCCACAGGTCGGACCACTCTTCGGGTGTTGGTGCGTTGCTCAATAAGGCAATAATGGCTGGTCCTTGAGTGCTTGCGTCTGAAAGGTGCTCCATACACCACTCGCGCGCGAGTTGATGGTCGTGATGAAGCAGAAGCGTCAAAGCCTGTTCAAGCACTGCGGCCGAGCAACGCCCTTTGCAGACGACCTTGAACACTACTTCGCCAATGGTGCTATCCCAAACTGGCTCAACGCGTGATAACACAGCAGCCCAGTGCTCATTCTGCGCTTCTGCGTGAAAGAGGCGCTCAACGGCCCTTTGGAAAGCTTCGGGGGCTTTATGGTAGCCGGCCTCTACCAGGGTTTCACCGCGCTCGCGGTCGTCGTCATGGCCATGTTGGAGTACAATATGTGGCCAACGCGCCCAAGTATCACCTGGCAGCTGGTCGAAGACGTCACGCTGTTCGTGATACAACAGAATCAACGCAGACAGACCTGCGATGGACGGTAGGTGAAGTTTGTCTGCGCCCACCCACTCGTCCGGGCTTTCCTGAGAGGAACCAAGATACTTTTCGGCGGCAGCAATCAGTCGCACGTGGGTTTCTGGCGTGGTGTTCTTCCAGCCGATGGTCTTGCGCGGATCGAAGTCGAGTATGCCAAAATGTCGGCGGCCGTATTCATCTCGGTCAGCCCAATCTAGAACTCGCCAGAACGCACCCACGTCGCCCTTTTCGAAATCGTCCAAGAGTTCCACGATTCGTCGGGCGGGTGGAGGATCAAGTAACTTCAATTTCGCGTTCCGCTTCTCCGTGATCGCTTGTAACTCACGTTCATGCCGCTCCCACTCTTCGCGTTGAGCGACCGACTCCGGCGAGTTGGGGTCCAGCAGTGCGATAGGCACGCGGAAGGCTTCACGGATGTCTTCGCTTTGAGCCTCAAGATTGCGGATCACTGCCACTTGTTCTTGTGCACCGCGCCATGCTGCCCAGTGTTTCGTAGCAAGTTCAAGCCAAAGTGCGCGCTGGGCTTCATGCTTGGCGGCCAGATGTTGCTCAAGCAACCACTCAAAGTCGGCCGGTTGGGCCAACTGAATGTAGTGCGCAATTGCAAAGGCGCCCGTCTGACCTTTCTTCTTCGGCCTCCCTGCCATTGTCAACACCATCGTCTGACACAGCGTGCGTCGCTTGCGTGCCACTTCTGGGTCGTTGCTTGTCAACTCGCTGGGCTTGTCGGTTCCGCGTAGGTTGTAGCGGTCGTAGTCATCTTCGCCGTCGTAGTCCAACCGCACGCTTTCGTAGTGTTCAGTGCGAACTGCCAAGGCGTTGGCCAGCGCCTCTAGCACATCGGGCGCATCAAGATTCAGCCACGCCAGATTGAACACCCGCTGCATGAGCCGGCGGAAATCGGGCGACATGTCATGGACGCGTGGCTGCTTCGCCGCCCAATCAAGTCCAGCGGTCAGATGCTGCACCTCGAGGCTCCGCATAAGCGCTTGGCTAAACATCCAATATGCGCCAGAGTAGGAAGCGTTGCGCGGAGGAGTGAGCAGAGCAAACAACGCTTCGGGTTCCAAAGTGCGCCACAGTGTGTAGAGCGCGTTACCGCGCAAGGTGTCATTAGGGTCGTCCGCGGGCGTAGTGCGCAGCAGTGGCGCAAGTCGTGCCTTGGCCTTGGCGAAGGCTTCGGGGGTGTCAGGCGCGTGGGCGATGGCATGGGCACTCAGCCTTCGCACGACTTCTGATCGCCTAGTGTCCAGTGCGAGGTCGGCCAGCTTGTCGTAAACCTCGGCAACCTCATTCTTGGCGGCCAAGTCAATAGCAAGCCGGTGCAACTCTTCATGCAGACGTGTGTCTGACAGAATTTTCTGCAACTCGCTGGCAATACCTTCAAAGTTCAGGCCACGCAGGGTTCTCCAGCGCCACTCGCCGGCAGAGATTTCGCGCTTTCGCAGACCATTGCAAAGTGCTTCGAACAGTTTGCGCTGGGTGGCGTCGTCCTGTCGAGCAACGTCGCTGTGCAGCACGGCAACGGGGTCCGCCTCAAGCAGGGCAGCGCGGAACTTCCCGTTCATCGCGGCCAGCCACGCAGCCGTTTCCAATAGTTGCGGCACGATGCGCTTGTCGTTGCTGTTGGGGTTGAGAAACAGCGTCAGTACCTTTGGAAGCGGCATAGGTGATGTTGGTAGTGTCATTTGCTCGTGCAGGAACAGCGCCGCCAGAAACTCCTGAAACGTGCGGTGGCCAAAGTGGTAGAGATGAGGCACTGCGTCGCCGGACATCAGGGCTGTGTGGGCTACGTTTTCGACGTCCTGAATCGAAGGCGCCCTCGGAATGTCTTCGGAGCTGGACGACGCGGTTCCAATCTCGCGCGAATGTACCGCGCCGTCGGCGGTTTCGTCTTCACCGCCTCTACAGTCCAGCTTGTCGCGACCATAGAAGGTCATCGCCGCAGCGACGCGCTGAGCGGTCTGAAAACGGCTCTCGGCGTCGTCGTTGGCCGACCTAACCTGTTCTCGCCGGTGGTCGGCCCATTCGTCGACAAGACGCCTGCACCCCGACTCGTACAACGCCACTTGCGAGTCGGGCAGTGCACCGTGGTTGTCTTTGAATTCGCGCAGGAGGAAGTTTAGCAGTGTGACCGGCTTAGCGGCCAACGGGCCGGCTTTGGCGGCGAACACGGCCTCCATAAAGGCCTGGGCACTGAGACCATGAGCTTTTGCAGCAGCCTTGACGTCCTCACGGCGCAGCGGCTCGAGTTGGATAGTCTGGCAGTATTCGCCGCCCCAAACCTCCCGGATCGCACCTTCCAGCGAGGGCAGCCAATCGGCGACTCGACAGGCAATGCGCAAGCGCAGACCGCGCACAGCTTGTTTGAGTTTTCGAAGTTCGGCCTTTAGAGCTTTGACGATGTTGGCAACGTCAGCAAGAGCTTCATCGAGGCTGTCCAGCCACAGCGTGGGTGCTTGGGGCTTGTCCTGTTGCCACTTCATGACGGTCGGGTTGCCCGACAGCTTCGCGTGAAGGTCGCTGTCGCTGGTCACGTCACCGAGATTTATGGATAACCTGGGGCCAGTGTCACTAGCATACGCTGTCTCAATTTCGGTAGTTTTGCCCATGCCGGGCGGGCCAAGCAGTATTAGGCAAGGCGCGGCCAAATGGTCGGGAAGTGGCTTGGCGTCCGGGCTGTAGAAGTCCTCTTCGCCGATGCTGGCCTTGACGAGAAAGCCTTGCTCGTCGATGTGGACCGTCCCCTCGCGCGGGCACCACAGGCGCGTCCATTGGATATGCCTCTGGTTGTCGGCGTTGTTATCCATGGGCCAAGTATAACCTGCCCCTCGACAAAGACGCGGCAGTCTTAGTCAACAACATCAAGCGATACTCCGCTTTGGTTACTAGGTTGAGCTGAGAAAGGACTGACTATGCGATGGGTCCGATGGTTGCGCGGCAGTGTTGGTCATTGTTGATTGGCCGCTAGACACCTGAGCGGAGACGAAACATGCCGACCATTTTCAGCAAGATCATCAACGGTGAAATTCCCTGCCACAAGGTGTGGGAAGACGACAAACACTTCGCGTTCCTTGATATCAACCCGTGGGTCGAGGGGCACACGCTGGTGATACCGAAGCTTGAGCATGACTACTTGTTCGATATGGACGACGACGCCTACGCCGGGTTACACCTGGCGGCGAAAGATGTCGCGGCGCTGCTGAAAGAAAAGCTCGGCTGCGCGCGCGTCTGCACCACCGTGATCGGCTATGAGGTTCCGCACGTGCATATCCACCTGCTGCCGACGAACCAGATGAGCGACTTCGCAGACCCGGGTGCTTTCCAGATGAAAGAGAAGCCGGACCTCGCTGCACTTGCGAAACGCATCACTGGCTAGCAGCTTTCCACACAGTCCTCACGAAACCGCTAACACCGGTTTGTCGCTAGGATGCCCGTTTGCAACCAATGAAAGCAGACTTGGCCCAGGACGCGACAACTTCACAACGTAATATCGGGCTCATCGGCGCCACCATGATTGGCGTTGGAGCGATCGTCGGCGGCGGTGTTCTGGCGCTGGCTGGCACGGCCTTCGCTTCGGCAGGCCCGGCGGCGTTGGTGGCATTCGCGCTGAACGGCGTCATTGCGTTCATGACGGCGCGCAGCTTCGCGAGCATGGCGTCAGCGTTTCCGCAGTCAGGCGGTTCGTACAATTTTGCGAAGATGGTGCTGACAGTTCGCGCGGCGTTTGCTGTCGGCTGGGTTGTCTGGTTCGCGAGCATCGTCGCGGGCGTGCTGTATGCGCTCGGCTTTGCCGTCTACGCCGTCATCATCATTCGTGAGATATACGCCGAGCTTGGCAAAGATGCCCCGGCATGGCTGAACAGCCATGCGTTTGTCGTTGTGCTCGCGGCAGGCGCCACGCTGATGTACACGCTGAATCTGCTGCGGAAGTCAGCCGGCGGCGGGAACCTTGAGACCATCGGTAAGGTCATCATTTTCATTCTGTTCATTCTGTTCGGTCTGTGGGCTCTCTCATTCGGCGAAGGAGTCGAGTCGAAGCCGGTTCAGTTCTTTCATCGAGGCACGTTCGGCTTGATTGAAGCCATGGGTTTCACATTTATCGCCCTGCAGGGCTTTGACCTGATTGCGGCAGTCGGCGGCGAGGTGAAGGAGCCCAAACGGAACATACCGCGTGCGATGTACCTGTCGCTTGCCATTGCGTTGCTGATTTATCTGCCGTTGCTGACCGTTGTAATGACGGTCGGCGTCGGTGAAGGGGGCAGCATCGTCGAATTGGCTGAAGGCGAACCGGACGCGGTCGTGGCAGTTGCTGCCAAGAACATTCTGGGCAAGCCCGGTTTCTGGATGATTGCCGTTGCGGCACTGCTTTCCATGTTGTCGGCATTGCAGGCAAATCTGTTCGCAGCCTCGCGTATTGCCAAGGCGATGGCGCGCGACCGGACCTTGCCGTGGGCTGTCGGCAAGGTGAGTGAAAAACGCGACACGCCCGTTGGGGGCGTGCTGGCCAGCGCCGGCTTGTTGGTGACGATCCTGCTGGTCATTCCAGATGTTGCGTCTGCCGGCGCGGCGGCCAGTTTGATCTTTCTGATCACGTTTGCCCTGGTGCACTGGACAAACCTGCTGGCGCAGAAACGCGGTGCAGTTGAGCGCAGACGTATGTCGCGGACGCTGCCGGTGATCGGCGGGTTGTTGTGTGTTGCCCTAGCCTTGTTCCAGGGTGTGGCCGTGCCGTCGGCCGGCGCAATTACGCTGATCTGGGTTGCTATTGGTGCGAGCATCTATCTGACGCTGTTCTCGCGGAGGGCGGAGGCTATTGACGCGGCTGATGTTGCACGCAACCCCATGCGCTCGCAGGCTCGGGGCGAGAACCCGCTTGTGTTGCTGCCGATTGCCAACCCGGCCAGTGCGGCAGGTTTGGTCTCTGTGGCGCATGCATTGATTCCGCCATCGATTGGTCGCGTGCTGCTGTTGTTCGTGATTCGCCAGCCGGAAGGCGATACTGCGGACCAGGCGCTCAAGAACACTCAGGAGTTGATTGGCCAGACGTTGTCGGCCTCGTTTAAATCTTCCCTGTACCCGGAGGCACTGACGACGGTGGCACGCGAGCCGTGGCCAGAGATTGCGCGGGTGGCGCGCACTCGTGGCTGCCAAAGCCTGCTGATGGGCATGAGCAAGCTGACCGAGACAGAGCACGGAGAGCATCTTGAGCAACTCATGTCAGGGGTCGACTCGGATGTCGTGGTGCTTCGCGCAAAACCTGAGTGGAACGTCGACAGCGCAAAGCGGATTCTGGTACCTGTCGGCGGGAAGGGCGCGCAGGACGAATTGCGTGCGAGACTTTTGGGCAGCCTTTCCCGCACGGCTGATCGCGAGGTCATCTATATGCGCGTGATAGGGCTGAGCGTATCGGACCCGGAAGCCATGAAGATCGAAGAAGAACTTGAGCGTGTTGCGATGGGAGAAGCTCCCGGCTTCGGGCGCGTCAGAATCATCCGCAGTAACAATGCCATCAGTGAAGTGATCAGTCAGTGTGAAGATGCCGACCTGACGATTATCGGCGTTCAGCGAATGGGTAAACGCAAGAAGCACTTCGGGCGATTCGCCATGCGGGTTGTGCAGGAAACGACGTCAGCCGTCATGCTCATCAGCCGACGGGGATAAGCAAACGTGCCCGGACGAAAGGTCTGGGCACGTTGTAAACTTCGGCTTGGCTACTAAGTCTTAGCCTTCTTCCGGTGTTTCCTCGGGTGTGTCTTCCGGCTGCTCGGGATCGTGCTTGACTTCGGACTTCACGCTGCCGTCCGGGTTCCATTCTTTCCACGTGCCGATCTTCTTGCCTTCCGCATCGTAGTGGTACTCGAACTTCTTTGTGCCGTCTTCGTACCAGCCGGACCAGTCACCAGTGTTTACACCCTTCGCGTAGCTGGATTCTGACTTGAGTTGCCCGCCCGGATACCACTCCTTCTGCGCACCGTCGCGGGCCCCTTGATCGTCGTAGTTCAGTTCATAGAGCAACTCTCCGTCCGCACCCCACTGCGTGTAGCTGCCGACACGCTGGCCTTCCTTGAATGTGGCCTTGACCGACTGTGTGCCGTCCTCGAACCAGGACTCATAGCTGCCGTCCAGCCTTCCTTCAGCGTAGTTCGCGTCACTGTGCCGCGACCCATTTGTATGCCAGGTTCGGCTGGTACCGTGCTGAATACCGTCCTTGTAGAATTTTTCGGACAGCATCTGTCCTGCGTCATTCCATGTACGTAGTGCGCCTTCGTATTTTCCATCCGCATTGTAGTTGGTTTCGGACACGACAAGTGTGCCGTCGACGGCGAACGTTTTCCAACTGCCGGTCTTGTTCCCGCTTGTGTACGACCCGCTCTGCGCCAGCGTTCCGTCTTCGCGATACTTGCTGTAGTCACCGTTGAGGACGTTGGCGGTAAAAGTTGCGGTCTCTTTCAACGTCCCATCGGCGTAGTAATACGACCAAAGGCCTTCCCGTGAAGTGTCGTACACTTCACCCTTCGCACCGAGTGTGCCGTCGGAATAGAACTGTTCGTACAGGCCTGCGCCTTTGCCGTTGATAACTCTCATGCGCTGCGTGTGAGTTGTCGCGCCGACCGGAAAGCCGAGCCAGATGCCGTTGGGTTGCAGTGGGTCGATCTCGACGTCTGAGGGAACATCTGTGAGTGCTGACTCGCGCGTGACCTTGCCCTTGTAGTTGCCGCTTGAGTCATAGGTTTCGCGGATGATCAACTCCCCGGACTCACTGTAAAAGTCGACGTCTCCCGTCCTTTTCGACAAGCTGTACACGATCTTGTAGACGCCATGCTCCTTGATGGTGCCGTCGCTGTAGAATCGCTTGTATTCGCCGGACAGCCGTTCGTTCTGGTAGTTGTAGATGGACACGCGTGTGCCGTCAGCGTCGAAGGTTTCCCAAGTGCCATGACGACTACCTTTGTCGTACTGGCCCACAGCGCCGAGTGTCCCGTCGAGCTCGTAGTAGCTCCAGGTGCCGGTCATCAGACCGTTGGCGTAGGAGCCCTCAGCGATCAACGTTCCATCGATACTCCACTTCCAGGGACCCGACCTGCTGCCATTTTCAAACTTGCCTTCACCGATTATCTGCTTCTGAAGAACTGGGGGCCAATGTGAGAGCATCACGCCGCCGTTGGATAAGGTCTTCCAGGTCCCGACGGCTTTGCCTTCTTCGTAGGTACCCGACGTCGTGATGTTGCCGTCTTTGTCCTCAATCGTGTACTTACCGTGCAGGAGACCACTCTTGTTGTAGGTTGTGATCGTTTTGGCCCCGGCAGGTGAGACATATAGCCACTCGCCGACCAGTTTGCCGTTCTGGTAGTTGCCCTTTGAAACAACATTGCCACTTGGATCGCGTGAGACATACAGCCCGTGGTACCCGCCTTCTGGCCCCTTCGGTCCGTATCCGTATTCGTACTCGTAGCCCGAAGTGCTCCATTCTTTCCAACGTCCGGTGTCGGTGCCGTCTGTCTTCTGGCCTTCGCGGATCTTCCTGCCGTCCCGGTTGTACTGAATGAACGGACCAGTCTGGGCTCCATGTTCGTACCACGTGTCGAACACGCGGTAGCCCTCTGTTCTTGAATAAAGGCTCTGCCAGCCGTGTGACTTGTTGTCAGAGTCGTACGACTTGATTTCAAGGCGCCCAACCGAACTTTCGTTCGTCAGCTTGCCATCATCGTCGTATCTGGGCTCTACCCAGGTGACGGCGTCCCCCGCGCGGTTGCCGTTTTCGTACTTGTAGAAATAGGTGAGTTGCCCGTCCTTGTTATAGCCTCGTGCCCACATTCGATACGATGTACTGCCTTGCGCAGTGTACTCCGAGCGATCAATGATCCACCCGCTTGCGTCCCAGGTGTTCCAAACACCGGTGGCTGGCCCGTTGCTGTATTGACCAGCACCCTTGACGTTGCCCTCGTCGAACAACGCATAGGGACCATCCAGAGAGCCCATGTTGTAGCAGCTGATCGACAGCAGGCTGCCGTCTTCGTTGTAATAGATTGCGGGGCCGTGAAGCTGGCCGTCGCGAAAGTAGCACTTGGCGTACAGAGCGCCGTTGCTGTTGTACGTGGCAGTCCCGTATCCGTGAGCCTTCCAGCCCCCGTTTGACAGCGTTGTGCTTTCGACTTTCAAAGACGCCTTGCCGTTCGACCACGACTCGCTGGTCTTTACGTTCTGCATGGCGTGGGGTTTGCCAGGGACGAACGCCGGCGAAAGGTTGTTTCGCCACTTTGCCACCGGGCCATCCATGAACTCGCCGAATGTCGGGCGCTGGTAATCTGCCTGATCAATGGACTCGCGTTCCATCGCCTGCCAGACGCGCTCGGGTGGTTTGGACTTGTCGAGTTGGGGAGGAACCGCTTCCGGTTCCGGGTCAGGCTCCGGCTCCGGTTGGTACTGCGGCTCCGGTTCGGGTTCCGGTTCGTAGCGTTTTGGCGTGGATTCACACGCTGCGAGCGCCAGAACTGAACTTGCCAGCATGCCGATAATCAATCGATTCATGATCTTCCCTTGTGCGTTCGCGGCAGTTTACGAACACCAAAACTGGGAAGCAATAAAATGGGCTATTGGCCATGCCCGGCCTGGTAGCGGTATGCGATGAGGATACTGGCGGCCACGGCTGCGTTCAGACTCTCGACTTTGTCGGTTTGCGGGATGCCAACCTGGATGACTTCATGGTCTTTCCAGAAGGGCTGTACGCCTTCGCTTTCGCCGCCGATGATGAAGGCCGTCTTCGGTGGGTAGCTGATCGTGAATGCGTTCTGCCCCTGGGTGCCTGTCACGTAAGGCCAGACACCTGCGTCCGTCAATTTCCGCATCGCGTCTTCGGGTGTCAGGTCATCAAACACGGGGACATGAAATATGCCGCCCATGCTGGCGCGGACGCCCTTGTGGTTGTAGGCATCGACGCAGCCCTTCAGAAGCAGCAATCCGCCGCAATCAAAGGCTGCCGCCTGGCGCACGATCGTTCCGAGGTTTCCGGGGTCGCGCAGGTTGTCGAGAACCAGCAGTGTGAGTTGCGGCTTCTGAAGCAACGGCTCAAGCTCGTAGGCCGGGATCCCGAACACGGCGAGAATGCCTTGGCTGTTTACGGTGTCGCTGGCGGTCATGAATTCGCCGCTGTCGGTCTCGAAGACTTCGACTCCTTCCTGACGGCAGCGCTCAAGCAGCGCTTCGACTTTCTCACGTGTGCTGTCGATCAGGTCCGGGCAGTACATGACGTAGCGCGGGAAGACGTCGGCCTTGAAGCCTTCTTCGATCAGCAAAGGGCCTTCGGCGACGAACAGCCCTTGCTCTTCTCGGGACTTACGCAGTTTCAGCGCACGGAGTTGTTTGGCGCGGGATTTCGGCAGCGCATTCATACAGGCGGTATCTATCAGGCGTGGGGGATGCGGCAAGTGTGCGGCGAGCTAGCTTGTTTCGTCGTTCGCGGAGTCCGCCACGACGTTCTCTTCTTCTGTGTCGTCCGACTTCGGCTTTGGATGCTCACCGGTGATCGGCTGCGGCGTCATTTCCGGCTCAGCATGGAGAATGATCTCAAGCGCACGACGAATGTCTTCCACCTGATCCAGCAGAAGTTTCGGGTGGGCGAGGGTTGGTTCAAGGGGCAGTTTTTCGTCCCAAAGGCGCTTGGTCATCATGGCCATGTGTGCGCACAGAACGGTCTCAAGCGAGTTTAGCCAGGCGATCACCCAAGCTCGAAAGGCCTGCTGGTCATATTCGGCGTTCAGCTTGCCACGTGGGTTCACGATGTGATCAAGGCGAACCATCTTCAGGGTTTCGATGGTCTCTTCGGCAACCAACCCTCTAAGCTTCAGGATATGCTGCCTGAGCTCTTCGTCGTCGATTTCAGGAATGGGCAGCCGGTCACTCATGTGTCGCGTTATTCCTCTTCTTCTGCCTTGCCGCGCTTCTTGCCATTCGATTCTTTGTCGGTTTTCTCGATGTCGTAGGCGCCTTCTTCACAGGCCACGATAAAGTGTTCCAGGCGTCCTTTCAGGCGGTCCCAGTCCTTGCGCAGGTTCTTTGCTTCTGATTCGTCAATCCGTCCGTCGTCCGTCAGTGACTTTTCGGCAAGTTGCATCAGGTCGGCGAACTCGTTTAACGCACCAACGGTTGCCGTCACGAAGCTATGCCCGACTTTACCTTGCAGCATTGGGTTGGACGTGTAGTAGCCTCGGGCAATCCGGCACAGGAACTGGATGACTTCGATATCTTCACTCAGGTGGAAGATTGTAACGAGCTTGTCTAGTGGGTTGCGGGCACCACTGGCGGCAGGGTTCTTCTTTGTGCGCGGTGGCTGGGTCCACTTGTAGACCAGGCTCAGGCTTACATCCAATGCCCTGGCAACGCGTTTGGGCCCTGCGCGATCGACCGCTTGTTTCAGGATTTTGTGCGTGTCGTCAAGCAGGTCTTCAAGGACCTGTTCGTCGGCCTGCATTTCTTCTGCGAGCAGTTCTTGCTCAGACGACGTATCTTTGCTGGCGCTTGACTTGGCCATATGCGTACCCTGCCCGAGTTATACAAAGTGACTTACACAATATAGTTTCCGGGCCGGCAAAACACAGGACAGGCAAATGGCACTACCAAAGACCGTAGACTGGCAGGGTGACGCGCTTACCGGGCGGATGGTCATCATTGAGCAAACCAAGCTGCCCCACAAGCTTGAGCTGCTTGAGTTGACCGAGCTGGACCCGACGATTGAAGCCATCGCGCGTCTGGCGGTACGTGGCGCCCCGGCGCTCGGGGTTGCAGGTGCGTACGGCGCGGTGCTGGCGCTGCGCACAGGACAGGGCAATGCAGGGTTGGACCGCTTGGCAAACGCACGACCTACAGCGGTGAACCTTGGCTGGGCCGTTGATCGTGTTAGTCGCGCGGCTGAGGGTGACCCTGAACGGGCATTGATTGAAGCCAAAGCAATTCACGCCGATGATGTCAGAACCTGCCGTGCCATTGGCGAGCACGGGGCTGCCTTGATTGAGGAAGGCTTCGGCGTGTTGACGCACTGCAACGCAGGCGCATTGGCGACCGGCGGCATGGGGACGGCCTTGGCGCCTATGTACGTCGCTCATGAGCAAGGGCGCAAATTTCGTGTGTTTGCGGACGAAACCCGACCGCTGCTCCAGGGGGCGCGGTTGACCAGCTTCGAGCTTTCAGAGAACGGCGTCGATGTGACCGTGATTGCCGATTCCATGTCGCCGGTCGTTATGCGTGAAGGGAAGCTGAATCTCGTGATTACCGGAGCCGACCGTGTGGCGCGAAATGGCGACGCGGCGAACAAGATCGGGACCTACGGCGTGGCGTTGCATGCCCGTACGCACGGGCTGCCGTTTTACATCGCAGCCCCCAAGAGTACGTTTGATGCCAATCTCGAAAGCGGCGCGGGCATACCTATTGAAGAACGAAATCCGGATGAACTCCGTTTGCTGGGTGACTCGCAGACAGCGCCACCGGGGGTCAAGGTTTACAACCCGGCCTTTGACGTCACACCGGCAGAGTTGATCGCAGGGTACATCACCGAAGACGGCATCCTGAACTCAGACGAGCTGGCGGACTGGCTGAAATAGCTTAGATGGACGCTCTCGCGTCCTTGACGCTGCAACAGCGGTGCGTTAGCTTTCCGACGGATCGGGGCGTAGCGCAGACTGGTAGCGCGCTTCCTTGGGGTGGAAGAGGTCGTGAGTTCAAATCTCATCGCCCCGACCAATGAGAAAGCTCGGCGAAAGCCGAGCTTTCTCATTGGTCGGTCGCAAGGAACCTCAGTCCGGTGGACTGGGGTAACGCGCCAGCACGTGGAAGTTGCGCTACGCAAGTGGGCTCCGGGGAGACAGGCGAAAGCCGAGCTTTCTTATTGGTCGGTCGCAAGAAGTTCCAGTCCTGTGGACTGGAGCGACGCGCCAGCACCAACACGAACGTCTTCCGGTCTGGTTGATCTTCTCTATCCTTAGGACCTCGGGACATGTTGAGAGAATTTGCCATGAAGCCAGTCATCGTCAGCCTGCTTCTCTGTGTATCACTGCTCGCGGCAGCGTGCGGCGGTGGGAACAACACCGCTGATAACTCGGGAGGGGAAGCGAAATTCATTCCAGACATCAGCACTCCGGAAGGTGCGACTGAGGTTTACGCCCGGGGCATTGAAACCAGCAACATGTCGTTGATCGAGATGGTCGTCCTTGACGACGAGCGTGAGTTTGTGATCGAGCAGTTCCAGAAGAACTTCGCTGAGACCGCGAAGCGCGGGATTGAATGGAAGCTGGAGTTCAAAGACGCCACCATGCTTGATGACAACACAGTCTACTCGCACGCCACCTACATCATGTTGAAGGACGGGAAGCCGACGGGAGAACGTCAGGTCGGCTGGGTCGTTTTCATCAAGGGCGAGGATGGTAACTGGCGCTTCAGCCGCAGGCGCTCGAAGGTCCTGACGGACGAGATGAACAAGGCCGAAACACCCGGCGGGAACGGCGAATCAACACCCGGCGATGGTGAGAAAAGCCCCGGCAACCAGCCGGACGAGGCGCTCGCCAATGAGCCATCTGGCTCGGACGGTTAGAAGCACAAATGTGTCGCGACTGCCAGCTACCGCAGGACCCTGATTTCCAGTGGTCTGGCAGAATTTCCAATCAAAAACTCCCATGTCGGGAACACGCGGGCCATGGGCTCGCGTTGATTCGATCATTCGAGTCTTGAAACCAACTAACGGGGGCAGCATGGAGTGCTGGACTGTGTGGGATAGGAATTTCGATTCCCTTTCCGCAGTGGGGTGTTCACATGCACCAGGTTGCAGCCTAGAAGCAGCTACCACGACACGAGAGAACTTACGGAGAGGACACTGATGCGAATTCTGTTTTGCCTGCTGGCGCTGTTGCTGCTGGCTGCACCACTTGCAGCCGACGAGCTGACCACGACCGACGGAGACAAACTGGTCGGCAAGTTCGTGAAGCTGGAGGGCGGCGAAGTCTACTTCAACACGAACTCGGCCGGTGAAGTGAAGGTCCCCGCGGGTAAGGTTGCCGGCGTTGTTCTTGATGAAGAACGTGATGCCAGACTGCGCCGAGAGGGAGACATCAAGAGCCAGGAGGACGTGAAAATCCTGAGCATCGACGGCAAGCTCTACTTCCGCGACAAGGACGGCGAGCAGCTGGTTGATTTGGCGACTGTGCAAGGCATCGACGAAACCGTTCCTGATGAGCGTCCGCTGTGGGACGTCAGCGCACTCGCGGTCTTCAGTTGGACGGAAGGAAACACTCGCACCTACAGTTTGGGCTACCGCTTCGATATCAAGCGAACGACCAAGCACAATTTCATGACGCTTTTCGGACGCGGCAGCTACTTTCAGGACCGCGAGTTGCCGGAAGACTCGGTTCGTGAACGCAAGCACCACTTCGGCTATCACTATCGCTACATCTTCGATTTCAATCTGACGATCGACGCAACAGAAGATCTGTATTTCAACGAGTTCGCCGGTTACCACTGGCGTAGCATCACAGGCGTCGGCCCCGGTTACTATCTCCTGCGCCAGGAGAAGCTGACCTGGCACGTGGGCGCCCATCTGACTTACACGTACGAAGACCAGATCGCAGGTGCGGAAGACCGAGGTTACTTCGGCGCACGAGTGATGACTGAGTTCGACTGGAAGAGCGCCAACGACATGTTCCACGTGAACTACAAAGGCGAGCTGCTGTTTGACTTTGATGAGTCGAAGAACGTCACCGGAAACCAGTCACTGCTGCTTGAGCACAAGTTCCTGAGCTACTTCACGGCCGGGTTGTTGATTGAACACGCATGGGACAACCTGCCGCCGCCAAAGTTCAAGCATCATGATTTCCGGTTCTCGCTCGCCATCGGCTTCAGTTGGGGTGCAAGAGGCTTCTAGCCGGTTGCTTTGGCCACTTGTGTTAGACGCGCCCGCCTCATCAGTGGCGGGCGCGCTCGTATTTGGTCAAACTGTCTGCCTATGGCAGAACCATCAATCACACAACTGCGTCGCAAGCTTGGGTGGTACTTCGCCTTCACGCTGGGTGCCGCTACGGCGTTTGCCGTGCTGGTCGGCGTCATGGCATTCGTTCCGGGCGCAGGCAACAACCTTGTGGTCTGGGGTACGGTGTTCGGCTTCTGCGTTTTAGTGGTCGCGATCTTTGCTGCGATTGCAGTCCGCCTGCGAAGCGTCGAGAAGGCCTTCATCGATAACAAGAACGTCCGAAACACCGGGCAACTGCTGGCTGAACAAGTTCAGAAGCGCGAGAAGGCTGAGGCCAGTCTTCGTGAAGAGGCGCTGTTGCCGGACTTTAGCCCCGGCCCGGTGCTGCGTTTTGACACTCACGGGCGCATTACGCGGTTCAACTCCGCTGCACAGGAGTTGATCACTGACGAGCCGCTGGACGGTAAGACCGTGCAGGAGTTGCTGCCGGACTTGAGCGACGAAGATGTCGAGAACTGTGTCCGCGCCGGCGTCATTGAGCCCAGAGAGGTCAAGTGGCGCAACCAATGGTTCATCTGCCATCTGCGCGGTGTGCCCGAGTTGTCTGTCGGCCTGCTATATGCGTCGGACAACACGCAGGGCAAAGAAACAGAAATTGAGCTTCGCCACATGGAGCGGCGCGCCCGCGCCATCCTCGACGGCGCTGCGGATTCGATCATCATTGTCGTCGTGGGTGGCATCGTGCAAGCCATCAACCCAGCCACAACCAAACTGTTTGGCTGGGAGTACGACGATATCGTGGGTCGCAACATCGACCTGCTGATGCCCGACTTCTTTGAGCATCGCGGCGGCGACAGGCTCTGGATCCTGGCTGAGTACGCACGCCGCAGGTCTACCGGGCCCGTCGAGCGTCTTTACTACGGCGTGCGCAAAGACGGTTCGCGCTTCCCGATATCCTTGACCGTCAGCATGTATGACTATGAGGGCACGCCGCGGGTCAGTTGCATTGTGCGCGACATATCCGATCGCGTGCGAGCGATTGAACTTGAGAAAGAGCAGGCCGAGCGCTTGCAGTCGCAGAACCTCGAACTTGAGGCATTGGTGACTGAGTTGAACGAGTTCAACTACGTCGCCAGTCACGACCTGCAGGAACCGCTTCGGACCATGAGTACATACTGCGGGCTGCTGAAAGTGGACCTCGGCGGCGAATTGCCGAAGCGGGCCGAGGAAGACGTCAACGCAATTCTGGACGCCAGCCTGCGAATGCAGCGACTGATTACCGACCTGTTGGAGTACTCAAGATCCGGGCACCGCGAACTGAAGATGCTGGATGTCGATCTGCACGAAGTGATGGATCGAGTCGCGGGTGATCTGAAGGCGAGACTCGTCGAAACCGGTGGCAAAATCGACTACAACGGGCTGCCAGCGGTTCGCGGCGACGACATGCAACTGGGGCGGGTTCTACAGAATCTGGTCGCCAACGGGCTAAAATTCCGACGTCCGGGAGTTCCTCCTGAGGTAAAGGTTACAGCCCGCGAAGATGGTGATCAGGTCGCGGTAACCGTTCAGGACAACGGGATTGGCATACCTGAGCAGTACCTGGGCCAGATTTTCAAGCCATTTAAACGACTTCATGGGGTTGGGAAGTACGAAGGCTCTGGCATCGGACTGTCAGTATGCCGTAAGATAGTTGAGAGACACGGGGGGCGTATCGATGTTACGTCAACGCCCGAACAAGGAAGTTGCTTTACAGTCATGCTGCCCGCGGTAGACAAAGCGGGTAAGGTGTCCGGCGAAGCAGCTACGGAGTCAGGCGGTTCATGAGCGACAGTTCAACGCAAACACGCAGTTTCACGATCCTGCTGGTTGAGGACAGCCCGGTCCAGCAGGCGTTGACGCGTCGTGCACTTGAAGACTCTTCGCTTGACGCGGACCTGCATGTCGTCGAGGACGGCGTTTCGGCGCTGCAGTACCTGAACCGTGAAGGCGAGTTTGCTGACGAGGGAGCATCGCCGCGTCCTGACATCATCCTGCTTGACCTCAACATGCCTCGCATGGATGGGCACGAGTTTCTGGACAGGCTGAAGTCGAACGAAAAGCTGGCACAGATACCGGTAACCGTTCTGACCACCAGCACAGCAGACAGCGACGTAACCGCCAGTTACGCACGCGGTGCCAACGCGTTCGTGACCAAGCCGGCCGAGTACGACAAGTTCGTCGATCTGCTGAACGCACTTGGCCAGTTCTGGGCGCACTTCGTCAAAACCCCACCAGCCACCAGCAACTAGCGCTTCTCAAACGCTTGCGGGAAATACTGCATGGCGTTTTCGAGTGGTTTGGCGGCTACCATGCCGAGCCCGCAGATGCTGCCTTCTTCCATTTCCCAGCCTACATCATTGGCGTGCTTCAGCGCCGTCGGATCGCCTGTCTCGAGGTATTTGCTGACCTGGTTGTGCAGGTAGCGCGTGCCGATGCGGCACGGTGCGCATTGCCCGCAGCTTTCGTCTTCAAAGAACTCGAGCTGCCACTGCGCGGCCTTGGCCATGTCCACCGTGTCGTTCAACACGACCACGCCGGCACTGCCAAGCATGCTGCCTTCCTTCTGTAAACCCTTGAAGTCCAGCGGCACGTCGCGCTTGGCAATCGGCAAAAAGCCGCTGCTTGCGCCGCCCGGACTGAAGGCCATCGGCGTACCTTCATAGCCGCCGGCCGCCTCTACCAGTTCGTCAAGAGTCGCGCCAAGCGGCAACTCATACACGCCCGGCTTGTTGATGTGCCCGCTGATGCAGTAGAGCTTGCTGCCGGGCTCGGTCTTGCCCCAGTCTTTGAAGGCCTTGCCGCCGTTCAGCAGAATGTACGGCACGCAGGCGAAGGTCTCGACATTGCTGACCAGCGTGGGCTTGCCGCGGAAGCCGAACTCGAACGGGAACGGCGGCTTCAGGCGGGGCATGCCGCGCTTGCCTTCCATGCTTTCCAGCAGCGCGGTTTCTTCGCCGCAGATGTATGCCCCGTGCCCGCGGTGGAAGTGCCAGTTCCAGTCCTTCACATGGTCGCCGGCGCGTTTCAACGCTTCCTGCACGGCGGCGGCCTCAGCGTTGAATTCGCCGCGTATGTAGAAGTAGATGTCCTTCGCGCCGACCACCAGCGCGGCGATCGCCATGCCCTCGATCATCTTGTCGCTGCGCCGCAGCATGGTCTCGCGGTCCTTGAACGTCGCCGGCTCAGCCTCATCGGCGTTGCAGACCACGTAACGGACGGAGTCTTTCTGCCCGGCCACACCGCGCCACTTGATGAATGCTGGGAAGCCGGCGCCGCCGCGACCCTGCAGGCCGGATTCTTCAAGCAACTTGATGATGCCGTCTTTCCCCAGTTCGCGCGCCTTGGCCAGCGCCGCAAAGCCGTAGTCCTGCTCGCCGGCGAGGTTCAGGGGCAGCTTGTCGTCGGGGGGCGTGATGCTGCGCTGCTGCCTGCTGGTGTCGAAGACGTTCATGCTTTCGTCCAATGCAGCGGGCGCGCGGTCGCACTGGCCGAGGCAGCTTACTTCCTCGACTTCCTTGCCCTTGGCGCGCAGGTCGGCCACGAGCTGGTCGCTGCCCTGGATGCGGCACGACAGGCCGTTGCAGACGCGAATGCGCGGCCCGCCCTTGAGCAGCGTGTAGAATGTTCCAGCCCCCCAGATCTCGGCTTCGGGTACACCGGTCTGTTCGCTGACGCGCCTGACGTTCTCCTCGGTAACGCCGCCAAGTTCCTCAAGCAACGGCAAAACGTGTTCGCGGTCGGCAGATTTTTTGAGCATGTCGAGGCCTTCGGTCAGACTGGAAACTTTTCGGCATCATAACTCACAGATGCCCGGATTCGCCATTCCTCGTGGCCAAATCGGCAAGTTAAAGCGTGTTCAGGCCAGTACTTGCGCCACAGGGCCACGGAAATTGAGCGAACGGGAAGCCAATGGGCCCGTGGAACAATTGTGGATTAACTGCGCTGGCAACGGATAATCCCACCACAACGATGACGAGATTATCAAGCGGTCTTGATGCCCTTGCGACGTAGTACTTGGGCTTCCACAATCGCACCTTCTGTTTCGCGGTGCGGCGCTAGAGAGTGAACTATGCGCAAAACTATGACTTTGATGCTACTCGTTGCGGCGTTGCTGGCCGTTCACGTGCCCGCGGAGGCGAGAGAAGCACCGGAAACTGAGAAGGACTTCTTCCAGTTGTACCGGATTGCGGGACGTACGTGGCTTCAAAAGCGCACGCCTGCACCGGGACAGGAAGGTGGCGATGTTTCCGAGTCGTACTTCCGTTACGAGATCCTGAACGTTTACGAGAAGCACGCCGACATGGCTGAAACCACTCTTGATCAAGGCAAGCAGCCGGTTGAGGGTGACCCGTTCGTCATGAAAGTTGAGTTCGACGAAGAGGGCCTGTTTTTCACCGACCCAGTGGGTTTCAAGAAGAGCAAGCTGGAGAAAGTCAAAACGCCGGCTGGTACGTTTGAATGCGTTCTCTGGACCAGCAGCAACCAGCGCGATGACGGCGACGCCAAGCTTTGGCGCAGTGTGGATTTTCCCGGGCTGACAGTGAAACAGTCGGATCGTTTTGGGACACGCGAGATCATTGAGTTTACGTGGATCGACGGCGATCCCGGCTACAAGTCCAAGGGTAAAAAGAAGAAGAACGACGACGAAGAAACTGAGATTGACCCGAAACGCTTGTTCACGACCAAGGGTGCCCTTTGGGTTCACCAGACGGAAATCGTGAAGGGCGAACGGGGCTTCAAAAGCTTCTCCACGGTCCAGTACGAAGTTGAAAAGGTCAGCGACGAAGAGTGTGAAATCGAGGTCACCAAGCTGACGCAGTTGCTGCAGAAATTGAAGGGGGAAGACCCGGAAACTCGTGTCATCAAGTTTGATGACACCTTCAACGAAAACCTCGAACCCCAAGAGCGCTCACGCGAAGAACGCACCGAGAAGAGACTTACTGAAGTAGGCTTGTTCGAATGCACTGTTTACGCATTCAAAGACGCCGAGGGCCGCGAAGGTCACGCCTGGTATGCCAAGGAGTGGCCGGGGCTGATGGTCCGACGTGTCATCAAGGGTGAGTTGTACAAGGAAGTCACGAATCTGGTGAAGTTCGAAGAATAGCCCATGAATCGGGCAACTCAGGAGAATGTATGAATTGGAAGATGATGATGTGCGCCCTCGCAGTTTCGCTGCTGGGCACTTCACTGTCGGCCCAAATGGGCGGCATGGAAGAAGACGAAGAGGGCGACGAGTGGAGCTACATCCTCGAATCCCATGACCATGACAAGGATGGCAAAGTTACTCTCGCGGAAGTCAAGAAGACCGCAGAGACGGACTCTGAGGGCGCCGAACCCAAGGATGTCATCGAAACATACGGTTACTACCTGATGGACTTCCTTGCCATGGACGGCAACGACGATGAAGTCCTGACCAAGGACGACTACGCAGCCTACAACAAACGAATCAATGAGGGCAAGAACGCCAAGTTCTCGGCCAAGGATTGGAAGAAGCTCGAGTCCGAGTACCTGGACCCGCTGCTCGCCCTTGACCTGAAGAAGTATGACAAGGACGCCGACAAGGCTATCAGTAAAGAAGAAGCCAAGGCCATGGAAGACTTCGACACCGAAGACTTCGATGAACTGGACGGAAACAAGGACGGCAAGGTAACCACCGACGAGTTCAAAACCGCATACAAAGGCTTCATGAAGCAGATGTACGACATCGAAGACGGCGCGGAAGCCGTTGAAGAACCGGAAGACAAAGAACCTGAAGTCAGCCCGGAGGTAATGGAGAAGGCCAAAGCAGCCTTCGGTGAGTGGGACACCGACGGCGATGGCTTCGCCACCAAGGCTGAAATGAACGCCGCCAGCGAGGTAAAGACCGGCGCAAACTGGTGGGGGCAGTACATCGCGTTCCTTGCGATGGACACAGACGACGACCTGAAGGTTTCCTTTGACGAGTTCCTCAAGGCTGGTCTCGCCAGCCGTGCCGGCGAAAAGGGCAAGCTGTACCCAGTCGACGAGAAGGAAGCCTGCAAGGAAGTATGGCTGGGCCTCGACGGCGACGAAGACGGCAAGGTCACGGAAGCTGAGTGGAAGAAGGCCTTCCCGCAGTCCGACGAGTTTGCCGGCGCCGACGCCGACAAGAGCGGAGACGTCAGCAAGAAGGAGTTCTGGAACCTGCTGAAGCCGTCGCTGGAGGACTCGTTCGAGTTTGTCGACAAGGACAAGCCTTCAAAGACAACCAGCGGCGCAGGCGATACCGAAGACAAGCCGGCCGATGATGAATCAAACGCAGCCGATGGCTCGAACGATCCGTACAATCTTTATCGCAAGAAGGGGCGCAACTGGACCCTGAAGTCATCAGCCGGTGGCATGAACATCTACATCAAGACCGAAGTGATCGAAGTTGGTGAGGATTTTGCCAAGATCCAGACCTCCATGCTCGACAAGGACGGTAAGCCCTTCATGGGCATGCAGCCGACCGAAAGCAAGATTGACTTCGTCAAGTCCGACGGCAACACCGAAGAGCCCGCCGACGTTGAGAAGGTTGAGAAGACCATCACGGTCGAAGCAGGTGAAATTGAGTGCATCGGCTACAAGATGGGCGACCAGGAAGTTCAGGCTTGGGTGCACAAGAAGTATCCCAGCCTGCTGGTGAAGGCCGAAAGCTTAGAGCTCGTTGAATTCAACGAGTAGCAGAATGAGACAGCTATAAAAAGGGCGGCGCTTGCGCCGCCCTTTTTGTTTGCACCGTCGCGAACGCACGCAATGCGCCCGCTGCAACGTCCGGTAACGCGTCGATTTCGCCCCGTACCGCATTTTCTCCAAAGTCCCAAATGCCGCACTGCCGAAATCAGGACTACTGCCCGGACCCGTGGTCCGCGGCGCACACATGCAACCAAACGTCCTGAGGACGATGCTGACGAAGGAGAACTACAATGACCAAAAGCCGCATTTCAATGGTAGTCGCCGCGGCCGGTCTCGTACTGGTCGGTCTGCTGGCGGCGGTATTGTTCACGCCCAGTGATGACGACACCACGAACGAGGATACCGCGAAGGGCGAAGAAGAAGTCACGCCAGTCGAGCCGAAGTCTGTCCCGATGAAGAGCGTGCTGGACTACGAACTGACCGTCCCGCCGATTCCCACCGGCCCAACCGTGGAAACCGAACAGCCAAAGCCGGAAGTCAAACCAGAGCCGAAGCAGCCGGAGCCAGAGGCCAAGGGCGGCGTGATTGAATACAAGATCCAGCCCGGCGACATGATCAGCAAGCTAGCGGTCAAGTACGGCTGCAAAAGCGAAGATATCTACAAGCTCAATGACGGGCTGAACAAAGAAACGGCCGCCAAGATTCGCGTCGGCCAGACGGTCAGGATTCCCGTCGGCAAAGAAGGCGCCGCTGCGGTTGCCAACGCAGGTACCAGCACGACAAAGTCCAGCGCGGACTACCAGCCCGAGCGCACCATCACGGCCGAGCCCGGCGACACCGCCTTCAGCCTCGCCATCGAGTACTACGGGGCACGCAACCTGTTCCGCAAGATCATCGACGCGAACCCGGAACTTCCGTGGAGCGATCGCCTGAAGGGCGGCGAACAGGTAATGCTGCCGGCGCACGGCACGGCACCAAGCACCGCAAGCATTGAGCCGAAGCCGGCCGATGACACGGTCGAGCGCACCAGCATCATCCCGCCCCGCAAGTAGTGGCGAAGCAGCAAGCACGAAGGCCCCTGTCATCGACAGGGGCCTTTTCAATTTGGTCTCGCGATGGATGTCGGTGAGCCACTTCTTGATGCACAACCAATGTGCTTTGCTATACTTGCGGAGTCACATCAAGGAATGAAATGAGCGAGACCTTCACAATCAAGATTGACGGCAAGGACTGTACCGCGCTTCAGGGCGAGACAGTGCTACAGGTTGCCCGTCGTGAAGGCATTGAGATTCCTACCCTTTGCGACGACAAGCGGCTTGACCCGGCCGGCGCGTGCCGTGCTTGCCTTGTTGAAATTGACGGGCAACGGCGCCTGCAGCCGTCATGCGCCTGGAAGGCCGCTGACGGCCAGGACGTCAAAACACACAAAGCCAGCGAGCGTGTGCAGCGCCATCAGGATGTGCTGGTCAGCCTGTACATGGCCGACCACAAGCTTGATTGCGAAGGGCTGCCGATCGAAACCGGCAACGGCAACGACTTGCGCGCCTGGGCCAAGGATTGCAGCACGCTGAAGCTTGATCCGGTGAACGCACCGCGCGTCGCGCGTCCCGGCGACAAGAACCCCTACATCGAATTCGACCCGGAACTCTGTGTGCTGTGCGCACGCTGCACTCGCTACTGCGACGAAGTCGAGGCCGTAAATGCTATCGCGCTTACAGGTCGAGGCAGCGAAACGACGATCGGTACCGCGGGCATGCGCGGGCTGCTTGACACAAGCTGTGAGCTGTGTGGCGGCTGCATCGACACCTGCCCGACGGGTGCACTCATTGAGAAGAAGGCGGCCAAGACGCTGCCCGAAGAAGTCGAGAAGGTCCGCACCACCTGCAACTACTGCGGCGTCGGCTGCCAGATGGACCTGAATATCAAGGATGACGAGATCGTCCGCGTTACCAGCCCGGACCCCGGCACGACGGTGAACGACGGCAACCTCTGCATCAAAGGGCGCTTCGCCTACGACTTCGTGCACCACAAAGACCGCTTCACCGAGCCCATGATCCGCGGTGAAGACGGCCAGTTGCACCCCACAACCTGGGAGAAAGCCATCGCCTTCGCCGCTGAAGGCATGAAGAAAGTGGCCCAGCGCCACGGCCCCGAAGCCTTGGGCTTCGTATCATCGAGCCGCTGCACCGGTGAGGAAAATTACCTGATGCAGAAGGTCGCCCGCGCGGCCTTCAAGACGGGTAACATCCACCAGTGCAGCGCCACGTGACATGCCCCAACCGTGGCCGGTCTGGTCAAAATGTTCGGTGCAGGCGCCATGACGAACTCAATCCCGGAAATTCGGGATACCGAGGTCATGTTCGTCATTGGCAGTAACACCACCGAAGCGCACCCGATTATCGCGATGGAAATGAAGGTCGCGCGTCAGCGCGGCGCCAAGCTCATCGTCGCGGACCCACGTAAAATCTGGCTGGCGGAGCACGCGGACATTCACATGCAGCTCAAGCCGGGCACCGACGTGTTCCTGCTGAACGCGATGGCGAAGGTCATCGTCGATGAAGGGCTCGTCGACAAAGATTTCATCGAGAAACACACCGAGGGTTGGCCGGCTCTGCGCGATAACCTAGCCAAGTTCACGCTGGAAGAAGCCGAGAAAGTCACCAAGGTTCCCGCAGCGTTGATTCGCGAAGCGGCGATCATCTATGCGAGTCACAAGCGCGCCGGTATTTACTACACGCTCGGCATTACCGAACACACGCACGGTACCGACAACGTTTACTCGTTGGCGAATCTCGTGCTGATGACAGGCCATCTCGGCGTGCGCAGCGCAGGCATGAATCCGTTGCGCGGGCAGAACAACGTGCAGGGTGCAAACGATTCCGGCTGCAGCCCGGTGTTCTACCCGGGCTACCAGTACTGCAACGACGAAAGCGTGCGCAAGAAGTTCGGCGAGGCGTGGGGGATCGGCGAAGGCCCGGGCCCCGGCAAGAACCTCAACGAAATGATGAAGCTGGTTGAGCACGGTGAAATGCACGCTCTCTACATCATGGGCGAAGACATCGTGATCTCTGAGCCGAACTGCAGCGTGCTTGAGGAATCACTCAAGAACATCGAGTTCCTGGTCTGTCAGGACATCTTCCCGAACATGACCACGCCGTTCGCCCACGTGATTTTGCCGGGCGCAAGCTTCGCCGAGAAAGACGGCGTGTTCACCAATAGCGACCGTCGCGTGCAGCGCGTACGCAAGGCCGTCAGCTCACCCGGCAACGCCCGACCCGACTGGGAGATCTTGGGCGACTTCGCCCGAGAATGCGGCTACGACATGCCGAAATATGAACACCCCGGCGAGATCTACGCCGAGATGGCGGCGCTTAGCCCCAAGTTTTCGGGCATCAGCTACGAGCGTCTTGAGAAAAACCCGCGCGGCCTGCAATGGCCCTGCACAACGCCGGATGACCCAGGCGCCGAGTACCTGCATCAGGGTGCACCCCTGCGCGGCAAGGGCGAATTCTCGACGGTTGACTACCGCGAAAGCGCCGAATTGCCGGACGACGACTACCCGCTGATCCTCAGCACCGGGCGCGTCTTGTACCAGTACAACAGTGCAACACAGACGCGCCGCGACGAGGGTACCAACGCCAAGGCCGGCGAGAACTTCATTGAAGTACACCCGGACGACGCCGAGAGAATCGGCATCGTCGATGGCGAGCAGGTTAAGATCGTGAGTCGGCGTGGCGGCATCAAGGCGAAGGTCTGGCTGTCCGGGCGCGTGCAACTGGGCTGTGTGTGGATGCCGATGCACTTTGCCGAAGAGGCTGCGAACCGGCTGACCAACGACGCCGGCGACATCGTGACCGGCACCGGCGAGTACAAGGTCTGCGCCGTGAACCTGATCCCGTTGAAAGATGCTCGGAAGTCGTCGGGTAGCGCGGCTTTGGCGGCGGCGCGATCACCGAAATCAGCCTAGAGTCACTCAAACTCGAAGTCCGAACAGGAACCACCATGAAGAAGTGGATCGCGGTCAGTTTAGTCGCCCTCATGCTTACGGCATGCGGCAGCAGTCAGAAGCAGGTTGATCAGGAAGACGACGGCGCCTACACGCAGGACGACCTCGAGCGCGAGACCAGCGACGTGTACCGCCCGTCGAATCCGGGTGAAGATGACGACGGTGTGGAAAAGGGCTCGAAGCCCGAGAAGTCACGAGACGCCACCGTAGAGAACACGAGCGACCCGAAGACGGAGCCCACCTCCGAGCCTAAGAAAGAAACTCCGAGGGAAGCCCCCAAAGAAACGCCGCGCACAGAACCGAAGTCTGAACCAAAGAAAGAATCAGACCCTACCGTCGAAGAACCTAGAAAAGACACCACGCCGAAGTCCGAACCGAAGAAGGATGAGGCCGTCGGGCGCCGCATATTGATGGGCGAGTTTATTCGCAGCGTCAGCGACAACATGGACGCATTGGAGGAATCGAAAGGCTGGAAAGAATTCCTGAAAGCCAAAGAGAAATTCACTGACCGCCTCGACAAAGCGCTCGAAAAGGGCAACGACGAGCGCGGCAAGTCTGCCGAAAGCGCATGGGCCGAGGCCATCAAGGCCTGGTACGAAGTCCGCTTCGCGCGCGAGGCATTCATGCACGTTAACCGCAACTCAGGTTCCGACTTTGAGCCGGGCGCGGGGCTGAACTATGAAGAACTCGAAGCCTACACGACCGAGCAACTTAGCTCAGAGGCGTGCATGAGGACGACCGCAGCCTACGAGCTGACTGAGCCCGAAATGAAAGACGTCCGCAAGTTCCAGACGGATGTACTGAAGTATGACCTCGTGGCCGGCAAGGTCTTTCAGGACGAGGATTACGCCAAGAAGTGGAAAGACGAGAAGCAGAAGTGGCAGGATGCAACAAACGGCGAGTTCGATGACAAGGACTTGAAGAAATATCGCTAGCCCGCTTGACTCGTCAACATGCAGTCGCCATACTTGTCATGTCAACACTAACGGAGGTCTCGATGTCGGTCACTGCTCACAACCACAAGGCACGCTAAACGAGACCCGTTACCTTCAGATAACTCTGCAAAGGCCGGTCTCGCGACCGGCCTTGTTCATTTGCCCCAGAGGCGATGGTGGCACAGACATTCCTGTCTGTGCGGTTACGGCCAGGCCGTGCCCGAGCCGCTGTCGCTCGACTGGTGCAAGAAAGGAGACGTGCCATGAGAAAGCACAATTCAAAACGACTGATCCACGCACAGGCCGAAATGCCCGTGCCTCTGAAGGAAACGAACCAGCAATGGAACCTGAAACCAAAGAAGCACTCGACAACTTCGTCGATATGTCATTGATAACCGAAGTTCTGTACCCCGTAAAAAGTGGGAAAGAGGCCACTGTCTATGCGTGCCGCGCGCACCCGGACACCGGCGCCGAATTCCTTGCAGCGAAGGTCTACAAACACATCCGCGACCGCAACTTCAAGAACGACGCCGTCTATCAGGAAGGCCGCCTGTACGGCAACTCGCGCGAGCGTCGCGCCTACGAAACCGGCACCGAGTTCGGGCTCGACGTCCACTTCATGCTTTGGGTAGGCCAGGAGTGGGAACATCTGAAGAAGCTATATAAGGCAGGCGTCTACGTACCCGTGCCGATAAAGAACGTCGGTCGCGCCATCCTGATGGAGTTCTACGGCACCGAGGACGGCCCATGCCCGATCCTGCAGCAGGCCAAAGTCCCGCCCGATCGCGCCCCCGAGTTGTGGAAGCTGCTGAAGGCCAACATCGAAATGATGCTGCAGGCCGACTTCGTTCACGGTGACTTAAGCCCCTACAACATCCTGGTCGATCTTGAGGACACCAGCGACCCGCTACGCATCATCGACTTGCCCCAGGCCGTGGACGCCCGGTTCAACCCAAACGCCCGCGACATGCTGGAACGCGACGTAGCCATCACCTACCGCTACTTCGAAAAACGAGGCGTGCAGGACAACCCAAAAGCGTTCGTAGCCGACCTATGGAGAAAATGGAAACGCGCCGAACTGTAGGAACACGCGCCCGCGTGTCTCCCGCAACCCAAGGAGAAGCCGTCACAAACAACCAAAAACACAGGGGCGGGCTCTAAACCCGCCCCATTTGTTTTAGAGAATGAAGCATGAGGGAGGTAGTCCTTTCATAACGCACTGGTCCTGTGTGCGCGCGAATTCTGTGTGAAAGGTTTCGCTGCTGTGCTGTCGAAGGTGGCAACTGTTGCGTAGACTAATGAAATGCGAACTTCTGTTTCTATTTCCCTTGTAAGCGCTTGCCTGTTCTTGCTCACGTCATGTGGCGGCAGTCCGGGCATCGATATGGCTGTGCCAAGCAGCTATCAATCGATGCTCAATGACTTTGACAAGGCAACATTTTTCACGCTTACAAGCGGAACGGACAAGGAGATGGGGTTGAAGCCCGACGACTTCGACTCTCTGCCTGAATTCAAACATGCAGACGTTCGCATCGTCGACAAGGTCGAGCTCACGGAGAGCGAAGCCAGGCTGCTCATTGAGAAGTTTATCTGGGCCCTAGAGAACGGTGAGGCAAACGTCGGAACAGCGTGCTTCTTCCCGCACCACGCAATTCGGCTAGAAAAAGGCGAGCGGAAGCTCGACATCTTGGTCTGTTTTATGTGCCACAACTACCATGTCTATCCGGATGGCGGGCGCAACAACGCAAGATTGAACTTCTCAGGTGGGATTGAGATTGCTTGGCGAGACATCGTTGCGAGACACAGCCTACGAGACGTCTCAGCCGAGAGTTGACCGCAAGACCGTCTGCTTGCCTTTACGTGGCTGGATTAGAGCTACTTTGTCGCGTCTAGGTAGACTGACAGCGCACGGAAGAACTCTGAAGTCTGGTCCAGATAGTCGTTTCGTGCCTTTGAGAAAGCAGAGTAATCATCGCTGGGTATGGACCGCTTCGGGAACCTGGGTTGAGATTCGCGAATGCTTTTGATTGCGTCAGCGGCGGTGTCTGTACTAGTGCGATGAGCTTTCCGGCTAAAGTTGTTGACGTGGTAAGCGAACTCGTAGCACATAATTAACAGAGTCTGAAGCTCCCGTTCGTCTTCGCGAAGTTTTGCCAACTCTTCGCTGTCCGATTGAACCCCGTCGTCTTGCAGTGCAACTGAGACCGTAGCATTCGCCACCACATACTCTTCAAACAGGCTGAGCATGACCTGATACTCGTCTTGGAGTTTGCTCTCTGGATGCGCAGGCGGGCTGGTCTTGCCAGAAGAAGAGTTGCCGCCGCCGCACGCTGCGATGGAGACGGCGAACAAACACATCATCAACGTTACTCGCATACGCACCACCTTAACCAAGCGCGCTCCTAGGTCAAAAGTTTGTGCGACGGAGCGGGACAACCACCCATCACCGTGCTCATGTTGTCTTCCAATACTTCAGCCAGGCTTCTTCGTAGCGTTTTAGTTTGTCTTCGGGGAAGAGTTCGTCGACGATTTCGTCGACCGGGCGGCCTTTGCTTAGTTCCCAGAACAGCTTGCTGTAGTCTTTGCGGAAGCCTGAATCTGTGCCTTGCAGCGCGAAGTAGGCGATGCTCCAGGCCTGCGCGTAGTGGATGTTTACGTCGCCGCTGTTCCAGTCGCGGCTGGTGAAACGGAAGAACTTGCTGAACGGGATGTAGCTGCCCTCGGTTATGCACTCGCGAATTCGTTCATAGCGCGTGTAGTGTTCACCGCGAACCCGAACCAGCAGCCCCAACTCAATCTTTGCACCCTTGTTCTTTACGTCCGCGTAGCCGACGAATTCCGCCAATCCTTCGTCAAACCAGACCGGCGTCTGCTCGGTGATCATGTCGAAGAACTGGTGCCAGCCTTCGTGAAAGAAGGTGTCGATCGTGTCGCGCGCCAGCCCGCATACCTGCGATTTCGCACCCGGCTGGCTGTAAAGCTGCAGGTACTTGAGCGTCGGGTCGTAGAAGCCGAGCGTGTTTTCCGTGTCGCCGTCGCCGCCGCAATCCATGGCGTAGCTGTGGAAATCGCTTTCATTGGTGAAGAAGAACACCTTCGAGATCTTGCCCTTCGGGATGCTCTTTGACTTCGCGCCCGTGAAACGCATGTACTCGTCGCGTGAAAGCTCGGCCAGGTTCGCAAGCGACACAAGGTCGTCGTGCGGCTTCAGCAGCTTCTCAAGACGCCGCTGGTCGGGCTTCGAAGTCAGGTCGTAGGTCGCGGCCTCGGCTTCCAGTGCGTCCATCTCTTCGGGCGTGACGCCGACGTCGCTGACTACCAGGTAGTTGCCTCGTTTGCTCTTCAGCTCAAGTTTCTTGTGGGTAAGCGGCCAGCGCTCTTTGAACGGCCCGTTAATCACGGCCTTCATCGCCCGGACGCTCTCGGCGTACTCGCGGTCAATCTCTTTGTCGAGCTCGACCAGCGCTTCGTCCCAACGTCCGTATTCGTGCAGCAGGCGGCAATACGAAAACCGGAACCAGCAGTCAGGCTGCAGCTTCACGGCCTGCTCGTAGTGTTCCAGAGCTTTGTCGTCCTGTCGCAGGTCGCGATAGCAATGCCCGGTGTTTCCCCACCACAACCATTCGTCTTCGGCATCGAGGGTGCCTTTGGCAGCCTCCATTACTTCAAGGGCTTCGGCGGGCTTGCCGGCTTCAAGCAGATCCAGCGCTGCATTGCAGGCTTTGATGCCACGCAGCACCGGCTTGTCTTGCGCGTCAATGGTGCGCTGGCTCGCGGTCAGAAGCAGCAGGATCACGAGGCTGAGTGTGGGTACAAGTTTCCGCATGGTTTCCCTAACCGGTCGGGCCTGAATCTAAAACGCGAGCATAGTATCATAAACGATGCGGCTCGATTACAGTGAAAGCCAGGCTTTGTAATAAGCTTGCGTAAGGCGTTCGGCCATTTTGACAGTGGCGCCACAAGTTAGGCCGGCGGCTTGTCTTGCGCTGTCATATTGGCACTGGAAAGGCTCGCAAAGCGCCCTTGGCACGACCGTTGCAGTAGTTTGGGTGGCAGTAGTTGTAGCAAGGCTGGAGACCCCTATGCGACTCGACAAACTTACCGTGAAGACCCAGGAGGCCGTGCAGGACGCGGTCGAGATCGCGCGCAAGCGCAACAACCAGGCCCTTGAACCTGAACACGTAACCCTTGCATTGCTCAAGCAGGACGACGGCGTCGTGCGCCCGATGTTGCAGAAGGTCGGCGCAAACGTTGACCATGTCGCGAGCAAGCTGGAAGCCGAGATTGAGAAATTCCCGCAAGTGACGGGCTCCGCGCAGCCTTTTGCCAGCGGTTCGTTCAACGACGTGTTGCAGAAGTCGTTCGATGAGGCCGACAAACTGAAGGACGAATACGTCAGCGGCGACCACTGGTTGCTGGCTGTGCTGGACCAC
>JAGQRE010000339.1 GCA_020425695.1 Planctomycetota bacterium
GACCCGCGCACAGACGAAGCCACCATGCGCAAGAAGTGCGTCATGAAGGGCATACCCACGATGACCACACTAAGCGCCGCCGAAGCCGCCGTACGAGCCATAGCCAACCTCGCCGGCAACGAGGAAGAGGTCAAGCCGTTGCAGGATTACTACACCTGATCCTGTCCACGGAGAAGCACGCTTGAAGTCGGCCAACTGCCTCACGCAACGACGCCAAGAGCGCGACGGGCGCGACGAAAACCACTAACCCGAGCTTGGTCTGTGTCGACGGTTGCCTTCGGAAACCCGTTGCGTCGTAGCGCTCATTGCGTCTTGGCGTGACGCAGTTCGGAAGCCGTCACGCGGCAGCAAGCGCGAACCTACTCGTCACTCTCTGTGAGTATCCCTTGCAACTTGCGGATGGCTTCTTTCACGCCTTCGGGGTCGCGGATGCCGCGCATGTGAATCTCGACTTCGCTGTGACCGGCCGTGGCGATCTCGACGTCACCAAGCCCGAAGATGCGATG
>JAGQRE010000340.1 GCA_020425695.1 Planctomycetota bacterium
GGCTGCGACGTGGCGATCAACTACCTGCGCAACCGTGGGCAGGCCGAAGAGACGGCCGCCGGCGTCGAGGCGGCCGGCGGCAAGGCCCTGCTCCACAAGTGCAACGTCGCCAGCGGCGAGGACCTGGGGGCCATGTTCGAGGCCATCCACGAGTCGTTCGGCGGCCTGGACATCCTCGTCAGCAACGCGGCCAGCGGCGTGATCAAGCCCGCCATGGAGCTCACGCCCCGCCACTGGCAGTGGACGATGGACATCAACGCGGCCGCGCTGCTCCCGCTCGCGCAGCGCGGTGTGCCGCTCATGTCCGACGGCGGCCACATCATCGCCGTCAGCAGCCTGGGCGCCCGCCGCGCCATCCCGAACTACGCGGCGGTCGGCGCCAGCAAGGCCGCGCTCGAGAGCCTCGTGCGCCACCTGGCGATCGAGCTCGCGCCAAAGGGCGTGCTCGTCAACGCGGTGAGCGCAGGCGTCGTCGACACCGACGCGCTCAAGCACTTCCCCA
>JAGQRE010000341.1 GCA_020425695.1 Planctomycetota bacterium
GTTTGGGGCGCGCGCCCACGATGCCGTTGCGCCCGTGCGCGGTGTCTTCGGCGTAGTTCAGGCCCAGGGCTTCCGCGGCGCACTCGCCAAGCCGCTCCGCCGTGCCGCTCGGGCTGTCCTTCTTCTGATTGTGGTGTATCTCGGTGATCTCGACGTTGTAGTCGAGGCCGAGAATCGACGCGACCTCGCTCGTGAGTTTGAACAGCAGGTTGACGCCGACGCTCATGTTCGGCGCGTACACGATCGCGATCTTCTCGGAGAGCGCTTTCAGCTCCGCCTTCTGCGCTTCGTTCAGCCCCGTGGTGCCGACGACCGCAGGACGGAGATGGCCGGCCGCGGCTTTCACATTGCCGACGCACGCTTCCGGCAACGTGAAATCGATCAGGACGTCCGACTTTGCGATCTCGCTGCCCGCATCGGCCCCGACGGCGATGATCCGCGGATTGTGCGTGTCCGAGCCGATGACGAGTTCCATGCCGGCCATCGACGGCACGTCGAACG
>JAGQRE010000034.1:0-18172 GCA_020425695.1 Planctomycetota bacterium
CAGTGTGCGCTGGCTGGATCGGTGCATAGAAGCACTGCCGGAGAAGTCGGCGCAGGGGAATCGACAGCGACTGTTCGGCATCGTGCAGGGTGGCGTTACGAAGGAGCTGCGCGAAGAGAGTGCCCTTGAGCTGGTCAAGCGCGATCTTCCCGGCTACGCCATCGGTGGGCTTTCGGTGGGGGAGACCAAGCGTCAGATGGCTGAAATTCTGGGCTTCGTCACGCCCATGCTGCCCGAAGACAGGCCGCGCTATCTGATGGGTGTAGGCTACCCAGAAGACCTGATTGCAGCCGTTGCGCTGGGTGTGGACATGTTTGACTGCGTGCTGCCCACGCGCTCGGCCCGGCACTCGCTGGTGTTTACGTCGCAGGGGCGTCTACGCATGCGCAACGCCGTGCACGCCCGCAGCAAACAGCCTCTGGACCCCCAATGCGCCTGCTACGCGTGCAGCAACTTTACGCGCGGTTACATAAGACATTTGTGCATGGCGGGCGAAATGCTTGGCATGACGCTGCTCAGCATCCATAATCTAACCTTCTACACGTCGCTGATGCGCAAGGCGCGCGAGGCGATTGTGGGCGGGCAGTACTCGCAATTCAGCGAAGAGTGGTTACCGCGTGTAAGCGGCGCAGCGGAGTGACATGCAAGCCATCGGGATACTGCGCAACGGACTCATCTTCGCCGGCATCACCGTCGGCGGCGCGCTTGCCATTGTCGGTGCGATGCAGGGCGGCGAAGAAACGGAAGCGCTGGGCGAAGAGGTTGTCGCCGACGCGCCGATTGTCCTGAACACGGCCAAACCACCAAACCTCGGAACGACACCGCTGGCGAAACCGATTTCGCTGGAGTCACCCTTCGGGCGCTCGGAACTCACGGGGTTGCCTGTTACCAGTGTGCCCGACAGCCCGCTTGACGAGCTGGACTTCGACCGACGCTGGGACGTCAGCCTCGCGTTGAAGCCACCCAAGCCGCCGACGGATCTTCCGCCCGAAAAAGCCACTGACGAAATCGTTGAGCCGGAGCGCGAGGATACGTCGCTGGAGGGTCGTGTCGAACTCGGCGATCTTCCCAACGAGTCAAGGCAACACGCTGAGAGCGCGCTCGCCAGTTTGCGCGACGGAACGCAGATGCTGAAAGAAGGCATGAGTGAGATGCGACGCTCAGGCCAGGAAGGCGTTGACGGTAGGCGGAAGGTCCGCGAGGCAGCCGATCTTCTGCGCGACGCCCGCGACAAGCTTGAACTTGCGTTGAAGCTTGCGCCGCAGCATGCGGAGTTGCTGCGGCTGATGCAGGAAGCCAAGGCCAACCTGTACATCTGTCTGAAACACGGGATGTGAGTCTGGTGGACCGCAGTTCGTGGGTCGTAGTTCGGGCAGCGCTTTGCGCTGCAGTTCTTTTCGAACCACGGACCACGATTCACGATCTTTGAAACTAGAAATCGAAACGGATCGTATCCTTCGTTGGTGCACCCTCGAGTTTGCTGCGCCACTTCAGCCAGGCGACTACAGACACGGCTGCGGCCGGCAGCAGCACAAAGTCTTCCCACAACTGCCACCACCAGATCGACAGGACTGAACCGCACGCGATGACGAGCGGCGGAATCAGCAGCCACAACCGCGGCGCCGGGCGTGACGACAGCACGACACCCATAGTCAGCAACGCGACTGAGCCCGGCATCAACCCGTAGGTCGTAACCTGTGGGTACTCGCGACCGAGCGCCCAGCTGATTCCCGGGTAGCCTACTACGCCGATGGCTGTGATCAGCAGCGACAGCAGCCCGGGGTTGTCGCGGCGCCAGCGAAAGTGCGGCGGAAAGCTGTGAGAGGCGGCCACGGCGTAGTACAGCCCGGCCAGCAGGAACATGGCCCCGCCCAGATAGCCGATCCAGTGTGCGCTGGTGACGATATTGAAGAAGAACAACACGCCGACCATGGCCCACTCAGCACCGATCAGCAGCAGCACCCCGCGGCTTGTGTCCTGTTTGGTTCCCCGCAGCAGCAAAACGAAAATCAAAAGCGTCGGGATGTAAATCAGGATTTGAAGCGGCTGGATGTACTGGTTATAGCGTGCTGCCAGATCAAACAGTTGTTGTTGCGTAAACGGTGTCATGATGCCCACAGGTGCCCCACCCGATTCTCCCGAGGATGGTTCTGACCAAGAGGTTAGCAAACCGGACTACTGGAATGCCATCTATCTGGAGAACGAAAGTCCGGGCTGGAACATAGGCCAGCCCGCGCCGGCGTTGATTCACTGGCTTGAAAATGCCGGCGCCAAGCCCGGGCGCGTCTGTGTGCCCGGCTGCGGCTACGGCCACGATGTGCGTCTGCTGGCGGAACACGGCTTTGACGCCGTCGGTGTGGACTTCGCGCCTCTGGCAGTTGCGCGTGCCAACGAGCATTCAATAGGTGCGCCGGGCAAGTTCGAGTTTCGGCAGGCCGACGTGTTTGAGTTGACCAAAACCGAGCACGAGCAGTTTGACTACTTCTACGAGTACACCTGCTTTGTGGCGCTGGAGCCCTCTCGCCGTGCAGAGTACGTGCAGCTGGCTCTGAGCGTGCTGAAGCCCGGCGGGCTGCTGATCGGCTGCTTTTACAACCACGGTCGCGAAGGCGGCCCACCGTTTGACGTAACGCGCGAAGAGGTGCTGGCGTTGTACGAGCCGCATTTCGAAATCAGGACACTCGAAGTCACGCCGCACAGCATCGAACGCCGCGCCGGGCATGAACTCTGGGCTGAGTTCGCAAAGCCAACATAGGCCGCTACCAGATGTTTCGGTCACGAGTTGGGATAGTCGTCAACCAGACCATCAATCCGAGAAACAGGACTGAGAGAAAGACAGACACCGCTTGCACAATTCGTTCAGTGCTTTCGGAGACTCCGTGGATGCTCAGATATAGACCGACTGTCATGAGCGAACCAACGGCAATGAGGCCAAGCGGTGTGGCTAGCGTGTTTAACTTGGATTTCAGAAAGTCGAACATGATCACAGTCTAAGGCCGCGCACTATGGCTTGCTGCTCCACAGACTGGGGGTGATTGGAACGGGTCAAGCTAGACTATTCCGGTTCCTTTGAGTCTCGAATCATCTGTTCCAGTTCAGCGAGGCGTTTCTTGAGCCGTGCCTCGAAGCCGTGGTCCGTCGGCTCGTACACAGGCGTGCCCTCGATCTGATTGGGCAGCAATGCCTCCGGGTAAAAACCGCCCTCATAGCTGTGGGCGTAGTGGTAGTCCTTCCCCATGCCCATGTCTTTCATGAGCTTGGTAGGGGCGTTGCGAATGTTCATTGGCACGGGCAATTCGCCTGTTTCGCGGATGACCTTGTGTGCAGTAATGCGCGCGCGTGCAGCGCTGTTTGATTTCGGCGCGAGCGCCAGATAGGCGGCGAGCTGGCAGATGGTGTACTCGGCCTCGGGCAACCCGATGAAGTTTACGACCTGGATCGCACTCGCAGCGAGGTTCAGCGCACCGGGGTCCGCGTTGCCGATGTCTTCGGATGCCAGAATGGCCAGGCGACGCACGACAAACTTTGCGTCTTCGCCGCCGGCCAGCATTCGCATCGCGTAGTAGATGGCCGCGTGTGGGTCGCTGCCGCGTACGCTTTTGATCATGGCGCTGGCGAGGTCGTAGTGTTCGTCGCCCGCACGATCGTAACGCAGCATACGCTCGCCTACGGCGCGTTCGAGAATCTGCGGTGTCAGGACACGGGCGTCAGCAGGCTCCACGGCAAGCAGGTCGCAACTGGCTTCAATGGCTGAGAGCAGGCGGCGTGCGTCGCCGCCCGCGTAACGCAGCAGCGCCTTTCGTCCTTCGTCGTCGGTTCGGACGTTCTTGACCTGGACGCCCTCGGCTAGCGCGCGATCAAGCAGGTCACTCAGGGCGGCTTCATCGAGGGGTTTCAGCACGTGAACGCGGCAACGTGACAGCAGGGCGGCATTGACCTCAAAGCTGGGATTTTCGGTCGTTGCGCCGATCAGTGTGATCAGTCCGTCCTCGGCTGCGTGCAGCAGGCTGTCCTGTTGCGACTTGTTGAAGCGGTGGATTTCGTCGATGAAAACCAGTGTGCCCTGCGAATCCGCGCCGAGGCGTAAGCGGGCGCGATCAAGCATTTCACGGATGTCTTTGACGCCGCTACTGGTCGCGCTGAGCGGCTCAAACACCATGCCGCTGCGCTCAGCGACTAAGCGAGCAAGCGTGGTTTTGCCGGTGCCGGGCGGCCCCCAAAGAATCATGTTGCGCACGGTCGCGCCTTCCGCGCCGCTGAGCACGCCGGCCAACGCGCCTTCCGGCCCGACAAGATGCTGCTGGCCTAAATACGCCGCAGGTTCATGCGGGCGCATGCGTTCAGCCAGCGGCGCACGCTCCGCCGCCAGTTTCTTGGCCCGCTGTTTGAACATATCCGCCATGTCACCACTGTAGCGACTAACGCGACTTTCTTGCAGGCACAGAGTCGTTCGCCTGTATTGGTCGTGATAGGCTGTTTCGAAGGTCTGGCAATGGAGTTCACAGTGGGGCAGAACAATCTGGCTTGCCAAGGATGTGGCGCTACGATTGCCGTTCCGGAATACCCCGGAAACGCAAACTTGTACTGTAGGCACTGCCGTAGAGTTGTGGGCGGCGAAGCGTCCGATCCGCCTCAACAGGCTACCTTAACGGGTGCTGGGGGGCGGGGGGTGGGTTACCCGCTACAGTATACGCAGCCGTCCATCGGCATTGGTCAAGACGGAAGCCAACAACTGCCAGAGCAGTACCGGGCAGGCAACACACCGAAGAAGAGTAACTCGAGCAAAGTCATCGGATTTGGCATCGCCGCAGTTGTTGTTGCGGTGATAGTGGGTGCCGCAATCTGGGGAGCCACGGGCGGTGGCATAGATGCCAATGGAGTCTGGCACCATCACATTGCACGCGCCGGAGAATATGAAGCTGATTTTCCCGAGCAGCCGGAACCATCAGTAGTATCGATTTTTACGCCCTTGGGTGCCAAGGATCTCAAGAGTGTTCGCTGCATAGTATCGGGCGTCAGTTTCGAAGTAGCGTACTTCGACATTGGTGGCGATCAGTCCAGTGTCGACTATGATTACGATGTGGCCGCTGACGCCATGGCGCAGGAGGTTGGCGCAGTTCTGAAACCCGGCATCAGGACACACACGCTCGACGACTACGAAGGGCGTATCTACTCAATGACGTCGCAGGCCGGGCGTGAATCGATGTTTCTGTTGCTTAGGCGTCGGGGCCGAATCTATCTGGTTTTGTGTGAGGAGTTCACTGATGGTCAGAGGGACGCAGCTGAACGGTTTATCGAGAGCTTCAGGTTGATTGGCCAAGCTGAGAAAGAATCCTTCCGTAAGTTTTATACGACAGTAGGGAACGGCTGGGTGATTCGCGAAAGCGTCTCCAGAGGCGGTTCTCTTGTCCTAAAACAAGAAACGCAGTTTGAGGTGGTGGGAGCTACCGCAAGCGAAGTCGAAGTGCGCACGACAACAACGGAACGTGGCGCGTCGAAGGTTCAGGGGCGCCCCTTTAGAATCCTTCTGGAACTCCTACGGCAGGAACTTCCTCCGCGCCGGGAGCCAATTGAAACCATGACTACAGCAGCAGGCGTGTTCGAGTGTGCAAGGAAGAGTGTCGGTGACCAAAGTTCCGGAACCACCACCTGGACCGACCTTACAACTGGGCTGGTCGTCAGAGAGGAGACCCTGGCCGAAGGGAAGATCAAGGCCGTTTCCGAACTCGTCGCTCTAACACGAAAATGAACGGTCTTGGTTCCAGACCGGCTGGACCGATTGTTCTGCCCTAGCCTGCAGAAATCACATTCTGCGCGGCTGGGCCTTTTTGGCCTTCGATCAGCTCGAACTCTACGCCCTGTCCTTCGCGGAGGGATTTGAAGCCCTCCATTTTGATTGCCGAATAGTGGCAGAATACATCGCGTCCGCCGTCAGCCGGGGTGATGAATCCGAAGCCCTTTTCGTCGTTGAACCACTTTACCGTGCCGGTTGCCATCTGGTTTCTCCTGCATGCTTGCGAGCTGGTCTCGTTCGGTCCCCTGTCCGTCCACGCTATGCTCGCCGCCAACGACAACAGGATAGGCGTGCGAGTTAAAGCGTTCCGCGAGACAGGAAAAAGATTCGATGAAAAAACGAGACCGGGCGCCTCTCGGCGCCCGGTGTGATGTTGGCTCAATCTTATAGTCCGCGGACGTTTTCAGCCGCAGGGCCTTTGCGCCCCTGGCCTACGTCGTATTCCACCTTCTGGCCTTCCTTCAGCGACTTGAAGCCGTCGTTCTGGATTGCGCTGTAGTGGACGAACAGGTCGGCGCCGCCGTCGTCGGGTGTGATGAACCCGAAACCCTTGTCGTCGTTGAACCACTTCACTGTACCTGTAGCCATGCTTACTTACTCCTGACATTGCTGCTTTTGCAGCCTGCTTGTGGCCGTCTGCGCCCAGAGACAGTTCGTGACGCGGAGGGGCCTGTTACACTTGGCACATAGGATAGATATCCACAATCGGGCATCGCCATAGCAAACTATTCTCGCGTTGCGAAAAATTCGCGTTTGCACCGCTCGCATGCCCATAACGACAGGCTTTCAGAGAATCCAGTCACAGCAAATTGCGCCGGGCGGCCCAATTGGACCGCCCGGGTGATAGTTGGTTCGGTTGCGTTAGATTCCGCGAATGTTTTCAGCCGCCGGACCCTTGCGCCCCTGACCTACATCGTACTCCACCTTTTGGCCTTCTTTGAGTGACTTGAAACCTTCACTCTGGATGGCGCTGTAGTGGGCGAATAGATCGGCACCGCCGTCGTCGGGGGTGATGAATCCGAAGCCCTTGTCGTCATTGAACCACTTCACTGTACCTGTAGCCATTCCTACTAACTCCTGTCTGGAGCCGCTCTCTGCGGTCTCCCCCGGTCGGCACCCGTCCTACACAGTGCTTGACGTCGCGCCGGCCGTTTGAACTGCGCATATGGTAACCAGCTTAAAGCTGCCGCGGATAGGGGTAGTTCCGGAATTTATGCGAAATTGTTCACAAACAACTGTCGCATGAGGTCAAGCGCCGGCCCAGTAATCGTGGACGTAAACGTGCGAGCCCTGCGAAGACGCGGCAAACATGATGGGTTCATCGCCAAGCTTGTTCGTTTCGGCACTGACCAGAACAACACCCGGCGTATCCTTGCCGAACGTAATGATCCAGTAGCTGCCGTCGAGCGTCATGGCGACACCACGTGGCTGTTCAAGCTCTAGGCTGCTTACGTACTTCTGAGTCTCGTAGTTCCAGAACGTGACGATGCCGTTCGGGCTGCCGTACGGGTTGGTGGCGGCAATCGTCCTGTTTGCGGTGTTCAGGCAAAGGCTGAGAGTCTCACCCTTCATGGCGCTGGTAACCGCGGCCGGCGTCACCATCGTTTTGAACTTGCCGTCTTTAGGCCTAAGGCTTAGCGCGCCCATGGCTTCGCGAGTATCCAGCCCTTCGCGCATGGCGTGGCCGACACCGAGATCGCCGTTGGGTGAGATGATCAGGTGCCCGGCGTTGATCAGCTCCGAGTTGAACTCGATCTTCTCGATCAGTTCGCCCGTGCTGACTTCGATGTAACTGACGTTGGGTATCGCGCCGCCTTCGATGTTGCCGCCGCCGTTTGTAACGGCGACCGTTTTCCCCTCGTCGATGAACTGGCAGTCGTGGGGCCATTCGCCGTGGGTCGGGAATTCGCCTACGACCGAGAAGTCCTCGGCGTCGCGGACGGTCATCTTGCCGATGTAGGTTTGCTCGTCGTATTCGGTGGCGTAGACCAGTTTGCCGTCAACACTGTATGCGCCGTGTCCGTAGAATGCACAGCCCTTCGAGGGTTTGATGCGCGTCGTGAGCTTGTTGTCTTTCAGGTCAATCTCAGCGCCACCTTCGCCCTTCTTTTCAAAGACTAGAATCTTGTGGTTGGCGTTTGGGTTTTTGATGACGCCGTGGGCGAGGAAGCCGATGTCGGTGATCAGTTTCTGTTTGGCACCTTTGTCTTTGATCGTCTGGTCGATACTGAGTTGGGTAAAGACGAATCGCTCTTCATTGGTTTCGGTGTTGATCAGACGACCGCCGCACATGAGCGCGCCGTAGGTCAGTTTCTCACCTGATTCTGCTTTTTTGTTTTCATCGGGCTTGGCGTCCGGTTTGGGCTCGGCCGTTATGCGCGGCCCTGCGTCCTCGGGTGCGCAGGAAGCGAGAATGATGCCGCCGGCGACCAGCGCAGTGGATTGCAGAAACTGTCGCCGCGCCCGGTTGATGGCTGGCTTCTTCGGTTTCATCAGGTGTCCTCCTCGGCCCTCAGGCTTGATGTTAGCTTCGATGTGTGTAGTTGTTTAGGCGCGTGTGAAACGGGAAGCGGCATGCGGCATCGCGACAAACAGACAGTGGTCGACGCGCTCAAGGACTGGAAAGCCCTGCGCGAGAAGGTTCTGGCCGAGGGCGGCGAGAACTACGACCGCCCCGTGCTGGTGAAATTTCTCGACAGTGGGACGTTCGAAGTAATGGAACGCGACATTGTCGAGGACGAGTTTTACGTGCTTCGGAAGTTCAAAATCCTGCGCGAGCTGAACCCCGAAGGCAAGGACCTTCAGGAAGCCATCCGCGAGGCCGACCGGGACGCGCCCAAGCGGCGGTCTTCGTCGGGGCAAAGATCGGGCGGGCAAAAACCTGCGCAGAAGTCCGGGCAAAAGCGCGGTGGTTCATCATCGGGCAACCGCCGAGGCGGACGCCGCCGTGGACGCCGCACTGGCAAACGCGGCACCGGCCCAAAAGGCGGCGGCGAAAAGAGCGGTGGTAGCGCGAGCTGAGAACGTGTGCCGTCCTGAAAACTCTGGAGTGGTGTGCCCAGCGATTCCACACTTACAAGAGAAGAGCACTGTCCGGATGGGACGCTCAAGGCGCGTTGGAGTGTTCGAATCTCCGCCGACGGAACGGAGATTCGACAGGGTGCATACGAGTCCTTCTATCCCAACGGCTCCGTGAAAGAGCGCGGCAACTACGTCGATGGGGAACCCGTCGAGCCGTGGACCACTTTCGATGAGGACGGGCGTGTTGCGTTTTCGGGCATTCCCGAACTTGGCGACGCACCTGAACCGGATGAAGACGCTTGGGACGAACCCATAGTCGTTCCGCAGCAAACTGCTGCGGCGAAAGCTCGTGCCGCACAGTGGCTGGAGTTGTGCGTCGTGCTGGTGCTCGGATGGTTGCCTTTCATGGTATCTGGGTTGGTTTCTGAGGGTGCATTCATGCATCCATCCGAATGGTCTTACGAAGAAATTGCTGACGACAGAACGCTCTTTTTGACTGAGATTCAGGCTCTAGCAACTTCTCTGCAAGTCTTCATCGTCTTGATGTACATCATCTCACGCAGTGATCTTCGGTGGCGAGACGTCGGCGTTGTCAAACCACGTGTGATGGGCCTTCTGCTACTCGGTCCGCTGCTCGCCGTGGCGACCCTCGTGGTTGATGCTGTGTTGGTCAAAGCGACCGGCGCACCGAACCCGCCTGGGCAGTGGTTCACTCCGTCCGGTGCCTTTGGCTGGGGCGTTCTTTGCGCAAGTCTGACAGCCAACAGCCTTGCGGAAGAGTTTGTCTGGCGCGGATATGTGCTGACTCGCGTGAAACAGTTGACCGGCTCGGTATTCATCGCACTAACGGTTTCATCCGTTCTTTTTGCGAGCTACCACATCTATCAGGGGCCGCTGAATGCATCCTTTGTCGTCACGTCAGGACTAATCTGGGGGGGCGCTATGTTGTTGACTCGGCGAATCTGGCCTGTACTCGTTGCACACACACTCCACAACCTTTTCTTGTACACTTCGTACGCGGAATGGCTGTATGGATAGGTTACCCGCCCCGCCTTGACCGTGTTGGGAAGGCATGTTGAAGTTCGCGGCGTTAGAGAGCTTGCAGGTTCGAGCCGTTGGGGCGCGGACGTCAGATACGAGAGATGACCATGACCGACTATGATCCGAGCAAAATTCTGCTCGATGACGAAGACGAAGAGAACGGCGAAGAGGGCAACGGCAAAAACGAAAAAGGCACGCCGAAGGCCCTGACCGAAAAGCTTCTTGCAAGCCGCACCGTCATCATCAGCAAGCAGGTTGACGACAAACTGGCGGCCAGCGTCATCGCGCAGCTTCGCATTCTTGAAGATGACGACGCCGACAAGCCGATCACGTTCATCGTGAACAGCCCGGGCGGCAGCGCCGACAGCGGCTTTGCAATCCTTGACTATGCCCGCTTTGTAAAGCCGAAGATTCGCAGCATTGTTTGCGGAATCTGTGCCAGCGCCGGCGTTATGATTCACCTCGGCGCCGACAAGGAAGACCGCTTCTGCACGCCCTCAAGCCGCTTCCTGCTGCACCAGCCGTCCATGTCCGGGCGCGGGCAGGCCAGCGACCTCGAAATCTTGAGTGCCGAAATCGATCGCATCAAGGCGATGTACAACCAGATCGTCGCCCGTGAGACAGGACGCACTGTCAAGCAGATCGAGAAAGACGTACATCGCGACTTCTGGATCCCGGCCGAGGCTGCGGTTGAATACGGTCTGGTGAAGGCCGTCGTCGCAAGTCGCAACGAGATCGAATAGAGCCCAATGCGTAGATTCCTGCCGCTGCTGTTGCTGTTGTCAGCCGTCGTTGCGGCGTGCAACGGTGAATTCGACCAGCGTCAGGATGAGGCCAAAACGCAGGGCGCAGGCGGTTCGTCCACCGGGACACTGCCCAACCAGAACGGCCCGGTCTTTGTCCGCGGCGTCGTGTCCAACGCGGGCACGATCGATGATGCCTACGTAACGCTTCGCCGTATCAATGACGACGCCAGCATTGATTTCACGGGCAACATCGGTGTCGGGCGTTCTTTCAGTAACGGCATTTACCAGGTTTTCCTGACCGACACCGGATATCGCGGCCCGATTCTGGTCGAAGTACGGGGCGGCGTGGGGGCCCGTGGCGCGAACCCGGCCACGGCGCTGTCGAACAAGTTCCATGACTTCCGGGCCGACCACGTCATGTACGGCGTGGTTCCGTTATATGACGGCTACAGCGTCATTGACGTCAATGTCTCGCCCCTGACGACCGTGGCCGTCGGGCGCTGCCTCGCCTTTGACGGAAGTATCGCGGGTGTGCAGGGCGGCATCGGTACCGGCATCTATGGACTGGTGTGCCAGCAGGTTGCCGAGTTCTTTGGGCTGGACGGCATCCGTGCGCGCCAGCCGGTTGATTATTCGGCATCAGGGAGCTTCGGCAGCGATGATTTCTATGCCCGCGTGCTGGCGGCGCTAAGCCAGGTGGCGAAAGATCTTGGCGTCAGCAACGTGTTCGACTTTTGCCTCGGGTTGTACCAGGACGCGCTTGATGACGGCGAACTGAACGGATCAATCGCTGTCGTGCCGAACACTCCGATTGCGATGCCTGACCTCGGCTCCGCCGGGCTGATTGGCTCCGCTCTGCTGAACAACTATATGGACCCGTCGAATCTCGAACGCGCCGCAGGCGGCGATAACACTCAAGTAACGTCCGGCAGTTCACTGGACACGCTGATTACGACTCTCGATAGCGTTCGTGATGTGGACACAGCAACACGTGTTTACGATTTGACAGTTCGGGTCCCGGGTGAGGTTACGGTCGGTAAAGGCAGCGAGTATGCGACCAGCATCGAAGCGCTGGACCAGCTTGGGACGTCCATCAACTTTCACCCGTACGGTGACTCCGGCGGCCCGAGCTTTGTGGACTTTGCGTGGTCATCCAGCTCGCCTGCAAACGTCAGCGTTTTGCAGTATGGGCGTATCAGCGTGAATGCCGCAGCGCCTTCTGGGAACTATACGCTGACGCTGACGATCCAGCCGGCGGCCGGGCAGACCTTCGTCAGCGGCCCGACGGAAACACACACGATCACCGTGCGTGTTCCCTAAGTCTGTTTCGGAACGAGGCGGCTTGAAAAGACGACAATTCGGGCGAGGGGGTCAGACCCTGTTTTCGTCCGAAACGTCTTGGAACGACCGTCAGTGCAGACAGAGCGAAAACAGGGTCTGACCCCGTAAGGTCGCTCTAGGCATTCATCGGTACTTCGCCGAATTGTGGATCGACGAACACGGGCACGCCTGAGCGGTTGCTGCGCTCAACAAGCCCGCGTACCGCTGCCACGCCCCACTTGGCCCAGAAGCGTCGCCCGACGCCTTCTTCCTTCTCGAACTTAGACATGTCCTGGCGGCGAATGTTCACGAAGGCGCCGAACTCGCGGACGCCAAGCGTGTGCTCGACGGCGACGTATTCGTCGATTGCGTCGAGTTCCTTCTTCATGCGTATGCCGGAACAGATGACGTATGGGTGCGCGCGTCCCTCAATGTGGGTTTCCAGTGGTACGGAAAAGTCGAATGGGACGATCAGGCAGTCATTCTGGCCCATCAGCACGATGTTGAGGCTGTTGGTCCAGGCGTTTTCTTCGATGACTTCTTCGGGCGTTGTGCCGTCAACGAAGCACGCGAATTCATGCAGGGGCTGCAGGAAGTTGAAACGCTCACATGAGAAATGGCCGATCGGATCAAGCTTACGCTTGAACATTTCCTGGATCGCCTTCTTCTGATCCGGGAACTTCTCAATGAGGCGGGCTTCCCCGGCTTTCATCTTGGCGACTTCAAGCTGGTAATCCGCCTTGGAAAGATGTTGCTTGGCGGCTGCCAGATGATTGGGGACTCCCTGGACGCGGGCGTCAAACTTCATGCCGAACTCGATTGTTCTAAAAAGAGGGCGTAGCAACTCAGATTAAACATCTTGCATAGGGCTCTACAATAGCACCACCCTCTATTGACACCCCATTTGCCCCTGCTATTTTCTCCGCCCCTCCGCTGAAGGCGGCGGGCTTTGTATTTGAGGATGGATCATGACTGTAGCGTATTCACAACGGACGTTTCAGGCCAAAGGCGCTGACGTAAAACCCGAGTGGCATCATATCGATGCTGAAGGCCAGACACTTGGCCGCATGGCGAACAAAATTGCCGTCATGCTGATGGGTAAGCACAAGCCCGGCTACACCCCGCACGTTGATACCGGCGATTTCGTGATTGTAACCAACTGCGAAAAGGTCGTCGTAACCGGTCGCAAGAGCAAGCAGAAGATCTACGAGCACTTCACCGGCTGGCCAAGCGGTCGCAAGACGCTCGTGTTCGAAGAGCAGATTGTCAAAAACCCGCGTGAGGTCGTGATGCTTGCGGTACGCCGCATGCTTCCCAAGACCAAAATGGGCGCCAAGATGCTGAAGAAGCTGAAGATCTATAAGGGCGCTGAGCACCCACACGTGGCGCAGCAGCCGAAACCCTTCACAGTCACCTACGGCCAGAAGGCCGAGTTGGAAGGTAAGTAAACATGGCAGACAGCGATATCATCTGGGGTCTCGGTCGCCGCAAGTCAGCAGTGGCACGCGTGCGCATCAAGTCAGGCTCCGGTCAGATGTTCATCAACAAGCGCCCGATGACTGAGTACTTCTGCAACGAGCTGGAGCGCATGAGCGTTCACAAGCCGTTTGAAGTGACGGAACTCAAAGGCAAGTTCGACCTGCACGTCAACGTGGACGGCGGCGGTACCACAGCGCAGGCCGAGGCCGTCAAGCTCGGTATCGCGCGCGCCCTCGTGAAGGTGAACAAGGAACTTGAGCCGAAACTCAAGGAACACGACCTGCTCACCCGCGACCCACGCATGAAGGAACGCAAGAAGTACGGTCGCCGCGGCGCACGCCGAGGCTTCCAGTTTAGCAAGCGCTAGGTTTGCGAGCACGACGAATGCACGGCGGCCGGACTTTCCGGCCGCCGTTTGCTAATTTGGAACCATGTACCGCTGTCTGATAGCCTCGATCTGCTTTCTCCTAGCCGGGTGTGCGTCTGTTGAGCGAGCCGACACGACACCGTCAGCAGCGGAGTTGGAGCAGCGCCTGATTGAATCCGGCGAGATTGAACGCATGAATGCTGGTCCTCCAATGGGTTGGTACTGGCTGATCGGCACACCACTGGGGCTACTCAGTGCCACTGGCAAGTCGGATCCGGATTTTCGCCTCGACGGCGATCGGATCGAACCCATTCGGCTGAACGGTGTCGACGATCCCGAGGCTCTCGTCGAGTTTCCGAGTGAACCAGATGGGCTGGAGTGGCAATCCGGGAAGCATTACTACATGGTTGAGTACGAGTCGTCAGGCGTCAGCTACTCAGAACGTGCTCGTAGCACTAGCTGGGGCGCGCCGAAACTAAGTATGGACACTGAAGACGCCGTTCTTCTGATTCAGTCGGCTAGCTATTTCACTGACGTTGCTACCGTGTTCTTTACGGGCCGCGAGTTCATGCAAGACGGGAAGAAGCGGATAGCGTGGTGGAGAGACACGGAACCAAAACAGGTGAAGACTCAGGAGCGCGTTCTGATTCGTTTCCGCTATTTCGACAATAAGTCACTAGAGTGGTCAGCCGTAGAAAGGGCGCTTGAGTTGTCGAAGTATGCTGATCCGGAGAACCGGCACGAAGCAGCCGGCCGCGCCTTGGCAGACGACTTGCGCATTTCAACGGATTGATCCGGGCATTGACCAACGCGTCGTAAGCAAACACCATCAATTCATGACGACGGCGACCGAGCCTGAACCGAAACTGCGCGGCGACAGCGCTGTGGATCCCCGCGACGACAAGCGCGGGCCGAAGGTACGTGCGATGTTTGCGGGCATTGCGCGCAAGTACGACCTGCTCAATCGAATCATCAGCGGCGGGCGTGACCAGGCCTGGCGCAAGCGCACGGTAAAGATGGCGCAACTAAAGGGCGGCGAGCGCGTGCTGGACGTCTGCTGCGGCACCGGCGACTTGGCGCTCATGTTCCAGCGGTTGAAGCCGAAGCCCTCTGAAGTCGTTGCCAGCGACTTCACACCCGAAATGCTGGTGATTGCGCAACAGAAGGCTGGCAAAGCAGGCGTGAAACTTCCGCTTGCGGCGGCCGACGCATTGCATCTACCGTTCAACGACGCCGAGTTTGACGTTGTCTCCGTCGGCTATGGGGTACGCAACTTTCAGGATATCGACGCCGGGCTGCGTGAGCTTGCCCGAGTTCTGAAACCGGGTGGGCGTCTCGCGATCCTTGAGGCCACACCCGCGCGCGGTCTGATAGGCCGCTTCGCCAACTGGTACATCAACCGCGTCGTCCCGTGGTTGGGCAACGTGCTGACGGGCTCCGGCGACAAGGCCTACAGCTACCTGGCCGACAGTATCCAGTTGTTCCCGGATGCACGGGCGTTGAAGCAACGCCTGGAGTCTGCCGGGTTCACTGAAGTACGCTTCCGCAAGCTGAATCTGGGCACCATGGCAATCCACGTTGGTGTGCGCGAATAATCCGTACTTTTCGTTGCAACGTTCAATTCCGTGATTATACAACTTCGCGATTCCATTTTTGTGGGGGCGAACGTGGCAGACAAGAAGAAGAAAATGGGGCTCGTGAAGCGCCTGTTTCTGTTTGGGTTGGTCGGCTTTCTCGGGTTGCTCGGTGTGGCGTTCGGCGGGCTTTATTTTGCGTCTTCCAGTGCACTCGCTGAAGAACGCGAGCTGGCCGTCGAAGGCATCGAGATCCCGGAAGATGACGACGATGCAGTTGCGCACGGCAAGTATCTCGTCGATCACGTCATGGGTTGCAGCCACAGTGATTGCCATCAGCCTGACATGGGTGGCGGCGCGACTATCGACGCATTTCCGCTGGGGCTGGTCTATGCGCCGAACCTTACAAGTGGCGAAGGCAGCGTAACGAAGAACTACAAGCCCGAAGACTGGGTCCGCACCGTTCGTCACGGGCTGAAGCCTGACGGTACCCGAGCGCTGATCATGCCCAGCGAAGACTATTGGTCGTTCCCTGACAGCGACATCGGTGCTGTCGTCAGCTACATCAAGTCGCTGCCGGGCGTGAATCGTGAAAGCAAGAAGCACTCGCTGGGGCCGATCGGCATGCTGATCGTTGCGAGTGAGCCGGTCTTCGCGTGGGAGAAAATCGACCACAAGGCCGAACGTCCGCAGGCGAGTCGCGGCCCCACAGAAGAATGGGGCAAAGTTATGATTGGCGCTTGCACGGGTTGCCACGGCGCCACGCTTAGTGGCGGAAAGATCCCCGGGGGCGATCCGTCCTGGCCGGAGTCACGGAACATCACGCCGGACGAAGCGACCGGCATTGGCAACTGGGAGTACGAAGACTTCAAGAATGCCCTCCAGAAAGGGCAACGACCGGACGGAGCCACGCTGCATGATGCCATGCCGTGGAAGGCTTACGCCGGCATGCAGGAAGATGACGTGGAAGCGCTGTGGAAGTACCTGCGAACCGTGCCACCAAAGACAAGCGGCGGGCGCTAGGACAGTGTGAAGAGTGAGAGCTCGGGCATTACTGCCCGAGCTCTTTTGTTGTTAGGCTGGTCGCCCATGAAATTGAGCTTTGGAGAGTCTATGCGGTACGCCTTGTTATTGGCCGTAGCAGTGACCGTTGCAGCCCAGATGTCCGCACAGGATCAGAACTACTGGTTCCAGCAGGGCGGAACCCGCTCGCACTTGCTGGGCGGCGCGGTGGTCGGCGGCGTTGATGACACCAGCGCCGGTTATTACAACCCGGCCAGACTGTCGTGGATTGATAACCCTTCGCTTTCCGTCAGCGCTTCGGTTTACCAGATGGACCGGTACTTCATCCGTGATGGCGCGGGCAAAGACCGTGATCTGGATTCATTGAACTACCGTGTCGTGCCGTCGCTTGTGTCCGGTATCCACTTGTTTGAGTTTGCCCCGGGGCACGCTTTCGGGCACACGATTCTCGCGCGACACTACTACAACCTCAGCGTCAGCGAACGCCGCGAAGCCCGAGAGAATGTGATTGGCGACGTGCGCAGCGCTGGTGACGAAGACTATACCGCCCAGATCACCGTCGACGCTGACCTTCAAGAGTACTGGTTTGGACTAAGCTGGGCCTGGCAGATCACCGACTATCTTTCGTTTGGGGCCACGACTTTCGGCGGGCTTCGCATTGAGAAGCTCTCCGTTGACGTGGATGCGCGAGCCGTCTGGTTCAACGGAACGGCCTTTGAGGCTGCAGCTGTCGACAACTCGGCGTACGTCAACTACGTAGACTTGCGGGCGTTCTGGAAGCTGGGATTGGCCTTTGAACTGGATGGTTTCAAGGCGGGGCTCACGGCCACAACGCAGGCAATTCACCTTTGGGGGCAGGGGACTGTTTCGCGCAATCTTGAAGTGTTGAACATCGACCCGGACGAAGACGGCGAAGGTGCCTCGCTGGTGCTGAATGACAGGCAGGAAAGCCGCCCGACCGAGTTTCGCTCGCCTTGGTCGTTTGCAGCCGGCGCGGAATACACCATTGAGTCCACCGGTACCCGCATCGCCGCCAGCGCCGAGTGGTTCCTGCCAGTGGGTGCATGGACGGTGATACGCCCCGAAAGCGGTGCATTCTTTCAGGGGGCGACCAACCTGATTGGCGGCTCAAACGACTTTCTCAAAGTCAGGCACACAACAAACGGCGTGTTCAACGTTGCCGCCGGCGTAAGCCAGAAGTTCGGCGACTGGATCATTGGCGAATGGTCAGGCCACTGGGGCTTCTACACCGACTTCTCGGCCAACATCACGAAACATGACGATGCAGTTCACCTCGGCGTAACTGAGTGGGACCTTTACCACGGCATGACGGGCGTAACGATCCGGACCGAGAAGAGTGAGTTCGCAGTGGGTGTGCATTTCGCGATTGGCAGCGACAGCGTTGAGCAGAACATCAATCTGGACAACCCGACCGAAGCCGGACTGCTGCTGGGCGTCCCTGACAGCGCTCGCGGAGTGTACTGGGCGATAGGGATTGTGGCCGGATACACCTACTTCTTCTGATCTTCGGCGGATAAACTGTTAACGGGCCTTCTGTTTTTCTGGAGTCGTCATGCGCACGCCTTTGCGTTTCGTCGGGGTAGCATTTGTTCTGTTGCTGGCCGTCGCGCCGTCGCAAGCCAATGACGTTGAACAGGCGCCGGAGGAAGGCGTCCTGCCCCTGAAAGTACGCGAGTACATCGCGAGCAAGTACTTTGACGACGTCGATCCGGAAGACCAACGCATCACGGATAGCGTCGAAGTCCTGTCAGTGCCCGAGGCAATCCTGAAGCATGTTCGAGAGAAC
>JAGQRE010000034.1:18270-32141 GCA_020425695.1 Planctomycetota bacterium
TTGCGCTCGATTGTCTTTCGTGATGGCAACAAGCGAAACGACCGCAAGCTTACGCCGGAGCGCGAACGTGTTCTGCGTCGGCTGTACAGCGCGGACGGATTTACGGCACCTGAGTCAGCAGAGTTGGCCGCTGCACGACTTGCCAAACTTCCAAAGCCGAGCGACGTGCTTGAGCAGGCCATTGGTGCGCTTGACGAGAAACACAAGCTCGACGACGAGACTCTGAAGCGTGCCCGCGAAAACATGAAGAACGCGAAGGGTGCAGGGCGGGAACTGGCCGTTGCGTTGAGCGCACTCGGCAAGTCAGACCACGCCGCCGAAAACCTGTGGGCTGGCGTGTGGCTGATTTCGCGTCTCGATGCCATGGCCTTCTGGCGTGAAGACGACGATGGCAGCATCGAGGACTTGCAGGCCATGGATGCCCGAACGTTCTACGAGAACGTGTATTACGCAACGAAGGCGCGAGTCGACTTCCCGTGGGGGCGCGAGTGCAAGGACGAAGACTTTCTGCAACAGGTGCTGTCACCCCGTGGCACCGGTGAGCCTCTGCAACGCTGGCGCAGACATTTCTTCACCGCACTGGCACCCGAACTGAAAGACCTCACGAAGGACGACGCGAACAGGGCGATCGAGCTTGCCCGTGGCGCGACCTACGACTTCTTCCAGTACTACGGTGACACCACGTGGGAAGACTTCGGCATGTTGACGGCTCTGGCCGTGCACGAGGGGCGCTGCGAGGACTGCAGCAATGTCGAAAACTGCATGCTGCGTGCAGCCGGTCTACCGGCCGCGCAGGCGTTCACGCCGTGGTGGGGGCGAGGCAACGGCAACCACGCGTGGACGGTCATTCCCAGCATTGATGGCGGCAAGAACGGCAACGGCGGCAAGGCCGTCAAGGTGTACCTGAAAACCTGGGATAAACTCGAAGACATCACCGCCGCCAACACCGAGGTTGTAGAAGTAGCGGTTGAACTGGATGAAGGCGTAACCGGCGAGAAGGCCGGGCTGAATGTCTGGAACGCTGAAGAATGGCGATTGGTGGCCCGCAGCAAGATTGAGGGGCGGAATGTCGTCTTCAAGGACGTGGGTCGCAGACTTCCATTCGTGTTGCTGGTAACCGCCGAAAACTCGACTGACCGTCTGCTCACGATCACGGATGGCAACATCCGCTTCCTCGACAATTCGCCATACAAAGATCCCGGCGACGCTGCCTTTACTGTGGAGCTTGAGAAGAGTTGCGATCTTGGCGAGTTCGAGCCGGATGAGGAATACACGGTCTTTGTGCAGACAGTTGACGGCTGGGAGGAGATTGAGAGTGAGCGTCTCTCGACCGGCGGTCTGAGCTTCAGTTGTGACCCCCAGCGCCTCTACAATGTCGAAGGCGCAGGTATCAACGCCCGTCCGTTCACCGCAGCGCCCGGTGAAGACGGGCCGGCGATCACGCGCTACTAGTGGGTCTTCACAACTGGATCACGGCGATTACGTCGCAACGATTCGGCGGGAAGGGGTCAGACCCTGTTTACGCTGCGTGTGCTTGAACGAAAATTCGAGAGCCACTCAGGCGAAAACAGGGTCTGACCCCCTCTCTCGGCCCGGCTTGCAGTAGTCCTGATGCCACACGACCGATCTACAGCCCCTGCCAGCGGCGGTCTTCTTCGAACTCTTCTTCCGACATAACTATCTTGCCCAGGACGTCTTCGAAGGTGCGTTTCGCGCCGCGGGTTTCAGGCCCTTCCGTGAACAAGCGGCTTACTACATCGAACAGCTTCCAAAGCTGGTCTGCGGTGCTGCCCGTGTTGAGGGCTCCCTGAATGTGCCCCTTCAACTGTGGCGTGACATCCAGCGGGATCAGTGCGGCCACGATACACAGGCTGCGTTGACGCGCCTCCAGTACGGGGCGTGACAGAACACGCCCGTAGCCTTCGGCGATGGCCCAGTCCGCGAGGTCTGGGCTGTTGGCTTTTGCAAACTTGTCAACTTGTGCGCTCTTCTCGCCGTAGATCTTGTCGAACAACTCCTGCCCGCGTTTACGGAAGGCTGGCATGTCATCGCCTTCCAGCGGTTCTGTGCGAAGCGTGATCTCGCCGCTAAGCGGGTTTCCCGCCTTCTTGCAGGCATCACGGAAAGCTGCCAGCGCGTTGAGAGCTCTCGGGTAGCCCGCGAACAGGTGCGTCTGCAGGATTGCCTCTCTCAGAAGCTCCGGGTCGGGGCGTGGGTCCAGCTTTAGCAATGCGTCAAACAGTCGCCTTGCGTGCTCACCGTGTCCGTCTGCGGTAATGCCGGCGCACATCGCCAGTGCGGCATCGGTACTGTCCAGTGGATCAATGCCGGTCAGCAGAAAGCTGATAGTCGCCGGCTCAACTCGTTTCGCGATTGGCATGTTTGTCAGCTTAGTTCAGCGCTGCCACGTCGAAAAGCGGTCAGTGGGGCGAGAGGGTCTGACCCCTTCCTGCCTTCTCTACGGCGGTGCAATCCAGTAAGCGATCGTCTCCGGAAGCCTCCCGTGTAAGGCCGAGAGGCGCAGGGTGTTCAAGGCGGTTCTGGCGGTGCGCCATTTAACCAGCTCGCGCTCACCCGGTACTCTTAGGCGCCACGCTTTGGTTTCACCGCCCATGGTTGCAGCGAGCCATACAGTCCCTACGGGTTTCTCAGCCGAGCCGCCTCCGGGGCCTGCAATGCCGGTCACACTTACACTCAGGTCTGCACCACTGGTTTGCTGGATGCCGCGCGCCATTTCAATCGCTGTTTCTCGGCATACCGCGCCGTGAGCTTCCAGTGTTTCGGGTTTTACGCCCAGGCGTCGTTGTTTCGCGTCGTTGCTGTAGGTGACAGCGCTTTCAAGCAGGACGTCGCTGCTACCCGGTACGTCGGTGATCAGATCGGAGATCATCCCGCCGGTGCAGCTTTCCGCGCAGGCGACTCTCAACCCCTTTTCGGCGAGGAGACGAACCGTCGTCTCTTCCAGTGAGACATCACCTTCGCAGAATACGAGATCGCCCAGCTCATTCTTGGTCGCATCGATCAGAGGTTGAAGCGCTTCGTCGGCGCCGGCTTGGTCCCGGGCCAGAACCCTCCAGCGCAGGCGGATCACGGCATCATCGACAAGGATCGCGCCTTCGGCCGTGGGCGTTTCGAGCACCTGCTGCATGCGATTGTTCAGCTCACTTTCGGGTATGCCGAAGACCCGTACTTCCCGGCTGAAGTAACGTTCGTGAAGCCCGAACTCTTCGATGATCGCTGCGCGCAGCTCTTCCGCCCAGATGCCTTTCAACTCGCGCGGGACGCCGGGCAACGCGGCAATGCCGCCTGTGCCATCGCGGGCCAGAAAGCAGCTGGCGGTGCCGAACGAGTTCTGGATGTGTTTGGAGCCTTCCGGGCGCATGCACTGTCGCTCGCTGCCTTCAGGGAACTTTCGGCCCATGGCAGCGTAGCGTTCTTGCAGCTTCGCAAGCGCGTCGTGATCGAGCTTCAGTTCAACGCCCAGGGCCGTGGCCGCACCCTGGCGTGTGCGGTCGTCCACTGTGGGGCCGATGCCGCCCGTCGTGACCACGAACAGACCTTCATCAAGTGCTGCCTTGATACGACGGACAAGTTCGCTTTCACGGTCGTTGACTGACAGGTGATAGGCGACATCGAAGCCTAGTTCGCCAAGCTCACGCGCCAGCCACGCCGAGTTCGTGTTCACGATAAAGCCGTGCACAACCTCGTTGCCGACTGCGATGATGCAAGCCCGATTCGTCATGGAGCCAGTCTCGCACGGCGCCACTCTGACGCAAGTCGCCGCCGTCTCTGTAATCTCGTTGCGTCGCCCGCTACACTCTCAAAATGCCAGAGTTCGACGGCGTTCTATTTTCCGATCTCCACCTGTCTGAAGACAGCCCGGAGCTGAACGCGCTGTTTGAAGCGTTCATTGATCGCGTTGCCGGGACGCCCGAAATAGCCTGTCTTGGCGACTTGACCCAGTACTGGATTGGGAAACGGCACCTTGAGAACGATTTCGGCCAGTACATCAACTCGCTGATGACGAAGCTCGCCAAGGGCAGCGATCGTGCAATCTGGGTGCCGGGCAACCGCGACTTCCTGTTTGACACCCAGGCGCGCAAGGCCGGCTACGAAGTTTACGGAAACATCTACGAAGGCCGTTTTGCAGGTCAGCGGGTGGCGCTGGAACACGGCGACCGGTTTTGTTCGTTGGACAGGAAGTACCAGCGGTTTCGCTGGTGGTTTCGCAAGATTCCATGGCGCTTCCTGGAGATATTCGTCTCGTCCAAGCGTGGACACCGTTGGGCACTGAAGATTCGCAGCAAGAGCGAGGGCAAGACGGCCCGCAAAAACCCTTCGATGTTCGGGATTCAGTCAGAGCCCGTAGAGCGGCTGGTGGCACGCGGGGCTGAGACCATAGTCTGCGGGCACGTGCACACTCCCTTTACGCGAGACTATCAAAGCGGAGAGCGTCACGGTCGCCTGCATGTGATGGGCGACTGGCATGAGGATGGGTCGGTCGTATGTGTCGTCAAGGATGGCGAATTCAAGCTGATGACCTTCGACGGCGACAACTTTATGGACTTCGAAGCGCCGACTGAGCAAAAGATTTTCATGCCAAGCGCCGAAGCCAGCGTATCGGGACACTAAAGCGGACATGACGACATCCGACCTGATCGAAATCATTGACAGTCTCGGCAAACCCAAAGTTGCCGTGGTTGGCGATCTGATTCTGGACCACTACGTCTTCGGGGCCGTTTCGAGGATCAGCCCGGAAGCGCCGATCCCCGTGCTGCACGTGAAGCGCGAGGAAGACCGCCTGGGTGGGGCTGCCAACGTAGCGGCCAACATCCTGACCATGGGCGGACGCACGACACTGGTCGGCGCCATCGGGCGCGACGAACCCGGCGCGCGCTTCCGCAAACTGGCCCAGAACGCAAGCGGCTTGTCGCTCTCGCCGACGTTGACCCCCAAACGACCGACCGTCTTGAAGACACGCATGGTCAGCCAGAACCAGCAGATGTTGCGCGTTGATCGCGAAAACTCCGGCGCGCTGGAAGATTCAGAACTGAAGGATGTCACCAGCCGCGCGCTGAAGTCGCTGAGCGGCGTTGGTGCGCTGGTGCTGAGCGATTACGGCAAAGGTGTCATTACGCCGGAGACTGCGCTGAAGATCGTTTCAGCGGCAGCCAAGGCCGGTGTGCCGGTGATTGTTGACCCCAAAGGGCGTGACTACCTGCGCTACAAGGGCGCGACAGCCGTGACGCCGAATCGAAGCGAGGCCGAGGCGGCTACGGGCATTGATTGCAGCACGCTTGAGGGCGTACGCGAAGCGGGCAAGTGGCTGTGTCGCAAGCTCGGGCTTAAGGTAGCCGTGATTACACTTTCGGCAGAGGGCGTTGCGGTGATACCGGCCCGTGGCGAATTAACGCATTTCCCTGCCCAGGCGCGCGGTGTTTTCGACGTAACCGGTGCCGGCGACACGTTCATTGCTACGTTTGCTATGTGCGTAGCAGCCAAAGCGGACTTCAACACGGCTGCGCGAATCGCGAACTACGCGGCCGCGCTCAAGGTTGCGCGTTTCGGTGCTGTGGCGATTACGCGTGAAGAACTTCGTCGTAGCGTTATCAGTGCGCACGAAGGCTTTGATCATGCGGGCAAAGTGCTTTCGGGCGACGAAATCGCCGAAGCGCTTGAGGTTCATCGCGCGCGCGGCGAGCGCATTGTGTTCACCAACGGCTGCTTTGACCTGGTACATCAGGGCCATGTGACCTATTTGAATTTTTGTCGCGGGCAGGGCGATGTTGTTGTCGTTGGGCTGAATAGCGACGCCAGCGTGCGCCGCCTGAAAGGGCCTACGCGTCCGGTGAACGAAGGCGAGGCGCGCGCAAGGGTGCTGGCAGCCCTAAGCGATGTTGACTATGTAACGGTGTTTGAAGAAGACACTCCGCAGAAGCTGATTCGCAAGGTTCGTCCTGACGTTTTGGTCAAAGGCGAAGACTGGTCCGGTAAGAAAGTCGCAGGCGCCGACTTCGTGGGATCTACGGGTGGGCGTGTGGTGTTTGCCCCGCTGGTACAGGGCAAGAGCACGACAAACTTGATCGCGAAAGCCCAAGCGCCTGCCAAGTCTGCGCCCAGGCGAAAGCCGAAGGCCCGCACCAACGCATGAGGAATGAAAGTGCCCAAGCAACGCATCCAGGAAGAATTCACCGAGCAACTGAACGCCAGCGCGGATCTAAAGCGCAAACTGCTTGAGTCCCAGTCAGAAGTGATGGGTAAAATTGCAGTCGCGATCGTCGATGCCTTCCGCAACGGACACCGCGTCTACTGGTGCGGCAACGGCGGCAGCTTTACCGATGCGCATCACATCGTCGGTGAATTGATCGGCAAGTACGGTTACGACCGTCCGCCGCTGCCCGCGTTCGTGCTTGGCGCGGGCGTTGCCAGCATGACCGCCATCGCGAATGACTACGGCTACGATCATGTCTTCAGCCGTGAGGCCAAAGCATGCGTACAGGCCGGCGACGTAGTTGTCGGGCTAAGCACCAGCGGCAACAGCAAGAATGTCTGCGACGCACTGCAAGTCGCACAGGAGCAAGGCGCGATCACCATCGGGATGGCGGGCGAAAAGCAGGCACGCATAGATGAAGTCTGCGACATGGTCTTGCACGTTCCCAGTTCCCACACACCACGCATTCAGGAGTGCCATATCACGGTAGGTCACGTGATATGTGACGTCGTCGAAAAGTCGCTGTTCCCGGCCTGACTTAGTTGAACCGCCAAGAACAAAGTCGCCAAGGAGCCGCTCTATGGAACCTGATGCTGAACTCGACGCGTTGGCGCGCTCTGTTGTTGACGCCGCATTTCAGGTTCACAAGGCGCTCGGCCCGGGCTATCTAGAATCTGTGTATGAAGCTGCCTTGTGTGTTGAACTACGGAACAGGCAGGTTCCTTTTCGGTCACAGGTCTCTTTTGGCATTGAGTACTCCGGAGAGCGTGTTGGCGAAGGGCGGCTTGACCTGCTGGTGGGGGAACGACTGATTGTGGAGCTGAAGGCCGTTGAATCTTTGGCACCGATTCATCAGGCACAGGTCATCAGCTACCTGAAGGCTACCGGCCACACATTGGCTCTGCTGATCAACTTCAATGTCCCACTGTTGAAGCAGGGTATTCGAAGGATTGTTCTCTCCTGAATCTTTGCGCCTTGGCGCCTTGGCGGTTCGAAATGTCCTCAGCACGTGACGAGTTGGTTGATATTCAGCAGCGCCTCGTTGAGGAGTTGAAGGAGAATATCTACGACACCGTTGGGCGTAACGATGACGAACTGGATGCCTACTACCACGACTACCAGAGCGAATTTCAGGCCGGCTTCGAGCGGCTGTCGACAAGAGACGAAATCGTCCAGCGGCTGATGCGCGCCAACATCGCCTACTTCGGCGACTATCACACGCTACGGTCATCCCAGACGGCTGTGCTTGATCTGCTTCAGGGCGCGGCCGAGCGCGGGCGGAAGATCGTGCTGGGTGTCGAGATGTTGCATGCCGCCGACAAAGTTCACGCCCAGGCTTTGATGGACGGCGAAATCGACGACGACGCATTTCGCTGGCGTGTCAAATGGGACCAGTCGTGGGGGTTTTCCTGGGCGAGCTACAAACGGTTCTTTGCCTTCAGCAAGCAGTATCAGGTCCCGCTGTTCGGGCTGAACATCAACGCCGACGGGCGCGAAAATGACTTGGCGTACCGCGACCAGTTCAGCGGCGAGTTGGTGAGCGCCCTGACCCAACTTTACCCGGAACGTCTGGTTGCCGTTGTTTACGGTGACTTGCACCTCGCGGGAACTCACCTGCCCAAAGTCGTTGAAGAGAACTTGCGCAAGTACGGAACAAAGCGGCGCGCCGTGCGCATCTACCAGAATTCAGAGACGCTGTATTGGCAGCTTGTTGAGCAACGTCTTGAGCATGTCGTGGACTACATCAAGATGCGTCTCGACCAGTATGTCGTGATGAACGCAACGCCGCTCGTGAAGTTCCAGAGTTTCTCCAACTGGCAGCAACACCGCCAAGAGATTGTGTTTGAAGGCAGCGACGACATCGACCTGCAGGCCGAAACGGCTTTGGTTGATGAAGTGTACCACTACGTCAGAACGATCGTTGACTACCTCGGTCTGCAGCTCGAAGAAGAAGCGAACTTTGAGTTATACACGGCTTCGGATCTCGACCTGCTCAGTAACCTCGTTGCCCGCGGGCTCTACACCGAAGCTGAGATGGACGCGTTGAAGGACTACATCGGCATGGCCGAGACAGCTTTCTTCGAGCGCGCCCGCGTCTTGTATGTCGCCAACTTTACGGTTTCGAACGCGGCTGAAGCCGCCGCCAGGTATGTGCTGGCTGAAACGCGCCCAACCAGCAATGACGCCATTGACGCTCGCGATGAGTTCTACGCCCGCTGCATGGTTGAGGCGCTCGCGTTCTTCTGCAGCAAGATCATCGACCCGCGCAGACATGCACGAAACAAGGACTCTTGGGAGGCGACGCTGACCAAGTTTCGCCGTCGCAGAAAGCTCGGACGAATTCAGCGCCTTGACCTGCAGGCCGCGAAGGGCTTCCTGAAACACAAGCAGTATGAGCAGCGAGTTACGGAGCAGGGCAGTTACACCGGTGCTCCAAGGTCGTTGTTCGGGCTTCCGACTGACCAGCACGTTCTACTGACACGTGCCCTTGGGCGCTCGCTGGGTGACCGCATGTATGCGGCGCTCGGAAGCGGGATTACAAAGGAGCTGATTCGTGAGGCCGCGAGTGACGATTTGCGGAAACCGAACAAGTCGCGTGACCGTTACTTCCAGATGCTGCGCTTGAGTCAGGACGCTGACGTGTTTCGCCCCGAACAGAGAGGTGCGTTGCCAAGAAGCTTTATGGACGACGAGTAACTTGCGGCGGGTGTCCTACAGCATCTCGGCGTAGTCGTCTTCGGTGATTACTTTGACGCCCAAGTCGTTGGCTTTCTTGAGCTTGCTGCCCGCCTTTTCACCGGCAATGACGTAGCTGGTCTTCTTGCTGACGCTTGAACTGGCCTTGCCGCCGCGCTCACGAACCAGCCCTTCGGCCTCGTCGCGGGTGAACCTTGTGAGCGCGCCCGTGAACACGAAGGTCATCCCGGCGAACTTGCCTTCACCTGCAGCCAGTTTTTTGACTTCCTGTGGCGTGACGTGCTTTGACAGGCGTTCTATCAACTCGTGGTTGTGTTCGTCGTGCAGGAACTTGGTGACACTTTCGGCGATAATCGGGCCGACACCGTCAACTTCGTTGAGTTGCTCGGCGGTGGCGGCGAGCAGCCCTTCGATGCTTCCAACCTCGTTTGCGATCAGCCCGGCGACTGTTTCGCCGACGTTACGAATGCCAAGGGCGTAGATGAACTTTGCCAGCGTCGGCGTTCTGGACTTGTCGATCTCTTCGATCAGCTTGTCTGCCTTGCGCTCTCCCCAACGCTCAAGGGCAACCATCTGGTCGCGCTTGTCGTTCAGGTCGTAGAGGCTGGCGGTGTCGGTGATCAGCTTTGCATCTAGCAGTTGCTCGATGTTCTTTTCAGCAAGACCCTCAATGTTCATGGCCGTGCGCGACGCGAAGTGGGCGATCGCACCGGTGACCTGCGCCGGGCAGCCGAGATGATTCGGGCAGCGGATGACGACTTCGTCCTCCAGCTTGATCAGCTCGGATTCACAACGCGGGCAATGCGTGGGGAACTTGAAGTCCTGCTTGCCGACGGATTTGACGACCCGTAGAACTTTCGGGATCACATCACCCGCCCGGTGAACGAGGATCCTGTCACCCTCGCGAATGCCAAGGCGCTCGATTTCGTCAGCGTTATGCAGGCTGGCATGTGTCACCGTCACGCCGCCGACTGGGACAGGCGTCATGACGCAGACCGGTGTGACCGCGCCGGTGCGCCCTACCTGTACCTCGATTTTCTCGCATGTCGTTTCGCGCTCTTCGGGCGGAAACTTCATCGCCAGCAGGTAGCGCGGGCTTTTGCTGCGCACGCCAAGTTCGGCCTGCATAGCGAAGTCATTTACCTTTACGACCATACCGTCGATTTCAAAGGGCAGCGAATGGCGCTTTTCGGCGTAGGTGTTGAACAGCTCGATCACGCTGTCGCCGCCGTGCAGTGTCTTGACCTGTAAAGGGCTGTCATTGAGCAGGTCTTTGCTCGTTACAAAACCCCAGCCGCGCATCGCTTCGATAGCTTCGCTTTGTGAGGTTAGCCCGGCGTCTTCCGGATTTGCTACCTGATACCAGACGGCACTAAGAGGGCGCGCAGCCGACTTGCGCGGATCAAGCTGACGCAGGCTTCCACTGGCGGTGTTGCGCGGGTTTACGTAGGTCTTTGCACCTTCCTGCTCAAGGCGTTCGTTCAGCTCGGCGAAGGCTTGTTTCTCGATGTAGACCTCGCCGCGAACCTCAAGCCGATCAGGAAACTCTCCTTTCAACTTCGTGGGTACGCTCTTGATCGTTTTCACGTTGGGCGTGACTTCCTCGCCGGTCTTGCCGTCGCCGCGCGTACTCGCGACTTTCAGCTTGCCATGCTCGTACACAAGTTCGCACGACAGCCCGTCGTACTTCGGCTCGCAGATCAGCTCAACGTCGCCGGCGTCGTCGGCGAGGCGCTTGAACCATACGCGCGCCTCTTCTTCATTCATGGCGTTTTCGATGCTGAGCATCGGAACACGGTGGTCGACTTTCGCGAGGTCACTGCGTAGACCGGCGCCGACTCGCAGTGTGGGGGAGTCGGGCGTCTGCAACTCGGGGTGCTCGGCCTCAAGCGCTTCAAGGTCGCGCATCAGGCGGTCGTAGTCAGCGTCGCTGATCTCCGGCTCAGCCGCCTCGTAGTAGAGGTGATTGTGCCAGAGAAGCGCTTTAGCCAGCCATGCATACTGTGTCTCAGGATCGGCTTCGGCCGGTCGCGGGCCCGGGTTGGTTGGTTTGTCCGTCATGTCAGCGATTCTGAATTTCAGTCGGGTGAAGGGGAAGGTGCCAAGCCATCAAGTGTGAACTTCTGCTAAAGGCCCTGCCCGGTTGAGGCCGATACACAGGGCACGGCGGGACGCATGGGCGCCTTCCGTAGCACACCAAAGATTGATCACAGGAGAGTACTCCAATGTCCGAAACCACCATGGAACGCCGGCTTGATGAACGCCGTGGCCCCGTCCGCCGCAAGACCGACATCCAGCGCGCACTGCTTGAGGAAAGCCTGCGCGAGCTGCCACGCTACTTCGTCAGCTATGTTGACCCGAAGGCGGGCGTGTACAGCTTCTACTACAACAACCTGTACGACGCGCAGATGATGGTCGCTGAACTCAAGCGCCAGGGTCTCGAAGAGAAAGACATCGCGCTTTACGGGCGTCACGACGACTAGTTTCGACAGCAAGGCATGGCTTCGCCGGAAGAGCACTTCCGGCGTTTGTCATTTAATTGGAACACAAGCGCACCCCATTGCGGCGTGCGGGCGGCTCCGGTTTACTCAAATGATGAAGCACCGGGCGTCCGTAGTGGCGGGTATCGCTCCGATCTCAGGAGGCGCGTTCTTCCTGTTGGGTTTTGTGCTGGGGTGGCGGTTCCCGACGGCATTGATTGGCGGAACGCTGGTGATGCTTGCGGGCACAATTTTTGTCAGCATTCTGAGTCGAGTGACTGAGAAAAGGCACCAGGACGACACTGGCGAGGGTAAGGAAGACAGTGAGCAACGACACCGACGAGATCGAGAGTAACGACGAACCTACCGTAAGGGGCGCTACGCGAACGAGTGACGGAACCGAACTGCGAAAGCTGTGGGATCGTTTCCGAGCCAGTGGCGACGTCGAGTCACGCAACGCGCTCACGGAGTTCTATTTCGACATGGTCCGGGCCAATGCCGAGAACATTGCCAAGATCCTCTTTGAGGCCATTGAGGAAGGTGATTTCAGCCAAGCCGGGGCTGTGGCGTTCTTCGAAGCGTTGAATGATTACGACCCTGATGTCCACAACACATTTGAAGAGTTCGGCAGCATCGCGATTCGCAGGGCGATCGTAGACGAGATTCGCGGGCTTGTTGGGACTGAGCAGACGCCGGAGGATGTCGATTATCCATAAAGTCGTCATTAGTCACATCAACCCACACAATATGGTAGATGCAATCCAGACTGCCAAAACGCCCCGAATGGGGCGTTTTTCGGCTAACGGCCCAATTCACGGTTACTTACACGAAAAAAAATTCACGAACCGTTTGACCCTGGTCGGCTCAAGTTGTAATTTATAATTCGTAAAATACACCTCAACCAATCGGAGTTTTCTTCATGCCCACCATCGCTCCCGAGCCGACACTCCCTCGCTACCGTTTCTCACGCGCATCTGCTTATCTGCCAAAGGCTTATGTGCAGACTGGCGGCGGCGCTGTTACCTCGCGTAAGGATCTTGATGCCCTTTGGGATCGCTTCAAACGCAAGGGCGACGCATCGGTGCGCAACGATCTGATCCAGATGTACCTGCCACTGGCCCGCGTCACGGCCGAGCGCATGCACGGCAAGCTGCCGTCCCATGTTGAAGTTGACGAACTGATCCAGGCCGGCGTGTTCGGATTGATGGACGCAATTGACGGTTTCGACCCTGATCGCGGCGTGAAGTTTGAGGTGTACGCCAAGCAGCGGATTTCAGGCGCGATCCTTGATGACCTGCGCAGTCAGGACTTTGCGCCGCGCCTCGTGCGGACGCACAGCCACCGCATGGACCGGGCTTACAAGCAGATCGAAGCGGAAACGGGCAAAGTGCCTGAACCGAAGGATATCGCTGACCGGCTCGACATCAGTCTTGAGGAATACGACCGCTGGATGCGCGAAATCAATCGCGCCAACGTGGTCAGTCTTGACCGCGCCAGTAGCGAGTATGACGGCGAAGGCAAAGAGATCCGTAAGGTCGATACGATCGAGGATCAGGACGCTGAGGCACCGACTACCAACCTCGAAAAGCGCGAACTGGTTGAACTCAGCACCCGTGGGCTGAGCCGAAAAGAAAAGCTGATCGTGATCCTGTACTATCTCGAAGAGCTGACCATGAAGGAGATCGGGCTTGTGCTGGATCTTAGTGAATCACGCGTTTGCCAGATTCATCACCGTATCCTGTTCCGTCTCAAAGAAACGCTGGAACGCATGCGCGAAGACCTGCTGGGTTAGTAGTATGCATCAGATGCCTGGCCCCGGACGATTGTCCGGGGCCTTTTGCTTTCGTACCGGGGCTGGCATTGCGTCTGCACCTGTGTTGGTATGTGCTGCACCCCCGTAGTGCAGAGTTTGATGTAAAGCCATTGCCAGATGTGCCCGAAATAGCTAACCGTTTGCTGTTTCGCTCGTTACATTAGTCTTGCTGACCCCGGTTAGCCCCTCTCGGATTTGATTCCATGCTCAAGTGGGTTTCTCTCTCGTTAGTTGCCGTAGTGGCCATGATGTTCAGCAGTGGTCTACGGGCAGAAGACACACTCCAGTTTCCGCGTATTCGCCAGATGCAGGACCTTGTTCAGCGTGCTACTGACAGCCGCTACAAGGACAGCGAAGGTTTGTTGGGCCAGGATGCGTTTACCTTCGGCTTCAGCGCGGGATACACCAGTGACTACTTCTGGCGGGGTTTCAAGCTTTATGACAGCGACCTGCTGGCACGCGGCGACGCCTACGTGAACGTCTACGGCTTCGAGGCCAGTGTCTGGGGGATCTGGGACCTGGCTCGCGAGCAGATTCGCCCGCTCGAAGTTGACTACCGCCTTCGGTACAAGTTTGAAATTGAAGGCGCGCTGATCTCCATCGGCTACACGATTTATGACTTTTCCGGCAGCGACGGGGATCTGGGTGCTCGTGGTCAAGGCTTTGGGCG
>JAGQRE010000035.1 GCA_020425695.1 Planctomycetota bacterium
CGTCGAATTGGGCGAACTAACGGACATGATCACCGGCTACCTGCCGTTTCCACCTGAGTTCAAGCTGCAGCAGATGGGCACACGCAACGTGATTGAACGGGCCGCAAGAACGATCAGCCAACTCGAGCGCATGGCCGGCATCGCGCCCGACAAACCACTGAAACTGGATGATGCTCCACCGGTGAACTAGGCCGGGTTACTTGATCAACGCCTTCTGCTTGTCGCGCCATTCAATCAACCACGGGTCGACTTTCTCGAGATCGTCCATCTTGTCAAAGTGTCTCAAAGCCTTCTCGTCTTCACCCAGGCGACGATTCAGCTCACCAAGCAAGTAATGTACAACGGGCAGGTCGTCCGGGCTGAACTCTTCAGCGGCCATGGCAAGCTCGAAGTACTTCACGGCCTTGCGCCTTGCGCCCTTCTGGTCGTCGTCGTTTTCGCCTTCCATGCGGCTACACCACGTCGCCTGCAGATACAGATCCGCGACTTCAGCGCTGCGTTTACCCGTATATATGCCGATGAGGGCGGCACGGCGATAGCGCTCCGCGCCTCCGAGGGACTGGTTCTTCTGCCAATGAAAACCGGCCAGCAGCGTGCCTACCCGTTTCACCTTGGTTTCATCCATGTTGCGGTAGTCGGCCTCGAAGCCGACGAACCCGCACTCGGGGCACACGTGCAGAAAGTCCGGTAGCGGGTTGCCATCTAGGTAGCGTGGACAGAAGTCGGCGTCCTTGTCGCCGATACGGAACCCGGTTACGAGCCGAGTCTCGAACTCGGCTTCACAGCAGGGGCAACTCAGCTTCTTTGGTTCGAACTCGGTCATTCGCCCGTCAGTTTTGAGGCATAACGAAGCATGTCATCGCTGCGCACGTCGTAGCGGTAGATCTTCCCGCTCGCATCAACCAGCACAAGAAACGGAATCAGGGAAACATCCAGTTTCTTGACCAGTGTGTTTTCCGCGTCGCGGTCGAACCAAACGGTTGGAAACTTTACGGCTTCCGGGTTCTTGTCCAGCCACTGTTCCAGGGCCGGTTTGCTTTCGTTTACGCTGACAGACAGGAAGTTCATTTTCTCTGAGAACTGCCGGTACGCTTCCTGAATGAACGACAACTCACCAAGACACGCGCTGCTGTTGGAGTCCCACACAAAGATCAACGTCGGCTTGCCGGTAAAGTTGTCTGCCTTGTGTACTTCACCCTTTAGGTCGGGCGCCGCAAATGCCGGAAGATCACGCCCGACCCAGTCGATGTTGTCGAGCTGGTTCTGCAGGTACTCTTTGGCCTGCTTATCTTCTTTGACGCGGTCTGACTTGACTAGGACTCCAAGCGACTGACGGGCGTCAGCAACGCGATTCATAAAGAGCAGCGTGCGGATGCGCATCATTCTGGCCGGGTCAGCATCCTGCCTGTCAGGATACTCCTTGATGAAAGTATCGAGCGCTTTCAACGCATCGCTCTCGCGTCCTGGCAGGCGAAACAGCGTCTGGGCCTTGATGAAGTACACATCGCCTATCAGTTCACTGTCTGAGTGGCTCTTGATGAACTCATCGGCGACTGTGATGGACTGCTCTAGTTTCCCGTCGATGCGCGAGAACGTAACCGTCAGTTCAAATCGCGCGGGCATGAGGTCCTTGGCGTCGGGATGCCCTACAATGTATGCCTCAAGCGCGTCGCCGTACTTCTCATCCAGCGTCTTCATTTCGTCTTCAACGCTTTTCAGTTCTTCGGGCTTGACGTTTTCGCGCTCGCGCAGGCGATCCATCTTGGTAAGCAAGACTTCTCTTTGGGCCTGAAAGTCCTCAAAAAGAGCGTCATAGGTCGCGTAGGACTTCTTCACTTCGGAAGAGTTATCGGGGGCTTGCTGACCGCCAACAGTTGCCACTGAGAAGAGCAGCAGCAAGGCCGAAAATATGAACACACGAAGCATGGAGTTTCCCCATTTCAGGTATGGCCCCCTGGCGCGCTCAACAGACTAGGCATGAGCAAGGGATGCGCCTTTAACAGGGTCTCAAGCTTTCAGCTTTCGTCAACAGTGCCGACATGGATACCCGTGTTTACTTGCGCTTACGCTTGCGTCGCTTGGTACCGCCTTCGATGTCGGCGATGACAGGATCGGCCAGTTCCATGGACTCCGGCGCCAATGTCGCTCCGCTTCCTGCCGGGGCTTCACCGGTGTCGTCACCTGCGGATTCATCATCCTGTTCAGTCGTTTTCGGCTCGTCGTCCGCAGAAGATTTCTCGACCTTCTTCGTTTTCTTTTCGCCTTTGGCCTCGGGCTGGGAGTCCGACTTCGCGTCATCGGGCGTCTTGAGCTCGCCATCAGAAGAATTCTTCTCGGACTGATCCGCTGCGACTTCATTCGCCTCGTTTTCAGCAGTGTCTGAGTTGTCTGGAGCCGCGGCGCCTTTCTCTGTGTCGGCATCGCTGGACTCTGAGGCCTGCGTTTCAGCCGCCGACTCTTTCTCGGCCGGTTCGTTATCGTCCGTGTTGACCGGCTCCGAGGCACCGTCCGTGTCCGGCGAACCCTCGGTTTCGTCGGACTTTTTGCCGGACGCTTCTCCTGTCGCTTCTTCAGTCACTTCCTCAGTCGCTTTGTCGGCCGTCGTTTCGGTCACTTCGGTAGCTGACTCGCCCGTCGCCTCGTCCTTGGCAACCTGCTTTGTTGGAGTGTCTGGTCCGGGCTCACCCGGGCTCATGATGAGCGTGTCCCCTGCACTCGCCGGTGACTGATGGAAGTCGTTCACTTCAGAGGCTGGCGGAAGACGCGAACTGTCCTCCGCAGACATCGTTTGCTCACCGGGATGCCGGTCGAGGTCGCCAAAGCCGCCGAAGTCGTCACCGTCAAAGCTGTCGGCCTGCTGTGGAGCAGATGTTTCCAGCGACTGATGTGTCGGACGCTTCGATTGGCGGCGTGTCAGCCCGTCGGTCTTCTTTTTGGCCGTGGAACTTCTTGCCTTCTTCAAGGCCTCCACCAGACGGGCGATGTCTTCTTCACTGTGCGCAGCTGTAACCGAAATACGCAGACAGTCTTTACCCTCCGGCACTGTCGGCCAGCGCATCGGGTGAACAAGGATACCGTGGAACTCAACTTCGTGGCTGATGAACATCGCCTCTTCGGGGCTGTTCATCCGGATACCGAGCACGTGGTACTTGCCCGTAAGCTCGAAGCCCGCACTTTCAAGTTTTCCGCGAAGCAGCGCCGTATTCGTGGCAAGGCGCAGGCGTAACTGCTCGCCTTCCTTCCTGAGAATCTTCAGCGATTCGAGATTTGCCGCAGCGAGCGCAATCGGGATCGCTGTGGTGTAGATGAACGGGCGAGAGTGATTGACCAAAAAGTCGCGCAGCTCTTCGTCACATGCGACAAAACCGCCATAGCTGCCGAGCGCCTTGCTGAAAGTACCGACCACGATCGGTACCTGGCTTGCGACACTCTGCATCTCCGGGATTCCGCGCCCGCGCTTGCCGAGACACGCGTTGGCGTGAGCGTCATCCACCACCAACAGCGCGCCAAACCGCTCACACAGCTTCACGACGCGCGGAATATCCGCGATGTCACCCTCAATGCTGAAAAGTGAGTCGGTAACAACGATTACCTTACCCTTCTTCACGCCGTTCAGAAGGCGCTCAAGGTCGGTGTAATCTCGATGGGCAAACACTTTGACCGTCGCACCGGACAGTTTGCAACCGGCAATGATGCTCGCGTGATTCATGGCATCCGAGATGATGGTGTCACCCGCGCCTGCAAGCGCTGACAGCACACCAAGGTTGGCCTGATAACCCGAACCGAACACCAACGAGTTCTCGGTACCACGAAAGTTCGCAATCTCGGATTCCAGCTTCATGTGAAGGGTTGAACTGCCTGTCACCAGCCGCGAGCCGCCTGTGCCCCAACCGTATCGTCCGGCCGCACTGGCGGCCGCTTCCGCGATGCGAAGATCACCGGTTAACCCCAGATAGTCATTGCTGCTGAAGTTCAGAAACTCGTGCGAGCCGATCTGGACCTTCGTTGAACCCAAGTGCCGAAGAGAACGCAGCTTTCGCGTCAGCTTCAACTGATCACGTTGTGTGCGTTGTTCGCTAAGAAACTTCTTCCACGCATCTGGTAGCACGCTGACTCCCCCGGTGAGCACGGAGTTTAACGAATGTCAGAAACTTCGCCAGTCGCATCGAACTTGCGACACTTCAACGGGCTGCCATACTCCGGGCCGACCAGTCGACATCACGTAAGGAATGAGAATGCCGATAGTAGAGTGTGTCCCTAACTTCAGCGAAGGCAGCCGCAAAGACATCCTTGAGCAGATTGCCGCAGCGATAACTGCCGTTCCCGGCGCTAATCTCCTAGGCTATGAAGCCGACGCTGACCACAACCGCAGCGTCTACACGATCGCCGGTGAGCCGGCCGATGTCAGCGAAGCGGCCTTTCAAGGTTGCAAGAAAGCGGCCGAGTTGATCGACCTGACAAACCACAAAGGCGAACACCCCAGGATGGGGGCCACTGACGTAATTCCGTTCATTCCCATCAGCGACATCACTACGGAAGACTGTGTAAAGCTTGCGGAGGCCCTCGGCGCTCGTATTGGCAATGAGTTGGGTATCCCAGTGTACTTGTACGGCGATGCCGCCCGCACCGAATCGCGCAGCAATCTCGCCAACATCCGCAAAGGCGAGTTCGAAGCACTCAAGACAGAAATCGGTACGAACCCCGAGCGCAAACCAGACTTTGGCCCCGACCATATTCACCCGACGGCCGGTGCCACTGCCGTTGGCGCGCGCTTCTTTCTGATCGCCTATAATGTGAATCTCGACTCGACGGACCTGAAGCTAGCGAAGAAGATTGCCAAGGCTATCCGTGAGAAGAACGGCGGCATGCCGGGCGTGAAGGCCATGGGGTTCGAACTGAAGGAAGAAAACTGCGTACAGGTCAGCATGAACCTCGTGGACTACCGCAAAACCTCACCCGCGCAGGCCTACAAGCGCATTGAAGAGCTGGCATCACAGGCTGACACGTCGATACGCAACAGTGAAGTAGTAGGACTGCTTCCGCAGGACGCCTTGGACGTCTGTGCGAGTCAGTTGCACGAGACCGCAGACGACGCTAACACAAGAAACTCTAACGTAATCGAAAAACTTAAACTCACAGATTTCAGCCCTGCTGAGCAGGTGATTGAGCAAAAACTTTCAAGCTAGAAGGGACAGCATGGAACGCTTTCATTATCTGAAGGGCATTTCGGAATTTGCAGCTGACCTTGCCTCAGCAGCCCCCACTCCGGGCGGCGGCGCGGCAGCCGCAGTGTTGGGCACCACCGGGATCGCACTGGGCGAAATGGTCGGAAACCTGACGATCGGCAAGAAGAAGTACGCTGAAGTGGAAGGTCAGGTCAAGGAGGCCATGGGGCAGTTGACACCGTTGCGTGAGCCGATGCTCGGCATGTTCGAGAAAGACGCCAAGGCCTTTGACGGGTTCGGCGCCGCAATGAAGCTTCCCAAGGATACGGATGAGCAGAAGGCAGAGCGCACGAAAGCCATGCAGGAAGCCTTGAAAGGCGCGACACTCTCGCCGGATGCCACAGCCGAAATCGGCATACAGGCTCTTCGTCAGGTCTTTGAGATTGCGAAAGTCGGCAACAAGCACGCGATCAGCGATTGCGGCTGCGGCGCTCTGGCCTTGAATGCCAGTATCAACGCGGCAGTGCTGAACATGTTCATCAACCTGCCTGGGATCAAGGACGAGGAGTTCAAGACCAAGTATCAGGCCCGTGCGGAAGCGTACGAGAAGGAGTCGCGAGAGTTGCTTGAGGGCACGCTGAAGGTCGTCCGCGAGGCCATCGGCGCGTAGAGCCCGGCGCGATGCCCAGTTAGCAAAACACCCCGGGGCCCGCCCCGGGGTGTTCCTTTGATCGACAACACTACTTGACCGGCGGCCAAATACGCCCGAACGGCCAGATCCGGAAGATCACCCGCCCTTCCAGACTGGACTGATGCAGCCACAACCGATCTATGCCCGGGGTCTCCGTGCGATTCACGTGAATGCCAAGCCAGCGACGGCTGTCATTGCTGTGCGTTCTGTTATCGCCCATCACAAAGATCCGGCCCTCAGGCACCAAGAGCGGCTCGCCCTCTTCAATGTAGTCGCCGAGGTCTCCTGGTGCGTAGGCACGGAACGTCCCGTCCTCGCGCTTCAGGTCTTCAGCGGTCAGATAATCCTCTTTCACCTGCTCGAAGTCTTCTGTTCCGGATTTCTTCAGGTACAGGTTCCCGTCTTCGAACTTGAGCGTGTCACCGGGAAGCCCAATCAAACGCTTAACGAGCTCCGAGCCAGGATCTTCAGGGCTGCGTACAACGATGATGTCGCCGCGTGAGAGGCCGGGCGTCACGGCGTCTGGCAGCCAGCTGATCCACCACTTGTCTTCGTTGTTCACGATGCCCGGCGTAATTCGCTCCACGATCAAGCGATCAGCGGGAATGCCCTCACCGACGTCGCCGCCGTAAAGCGTTCCCTCCATGCTGGGGCCCTGCACTTGGCTGACCTGCACGACATAGGCGCGCAGAAGCAAAACCAGCATCAGGATCTTCAGCACTTCGACGCCGACACTCCAAACGATGCCCAGCGGAGTCTTCTTATGGCGCTGCGTCCTTTTCGTCGGAAGACTGCCTGAGCGCGCAAACCCGCCGCCGGAATCCTTCGACGGCTGCACTTCGTCTTCATCGTCGTCGAGAACCGGCTTCGACAGTCGCAGGCTATCGCCTATCTTTCCAAAAAAGGACTTGGGTGCAGCGGGCGCAGCCTTCGCTTTTGTCTTTACCGGACGCCCCCGCCCGCCTTTGTCCTTGATCGACCGCCCTTTAATCGCCTCGTCGGTCAGATCGGAACGCACAGCCACGGGCACAACACGCCCGCTATCGGTCTTCTTGGTTTTGACGCCGAACTCTTCGGCTGACATCGCGGGGAAGTCACCGGCGGCGTACTCCTCCCAACTTACGTCATCCTCGTCATTGGCCTGTCGGCTCTGGGCATGAAAGTCATCCGCATCGTCTTCCGGAATGTCTGGAGGGACGTCAACGCGCTGCGAAACCACCCGTTTCGGTGGTGGTGCGGGTGGATCATCGTCAACACGCTTTACGCCGCTCGGCGTGAGAACAACGCCGCTGCGAGGAATCTGCTGGGTTGGGGGACGTTGATCAACCTGCTTTGGAACACCGGGACTGAGCCCGGGGCCTTTCGGAGCACGGCTGCGCTCGCGTCCACGCCCCTGAAGGACGCCGGATGGATTTGAGCTGAAGCTCAAGGGCGGATGGGCCGGGGCTTCACCGTCTTCACCGAACGGGTCCGGTACAGTGCTGAAATCGTCAGGGTGCGGGCGCTGCTGATCACCACTTGAAGGGCGGCGGATACGGCGCGGCGTGGCTGGCTGATTCAGATGATCGAAAAATTCATTGCTGTCATCAGGAGGCATTAACCATTACCCCGGCTACCCCGGCGAAACTACTTGTCCGGACTCAAGCTTACGATATGCCCGGCAATCCGCACAGTGCGCGACTGTTACGCGAAAGGATCGAGTTCTTCCGGCCCGCTATCGATACCTGAGCCGGCCTCTGAGCCGGATTCATCTTCGTCGGCTGAACCGCGCTTGATCTCTTCCGGGACATCAAGGTCCGGATCAGTCGTAGCGTTGGCAAATGCGCCGCTATCCGAATTTTTGCTCAGTGTTGACTCGTCAAGATCACCCAGGTCAGCTCCGATATTGCCGGATTCGTCCATCTCACCTGTGTCCGCAGCATTTGCCGCAGCGAACTCTTCATTCGATTCGTCAAGCTCACTCAAGCCCACATCTTCCGGAGCCGAGCTAGTGTCGTGCGATGCCGTGATCGGAGCGTAGAGGCCTGAATCTTCACCACTCAGCGTTGGGTCATACTGCCCCTCAAGGGCGTCACCTTCGCCAGTGATCTCTGACTCGTCTAGTTCCTGATTTTCCTGCTGTTCTTGCATCGGCTCGCCAAGACCCGGAGGCTTAGGTGAACGCAGGGTCGCCGCACTGGATGCACCACCCGGGTAGTATTTCATCAGGGCAATGTCTACTTCTTCTTCGGTCACGACAAAGAGTTTGACCTTGCTGGCGGTAAGCCGGCGAAGTTCCAGCAGGCGTTTTGGATCAAACGGGAACGCCGCTGCGACAAGCAGCAGGTCGCCGACTTTCTCAATTGGAATTACGCGATATGCCCGGGCGATGGCCGGACGCAACATCGCCAGCGCACGCTCGGAAGGCACCGCAGTTTCAAGATCAACGGGTGACAAGCTCTCATGTCTAGCCAGGAAGCGATACAGCGTCGTCTGGTCGGTGAATGAACTATCCGTGAGCAAGTCACGCACGGCATCGGAGACGTCGTCATCGGTGATTGCGTCTTCGACTTCTTCACGCGTTATCACGCCCTGCAACCAAAGCAGATAACCGGCGCGCTGCTCCATTTCGTCCTGCGCGGCGGAATCTCGGGCGACGGGTTCGTCCTCACTTCCCCCACCTTCCGCGTACGGCATTTCGTCAGAGCTCGACCCTTCGCCGAAATCAATCGGACGTTCGTATCCCAGGTCATCCGGTGGCGGCTCATCGTCGTACGTCTCTTCGTAAACTTCTTCCGCTTGCTCAACGGGCATCGGAGTCTGAACAACCTCGCGCTGAATCTGGCGCGTCGGACCCGTCAGGAAACTTCCCTGCGGCGCAAGCTCATCGTCTGGAGAAACTGGCTCCACGGGCGGATCCGCGTACTCGGCCGACTGAAACGCCATGCGGCTCGAATCCTGCGTACGTGGCGGCAAAGGAGACACCGGACCACGAGGACGCTGCGGTGCAGGCGCTGGTTGAGCGGGTGGTTGGGGCTGCGGACGCATTTGAGTCTGGTTGCGCGCCTCGGCCTCGCGACGACGGATATTCTCAAGTAACTGTTTGCCTTCGTCGCCCAGCAAATCTTCCGCGCTGACACCCGCGAGTGTGTTACCTCGGTTTCTCGAATCGGGCGGTGACGGGTTTTGACGCTGCTGCGGTCGAGCCTGCGGCACCGGGATGTTCACGACTGGCGGCAGATCATCTCGCTGCTGCGGTCCTGGGTCGATTGACGGTCGCCGGCCGGACCCCATGTTATCCAGAACGCCCGACTCACCAACGACGCCGCCACCACCTGCCTTTGGAATACGGCGAGTACCCTTGCGTCGCACGATCATGTCGTCGACAGCCTTGCCGCTCGCACCCAAGTCAACGGGACCACCCTGGCCGGGTTTGCGCAGTGCCGGGCGATTCGCCAATCCGCTCTGTCCAGGTTGCATCGCCGGGTTGACGTCGGTCTTTCCGGACTTCTCACGTCCGATACCACCAAACAAGTTCTGATTGCGCTGTGATCGAGTGGCCGGGCCACCCATGGAATCCATGCGGGTGTTCATCTTCCCCAGTGCGGGCCCGCGATTGCGCTTTGGCGGCTCAAGAGAAAGCATCTGTGTCGATCGCTTTTTCTGCTGCTGCGGTTTCGCAATAGGTCCAGTTTTGCGCTGATCTGAAGCAACAGGATTCTGGTCCGTCGTTGGACGGCGGTTTTGGCCCGTAGGCGGACGCTGATTCGGCCCCGTAGGTGGACGCCTGTTGGCGCCGGTAGGAGTACGCGCTGGCTGAGACGGCTTTCTAGGCGGCTGCCTGTGCTGCCCAGTTTCTTTTTCGTCGTCTGGAATGTGAACCATGAACCGCCACTCGTAGTCTGCAAAGCATCAGGTACCGGGCAGGACTTTTTGCCTCATAACCCGGTCGGTGAATTCGCGCCTATGCAGTTCAACCGCATCGGCCAACGGACATGAGTCTCGCAAGCCGAATCAGTTCAACCATTTACTTCAAACAAAGTCGATAGCAACCAACGTATGCCACTGAATTGTAATGAACGCCTCGCATCTGACAAGAAGCACGACTGGGCATGGAATGGCGCAAATCTCGTAACTATCGTTTGCGGTTGACTCTAGAGACGATGGGATGTATTTATGGCTAACCAGAAGAACCTCGGTCTAGATACGTATTTCAAGATGATCCCCGCGTCGGGGGTGTGCATAACTTGCGATTTCACGAGTTTGCACACTGGGCAGCATCCAAGGAGCACCCTTGACCGATTTACGCTTTGATATCACGCCGATAGATGCATTGGCGAACACGGCCCGGGTCGTGGTTGAAGGCGCCATTGACGCCACTACCGTAATCTCATTTGAGTCACAACTGAAGCAGCTGCAGGAGGACGGGTACACCAACTTCGTTCTCGATATGCAGGGCATCAAGTACGTGAACTCAACTGGTCTGGGTAGCCTCGTCGCTACTGCCGACAACCTTGAAAAGGTTGGCGGCGGGTTGGCACTCATCCGCGTTCACCCCAAGGTTAAAGTCGTCTTTGACATGCTCGGGTTGAACTCGTTCTTCCGCATCTTCACCAATGAAGAAGAGGCGGTGAACTTTCTGGCCTCGAGCAAGGGCGGCGACGCCGCGGCGGCACCGGCGCCACAGCAGGCTCCGCCTCCGCAGCAAGCGCCCCAGCAAGCGCCGCCTCAACAGCGCCCGCCGACTGGTCAATACCAGCAACAGCCTCAGTACGCACAGCAGCGTCCGCCGACCGGTCAGGTTCAACGTCCGCCGACCGGACAGGTGCAACAGCGCCAGACCGGTCAAATGCAACGTCCGCCGACCGGTCAGTACGGTCAGCGCCCATCAACCGGGCAGTGGATTCCGCCGTCGCGCGAGAACCCTCAGGTCGTGGCGTGCCCGAACTGCGGAGCCAGCTTCAAAGTCAGCCAGACCGGACGCTACAAGTGCCCAAGTTGCGCGACCGCCTTCGTGGTGGACCCGCAGTTCGGTGTGGAACTTGCGCCCGCAACCAGCCAGCTCACGCTCGCCTTCACACCGGAGTGTCGCGAAGGTTTCAATCTCTACCTCGGTTCTATGTGCCGTCGGGCTGGTTACAGCGAAGCAGACTTCAATCAGCTGAAGCAGGGGTTGGATCAGATTCTGCAGGGTGTGCTACAGAACTGTTATCAGGGACGTATCTACGAAAGCTACGCCGTCGCCTTCTTGCCGGCTCGCCGCAACCTTCAGATCAAGTTCATCGTCGCAGGCCCGACACTCCAGGGCGACCCACGTGCGTACTTCCCCGCGGCCGCGCAGATCATGCCTGATCTGGCGATGCGTCCGCACCCGAAGGGCGGCACCGTCGTGGTGATGAGCTTCCGCCGCTAGTACAAAAGATGTTTATTGGGCAGGCAGCGTCCTCGGGCGCTGCCTGCTTTAGTTTTCGGAGATGTTTCCGGGCAGGTTCGTAAGAACAGTCATCTATGGCTAACTGGTTTTCCAGTCCCGCAGCGCTTTGGCTCGGCCTCCTGATCGGGCCGCTGTTGCTGCTGTACATGCTTCGTCACAAACCCGTTCGTAAACGAATCCCGAGCATCGTTCTCTGGACAGGCGTCGCGCAGGCCCAAATCGCGACGTCTCCATTCCAGCGCCTTCGGAAATCATTGTCGCTCTTGCTGATGCTGCTGGCTTTGATCGCCCTTGTTCTTGCTGTCAGTGGACTCCGCGTCCCGGGCGGTGAACAACGCGGCGTGCCGGTGACCATCATCATCGACGTCACAGCCAGTATGTCTGGTTTTGAACAAGGCGGCACAAGAATTGATATCGCAATTGAGCGGGCTCGGACGGTGATTGACGAGAGTGGGAACTCGGACATTTCTGTCTTCGCCTGGGACGGCAACCTGCGCTCGCTTGCCCCTGCTGACTCGGAACCAGCAGTCGCAAAGGCCGCACTGAACGAAGTCAAGCCCGCCCAGTACGGCGCGTCTGATGCAGCCCTGGTGCGTGCGCTTGACCAGATTGTCGAAGCGGGTGGACGACGGGTTGTGCTGGTGAGTGACCATGCCCCCGGCGATATGAAGTCAGTGCTGTTCGTGCAGGCCGGTATCCCCAAGATGAACATGGGGTTCGTTTCCGCCAGCCTGAGTGAAGTCACGACCGACAAGGTGGACCTGTTCTTTGGAATCGACCTTCATGGGTCAGACCGGGCAATCACAGCCCCACTAGTACTGGAACGCGTCACGGAACAGGGAAACCGCGAGCTTGTCGATGCACGGGATGTGTCGGTGATACCAAACCAAAGAACTTCTGTAACTTTCAAGGATGTCGAACCGGGCTTGTATCACGCACTGCTGAAGTTCGAAGACGGACTCAGCCTTGACAACGAAGCCTACCTCCGGTTCAGCCCATTGCCGGTCCAGGACGTCGTTATCACCGGAGAACAACCTGAATCACTCGTGCGCGCGGTCGAGGCGATCGAGAGCACCATGGGAATCATCCGCGTGCTTCAGCCCGGCATGGAAGATCAAGGCAACGCCAGTTACGTCTTTGTCGACGCCGCTTCTTCAGGCGCGGTACCGCGCCTGCCTTCGGCCTACGTTGCACCCGGAAGCGCGCCTCCGGATCTCTCGTATGGCGAAGAAATTGAAGTGGCTGATGCGGCGACGCGCCCGGTGAACAGTTTCCTCTGGCGCGGGGCGGGCACACCCGACATTCGCATCCCCAAGGTCCATAGCATAAGCACCAGCCGATTCCTGCGCCCAGTTCTGGACGCGGGCACAGGGCCAGCCATTGCATTGGTGCCCAGAGAAGCAGATTTGCAGGACCTTGTGCTTGCATTCCCTCTGAATGAGCAAGCCACCGGCTTCAGCGGCAAGTTCGCGTTCATCATCTTCTCGGCTAACTGGTTTGCTTACGTTCGACGGATTCGGGCACCGCTGCCCCGTGGTGCCGTCGTCACTCGAGAAACCGTTCGTGTGCGTCCGTTGATGGGGCGCGGCGACTTTGAGTACGGCTCATTGGACGCAACAGACGGCGAAGACAAACGCTCCGGGTCTCCAGGGCTTGCCGTGAGCTTTGACAGGGTAGGCGTGTACCAGTTCACTGGAATTGATGACACTCGACTTCCGCTTGTCGGCGTCAGTCTGCTCGACGCTCAGGAAACTCGCCTGAGCACTGACAGAACGACCTTTGACGTGGACTCCGTCACCGATTGGATGCAAGGGTTTGAAGGCAACGGTGAAAGACGCGATCTTGACTTGCGCCCATGGCTGGCGCTGTTTGCCGGAACGCTCCTGCTCTTTGACTGGTTCTGGTTCCGGCGAAAGTTTCCGGTTCAGGCGGTCGGCGCAGCCTAGGCAGGTTGACTTCGGCCGGAAGGTCGCGAGTCCTCTGTTCGCAGAGTCTCTGCGTATCGAGTCAGTTCACGCTTGAATTCAGCCTCCAGTTCGCGGTCCAATCCGAAACGCAGCGCATAGTAAATCTCAGTAAGATCCCTCACTGGAAGATGCCTGTCACCGCCCCTTCGCATGACACGCTGTGCAAATTCGCGTGGCGTTTCGCTTGGTCGTTTCTGATAGCCGTACTTTGCCAACAACAGCAGTAACTGAAAGTACAGCCCACGCTGCTTCTTCTTGCCGCCTTCCCCCATCTGACGAAGTACTCGAGCTTCTATCTTCTTTCTCTTTCGCCGACGCATCAGCCAGAAAAACAGGGCCACAAGCGGTGGAAGCGTCAGGCAAGCCACGCGCATGATCGAGCTTTGAGGGAAAATGTTGTCAGGCATCCATCCCGTAACACTTGCCAGCGCGTCTTCGATCTTCTGAACCAGACCGGAAACGTAAGCGGCGGCATCACTGAACATCCTTTTCTGCGCCGTATGGTCATAGTCTTTAAGCCAGTCCCTCGAAACGGATGCGGCTTCGTCGTCGTCCTCTTGACCCTCAACAGCATCTTCCGGTGTCTCCGGCGGCGTCTCTGTCTCGTCGGGGCTGACATCATCACCGCCACCTCCGACACTCTGGTCTTCCGGTGGTGTCGGATCGAAAGCGACCCAGCCGACCCGATCAAAGTAAACTTCAACCCAGGCATGGGCGGAGCGGCCTGTTACGTGAAACACGCCGTCGATATCCGCATCCATGGCAAGAAATCCGGCTGCTACTCTTGCCGGAATGCCATAACAGCGCAGCAGGATGCACATTGCACTCGCAAAGTACTCACAGTGCCCGAAGCGCTCCGCTTCATTCGTGTTGGTATCAAGGAACCGCGCAATTGAGTCAGGCCCGGGCTTGGGGCGGAAATCCAGTGAGTAGGTCCAGGCCTTTACGTCTGCCGCCGTGGCCTCGCGAAACATCTTCACGATGTCCAACGCACAGGCGTACACGCCACGATCGATCGCCCGGCCCTGGTTTTGCCCCTCGGCCATGGCCCGGTATCGACTGTAGAACTTGAACCGTCGCTGAATCTCCTCCTTCAGCCCGACCGGCACCTGCAGATACTCATCTGCAGGCGGTAGTGAAGCGCTCGAACCCGCGAAGGTTCGGCGCAATTGGCCCTCAGATGCAGTGAGAGCATTGACCATAACGTCGTAGCTCAAACCCGGCGCCGCCAGCGGCGCACGTACGCTGCCTGACTTGCTGTCGTAGTACAGCTTGCCGCGAACGTCGCGAAGAGCCCACGCTTCTGTTGGCACAGGTAACTCACCACCCTGGCCGACTCCTGCTTCGCGCAGTGTGACGCTGTATCGTCGTGCGCTCCATGCAGTGCCAGCAGGTCGCGGTGCATCTGTCAGTTCGCGCTGTATACCGTCTGTGATCTCGTGAATGTCGACAGGAGGCGTAGGAATTGGCGCCCACCGGTAACCGTCGAAAGTCCCATAAGTAAAAGCCCGCAGGTACACCTGCTGGACAAAATCGTCGTCACTTGGCACCACGAGCTTCACATCCAGCGCCGGCGTGTTCGTCCGTTTGATTTCACCGAAATCGCCAAGGTCCACACCGTTCGAGAGCCCCGAAACTGAAGCCGGCCCTCGGTTTTCGGGGCGTGGATCCTGCCTTCCCCTTGGACCATTTCCGCGGTTGTCCGTCGTCGATGGCCCGTTCCCGGTCGGATTCGCGGGATCGGCACCAATCTGGTACCCCTGCTGCTGCGTTTCCCCGGCCTCCAGACGCGGAATCGAGAAGTACAGGAACAGCGAAGCACCGAGCACCATTACCGTGAACAGTGGCACGACGGAAAAGAACGCCCCGCGCATAATTCCACCGGGACGCCCGCTCGGTGGCAGGGGGCTGCGACGACGGGTCACGTAGACACCGTTGAACAACATGGCGGGGTGCTGCAACATCAGGAAGACGGATGCGCACGCCCCGATCAAGGCGAGCCAAGGCCAAACGCTGTCATCGAGAGGGCGCCGTACACCAATGACCGTCGAAAACAACGCCAGTACCAGCACGACGCTGACCAGCCTGGACGAATCACGCACGTACAGAACCATGATCTGCACGCTGACGAGTATCAAAGGCAAGGGCGTGTACAGCACGATCTGAACGAAGTCGCCGCTCTTGCTGTGAATCTCCTGCGCATGAAACAGCACCAAAGCGAGCGGCAGCATTGAGTACAGCACGAGCATCGGTGTACGCAGCAAGCGAAGCTTCGGCAGCCGGATGAACGACTCCTGCAACGCTACACAGACTCCCAGGAACACGAGCTCAGACCAATCAAGCAGTCCACGCCGCTGAAACAAAACGCAAACAATCACAAGTGCCAGCCCGGAAATGCGGGACAACGTGCCATACAACGACTCGCGCGCGCTTGCGTTCACTCAGTCGCCTTCCTGCGTCCGCTGGCGCTCGCGTTCTCAAGTTCGGACGAAGCAATGCTTCTTCGACCCAGATAATCGAACCGCAAATAGTCTTTGAAATCCGGCCCGCCGGCGCCTATCACGATGGCACCGGTCCCGAGTCGCAGGCTGGCTTCCGCGTGCTCTTTGGGCCCAAGGGTCACCAGCACGGGGACTTCATTCCCGATCCCAACGCCAACTTCCGGAACCCACTCACTCAGTCGTTTCTCAGCGAACCCGGCCTGCGCAAGACGTTCCATGATCGCATGGTAATGGGCGTCGCCGCGGCCAGGCTGGCTTGATTGCAGGTTGGTGCCGTGCCACGCAAATCGAAACAACACACCCTGATGGGTAAGGAAGTACGTCAACCCTGCTATTAGGCCGATCGCTGATTCCAGCCGCTGCCTGAGACTGCCAGCATCTCCAATTGGAAACGTGTCCAGCAGCAGCACGAAGCTGGCGTCCTGCCTGCCTTCAAGCTCCAGAATCATCGGCTTACCGGTACGTGCCGTTGTGCGCCAGTGAATACGCCCGACGTTCTGCCCAGGCAAATATTCGCGCACGCCGTAGACTTCTTCCTGACCGCGACTGGCGACTGAGGATTCGCCATAAAAGCGGGCGCTGCGCATGATGCGCCGCTCAAACTCCTCAGACAGTCTTGCAGGTCGCGGGTAGACAAGAATCTCGTTCCGGAACGAGAGACGCCTGGTCATTCGAACTAGCCCGAAGGGGAACGCACTCGTTACCAGCAGATTCTCAAGAACATGCAAGCCTCGCCGACCGAACACGCCGGCGTAGTGAGGCTTCTGCACGAAGCCGGGGCTGACCGACATGACAAGATTCGTGGATTCATCGCGATAGAGGTCCGGCAGGTTGTCATCGTCCAACTCAAGGGCGAACCGCGGTATCCACCCCGCATTGTGTACTAGCAGGGCGACATCAACGCTTTCACCTGCGTGTGTCTCACGCGGAAGCTGACGCTTGAATTCAATGCGGCGGACGTTCAGCCAAACCGCCAGCGCATTCACAAGCACTAGCGCCAGCGGAATGCAGCTCAGCAGGATAAAGCTGCTCTCGTCATACAAGCTGCCTGCACCAAACAGCAACATCGACGCGCCAAAAAAATACCAGCCCAACCGAGTAGGAACCGGCAGCACGGCCAACCGACGACCGAGGCGTTTCAGTTTTGCGGTCAGACGCAGCTTCAAGGACGACCTCTTTCTCTTATGTACGTATTAACGCGAAAGAGGGCCGGAAGTTCTATAGCAAGTTGACTGGCGCGAATCAGCGATACGGAAACCAACTGATGTTTCCGTTCCGAAGGCTCTGCATGAAGACGCGCCCAACGCCCGGCGCTGTGCAGAGTTCAAGTGGGTCAATAACACACGGAACACGCCCGATGCGTTTGCGCGTGACGACGTCGACTTCCAGCAAGTCGCCCGAAAGTGGACGCGCGACGAGTGCCCTACCACCGTCCTGGCTGAATACGACGGCGCCGATGAACCCAAGAACTCGCGCGCCACGGTGCCACCGAAGTTCCTCTTCGATGGGAATCTCAGCGATCAGCTCAAGGCTGCTGCGGTCATAAACGAACACGCTCGAAAGCGCACTGATCCACGTTTCGTTTCGAACAGGGTGATGCGTCACGCGCGCCAAGGCTTGCTGCTCGGCAGGCCAGATGACGTCGCCCACCAATTCGTGGCTTTGGCCGTCCAGAACAAACAGATGGTTTGAATCCCCCACCGTCAGCCAACGCCGCGCACCGCCCGGTTCATCAACAAGGGCCCCGGGCAACGTGCTTTGTTTGAGAAAACGTAGCGGTACAACGCGATAGGACGCCGTCGTTCCGTCAATTTCATACAGAGCCGGAACCTGGGCATCAGTTTCGTTTGGCGAAGGAAAGAACCCGGGCAGAACGACGCGCTCACCTTTGACGGCCTCGAACAGATCTACGGGTAGCGCACTACGCTCCAACTTGAAATCGCCGAGCACGGGCACATCGGTCAGCAGGGAATTGAGATTCGAGGCCTGCCTGTCAAGCAGCTCGGAAATGCGCCGCGAATCAAAGAATCGAAACCTCAGACCAACCGGCGTTCTCGGCCAGCCGGTGCAGACAATCACGTATCCGCCAAGGGTGGGCCAAGCTCGCAATTGCTCTTTGCTGGAAGCGATTTGTGCGTGAACTTCGATACGCCCTGTGTCGGGCTGAAACACGTACAGTGCATCCAGACCGTCTACCCGGCGTTTGTAGAACAGTGTGTCACCGGCAGGGCCTAGAAACACGTACTCTCCTATCGGTGCGACTTGAAGTCGTCGATGGCTTTGCCCAGACGGCTTAATCCTTCACGAACAGCCGTCGGCTCGATCTTGTAACCGACTCGAAGCCAGCCGGGCGACTGGAAGTACTCACCGGGCACAACGAGGACGCCATAGTCGTTCCTTGCGACGGTGGACAAGTTGCCGGTTTCGGTGATGTCTTTAACACGCAGCCACACCGTGATGCCACCGGGTGGGTGAAAGTACTCGATGTCATCGCGAGAGTCGGCCCACTCCTTCACGATAGGCCAGTTCTGCTCATGAAGGCGCCTTGCGGCCGGGCGCAAGCGGGCCAGGTTCTCAAGGGCGTGGTGGGCGAGATTCTGTGTAATCGTCGGCAGTTCCGGATCGACGATATCAATCAGATCCAGCATCTTGCTCAACAGTTTCTTCGGCCCCACCGCCCAGCCAAAGCGCAGCCCCGACAGCCCATACACCTTCGTGAGGCTATTGGTGACGACGACATTGTCGCCGAGTTCAAAAGCGCTTTGGTCGTCATCGCCCGGCTTCAAATGGTCAACGTAGACCTCGTCAATCAGCACGAGAGTGCCGTTAACAGCACACAGATCAACAATCTCTTTCATCAAGTCGCGCGGCATGCGCGCCATCGTGGGGTTGTGCAGGTTTGTCAGCACAACCAGCCTGACACCGTCATCCAGCAGCTTCTTGAACTCGGCAATGTCCGGCTCATAGCCGTTCTCATACCGCCGGGGCAGGTGAACGACCTCCGCGTTCAACATGCTCGCAAGGCTGGTAAATTGCGGGTATCCGGGCGTTTCGATGATGACTTTGTCGCCGGCATTCAAGGCGGCTGCATACACCAGGAAGTTCGCCTCGCTGCTGCCGGCGGTCATCACGACGTGTTCGCCCGTTGTGCCGTATCTGGCGGCAAGCCATGCAATGTTGCGCGGGTCGCCGTAATTGCTGCACAGGCTGTCCAGGCTGAAGTCGGCTTCACGGAATGACAGCACATCCCGCTTAGGCTTGTTCATGCCGCTGCCGGCCATGAAGATGCCGTCGGCATACTCCAGCCGCTTGGCGTATCGCATGTACTGGAACGGTTCGAAGTCCATAGGAGCCTAGTTCTAGCGGGTGCAACGCAAAGTGGCAAGCGTTGTGGAAACAACTGAAGTAACTGCGTTGCTGCGTCCGATAAACCGGAGGGCGAGTCGCCCTACGGAGGCCGACGTGAGCAGCGAAACAACAACCGGACTTTCCAAGGTCGAGGTTATTAAGATCGACCAGACGCGGATTGGTGAAGCGGCAGTCGAGTATGTGCCCGCAGAGGCTGAATTCCGTATCCTTGTGAACAACGAAGTCGAAACCAGCCTCCATTGCGCCCCTCACCGCGTTAAGAGCCTTGTCGTGGGCTGGCTTGTCGGTGAAGGCGTCATCGACCGTGAAGATGACTTCGTCGCGATCGACACGGATCTCGAAAGCTTTGACATCCGCGTGACCATTTCTGACGACGCTGCTCAGCGTCTTGCAACACGCGTGTTCACGATACCGGTTGGGAAGCTCTCAGAGCCTGAGTTTCCCCGTCGGGTCAGCACCGAGTTGGAACTTACACCCGAGCAGGTGGTTGAGTTGTCGGGACGCTTCCGAAAACTGTTTCTCGGCCTCCGCAGCAGTGACCGCATGTGCTATCTGGCGGCGTTTGCACAGAACGGCGAAATCCAGAGCTACGGCGAAGGCTTTCACCGGATCAACGCCATGTACCGGGCCTTGGGCGAGTTAGTCGTCGCCGGTGTTGCCCCGAACAATCGCATAGCCTTGGCGAACTTTGGGCTGACCCAGCAGATGACACTGCGACTGGCACGAGCCGGCGTGTGTATGGCTATCACGGCAGCACCGCCTAGCAATGCCGCGATCGAAGTCGCCAACGACTACTATCTGTGCGTCGTCAGCACGGCGATCGGAAGCCAGATTACGGTCTACAGCGCCCCGTGGCGGGTTATCTAGAGTACGTAGAAGATCAATCCAACACCCGCGTGGGCCATGAAGCCACCGACGGGCAGTAACAAACGTCCGAAACTCGCGCTCACGCCAACACCCAACACGTCACCCTGAGCGGATATTGCGGGCTTGCCGGGTAGATTGTCGATGAGCACTCCCTCTGAGGGATGCATTGGGTCATACAACAGCCTTTCGGTCTCTTCATCTTCCAGCATCGCCGTCAGATGGGTCTTCGTAGAGATGCTGTGTGTATCACCGTTCTCGTCTTCGTATTCGAAGGTGAGCTTGTAGACCGTCTGTTTGTTGATTCGAGTGTTTGTCGGTTCTTTGCTGATCAGGCGTCCGCGAGCCTGCTTGCCGATCTTGAGAACTCGCATGGATCGAGCGTTCGAGCGTAACCCAACAAACAGGAACGCCAGACCAATGGCCGGGAACAGGCCTACGAAGATGCCCCAGAATCCGATTACGTTCTTTCGAGTGTCAGGAATGCGGGACGTGGCAGGGTCATCCGGCACATACTCAATCGCCACCGGTGCGCCGCTCACGAGATTCATACCCGTGGCGTAGCATGTACCGGATAGTCGCATTTCCTTCGGCGAGAGATACTCGTAGTCGATTCGATAGATCGGCGTACCTGGGCTGGAATCACTTCCGCCCTCGGATATTCCGGTGTCCGTACAAGAGACAACGGTTCCTTCCGTGCGCTGCAACTCACCGGAGAACTGGTACCACGAGGTCACGTCTGATTGCGCACCGAAGACCCACCAGAAGATCATCCCGAACGTAAAGAACGCCGCGCCAAACTGAACAAGGAACCCGCCAAACAGCATCGCCACCCGAGTCGTGACAGGCACACTGCGGCGCCCGGTGTTCGAGTCAGCCTCACTGGGCCTTCGGTTGTATTGGTCGAGGTTGCTCATGCGGGCTAATCGAATCACGCCTGGTCAAAACCGGCTGCTCGCAACAAGTCAGACGTAACGTTGCCGCCTCCTTGCATCTGGCGACGTACGTACTTGCCGATCAAGTCGGCTTCGAGATTGACCGGTGTTCCCGGTTTCCAGCTCAGAATGTTTGTTACCTTGCGGGTGTGCGGAATCACGGCGACGACAAGGTTGCTATCCGTCAGTTCGGCAATGGTAAGGCTGATGCCATCAATGCACACGCTACCCTTGGGAATGCATTGGGCGGCGAAGCCCGTTCCACAATCAACGCGAACACGCCACTCGCCGCCTTGCTCGTCGATCGCCGCGACCACACCCTGCCCGTCAACGTGCCCCTGAACAAAGTGACCGTCAAAGCGCGCTCCGGCCTGCATAGCACGTTCAATATTCACGATATCGCGGGGCTGCAGTTTCCCTAGATTCGTCAAGCGCAGCGTCTCAGGGATCGCCTCAAACACTGCGACAGAACCCGCAAGGCGCGCAACTGTCAGGCAGCACCCGTTGATCGCAACGCTGTCGCCGAGCTTGATCGTGCCTGACTCGGGCAACGAAACCAAGTCCAGCGTCAATCGCCGAACGCCGTCGGAATCCACAACACCCTGCAACGGAAGCGCGGCTTCAATGATCCCTGTGAACAAAACACTCCCCTACTTTTCTTCAGCCAGTGCTTCACGAATCTTCTTGTCTAGAGCCAACGCCGCTTTGTACTGGTCGCTCTCCGGATAAAGCCAACGCCAGTCATCCGGCAGATACTTGGCGGCCCTATCCGGCTTGCCCTTGTCGAACTCCTTCTGCGCCCGCTCGACGTTCTGCGCCAGTTCCTTGTCCGTCTCGCTCTTCATTTCGGCCACGGCGGCGGCATTCTTGTTCAAATCGTCCAGAATCGACTGAGCCTCAACCGCGGACGCCGCAAACTTGTGGGCGACGGCTTCGGCGGCCTGGCTCCAGCCTTTCAACCAGCGTTCGCTCTTAACGTAACTCTGCGCCTTCTTGACCAGTTTGGATGCCTCTTTCTCCTGGTCTTCGGTCAACTCAGCCTTGTAGGACTCAAGCTCTTCATAGATCGGCAGTCCTTTCCAGTCGGCCAAAGCCTGCTCGAACGACGCCGTGTTTGTGAGGTCGTCCTTGATCTCCTTCTTGATGTCATCGAAACGCCGTTCCAGTTCAGCGTTGAACGGCCCCGACAGCTCGCTCAGCCAGTCGCCAAGGTCCATGCCGGAAACCAGAAAGCGCAAGTCATTGAACGCGTCCAACGCGCCTTTGGGGTTCTTGCGAAGTTGGTCCTTGATGGCATCGGCCCTGGACTGCAGCAGCGCCTGCACGGAGTCCATGAGCACCAGCCCGGTTTCATCAACCGGCACACCCTCTCCTTCGGCAGGAGGCACCATGCGCACAAGCAAGGCATCGCGATAGCGCTTGTTTTTCTCTGCGTAGGCGTCGGGATAGGGCGTGTACAAAGGATCTCCGCAGAACACGGCTTGCCATGACAGCAACTGGTTTGAGGCCTGCCCGGCCTCACCGAAGCTCCAGCCTTTCACCAGTCGATCCCAAAACAGGTTCTCGTACGGGAAACCTACCGTCAGCGGCTCATACACCGTGCCGTAGCTGCATGTCGCGTTCCAGCTAAGCAGCGGGCCTACCCAGTTCTTGTTGTCAACGCGGATGGTGCCCGCGCTGAAGCTGTGTAGGTGAATGCAGATGCCGCCGGTCCGGAATTTCACCGCCCCTTTTGGTTTTTGGCTTCCTGCATACCAGCCGTAATAGTGCAGCGTCTCGGTTCGGGTGGACAGATCTATCACTTGCGGTTGTACGTCGTGGACGTACTTGAGCTTCCCGGCATCCCAAGCGTCGGCCACTTTGACCATGATGTCATCACGTTGTTTGTAGCCGCCCGAAAGGTTGGGACCGCGTGTGTCCAGAAAGCTTTCGCCGTAGCAGCCAAGCGCTTCGGCCAGTATTGCCTTCTCGACGAGCCCTTTTGCGATCTCGACTGTCGGTCCATCAAGTCGTGACACGACGAGAATCTTGTCCTCGAACTTCAGCGGTTCCTGTGCGTTGAGCCAGGGGTTTTCGAATGCGCCCTTGATCTCGTAGTCGCCTTGACGAATCAGGGCAAGTTCACCGTCAACGCTGGCGAAATCACGCCCCGGGATGAACCCGCCTTTGATATCGGCATCGTCGCTGCGGTCGGTCTCTTTCACCTTCAGGGGGACACCGCGCGTTGGAACGATGGCCAGGATGTTATCGTGCTCAAGGACGTACTTCTTGATCGGCTCGAGGATGTCTTTGTTGTACTCGTCGCGTGTGATCTCTTCTTTGTCGCTGGCCGATATCTTCAGCAATTGATCGCTGGTTATGCCCCGCATCTTCGCATAGTACTCGGCGATTTCGACGCTGCCTTCGGCCTTCTCGTTTGCCACGATCAGTACATTCGATGCATCCATGGCAACCAGTGGTGCGGCTACCACGAACAACAGCATGCATAGGAACAATCGCATTGCGCTCTCCGTTTGACTTGGGCCCGTGCAGGACGATGCTACCCGCAACAGGGCTTCACCTGCTAGGATAATGCTCAAACATAGGGAACGATGATTCAAATGCGAACTCTGTTGCTTGTAGTCGTGCTGGCATTTCCACTCTCCGGCGGGCTGTACGCCGCAGATGCGGATAACACCGTATCCGGTGACAGTGTGTCGACAGCGTCTGCGGCACCCTCCCCCGAAGACACGCCGGAGGCGGCCCAGAAGCGCGAGAACTCTCGTACCGTCACCTGGATTACCCTTGGCATCCTCGTCGGAATTCTTGGGCTCGGTGTGCTCGCCAAATCACGCATCAATCGCAGCAATCAGTCGGCGGACGCTGAACCCGCGGGAGACGACGCGTGAGTACCCGTCTCCTGATCTACTTGGTACTTGGGCTTGTAGCGGGATCGCTTCACGCCGGTCTCTGGGACAGCGACCGCCCAACTCCTGAAGGACTTCCAAGCCACTATGATGTGATCGCCGGGCGTTTTGATCGCTTTCCTGCAGACTTTTATGAGCTTCGAGAGCAGCGCAGCAGCGCACAGATTGCCGGCATCGAAGACCTGAAAGTTGACGACACGAACCAACTCGACCGTCTTTGCGCGTCCCTGCCTGTCTTTGACGATGCGGGCGTGGCGTTACTCAGGCTGGGGCGGCACGGCGATGCGATCATCCTGATGGACCGCAAGCTGCACATCGTTTCGCGCGTACATGACATACGGACAGCTACCGCCCGTTCACAGGGCGATCGGGGAGAGGCGAACAAGGCCGCCATTCTTCTTAATCGCTGGCTGAATACGCCGAACCCCACCGACACCGATCTGAAGGTCGCACATGACATTCTGCAGGCCCAGCTCGATGCGGACGCCTTCAACAGTGACGCTCGTTGGTCGCTGCTGGAAATCAACTGGCGATCGTCCAAACCGGCTTGGCAGCCCACGGGCGACCCGGTGTTTCCAAATTTACTCGGCCTGACCGAAGCGTCGTTTCGCGGCGAGCACAACGACAGCGCACTGGCCCGTGCCGGAATCGGCGGCTGCCTGGCATTTCTCGCCCGCCGAATCGTGTACGAAGACGGCTGGGAAAACGTGGACGTTATGTACGCGTATTCGCTGGCACTGGCCCTCTCAGGGCGAGACGAAGAAGCTCTGTTCGCGTGGTTTCGTGCGTGCGAGTTGATTGACGGCGGTGCAACCACCGGGGTTGCAAACGCACCCGCACCCAAGGCGCTGAAACGCGTCATGGGCGTACACGTGAACGACTTGGAACAGAAAACGTCCGCAGAGAAACTGTACATCGAGATGCGGGAAAGGGCTGACGCCTGGTCAGCCAGCCGAAACAAGTTTCTCGAAGTCGGTCTCGCGAAAGGGCGCCACCCGGACACGGACCCCAAGTTCTGGGCTGCATGGAGCCTGAATGACCCGGCACCGCAGCAGCCGGGACGCCCTGAAGAGCCGGATGAGCCGTTCATGCACCCCGCCATCCTCATAGGTGGCTTCGGCGGTTTTGCGCTGGTGTTGCTGACCATGGTCATCGGAATCGTGATGGTGGGACGACGCGGCGGCGGCAGCGCCCCAAGCGTAGACGAGCTATAGGCGCCTTTTCTGTTTCCACGCTGAACGTATCGCCTACAATGGATCCAGCGCGCTGCACTCATGCCTGAGAACACGATGAAGTACGCATTGCTTCTGCTGGCCCTCTGCGCCAACCCGCTGTTTGCGTGTCTATGGGACTCGGACACGCTCGCGCAGGAGTCGGCCGGGATGCCCGACGTCAAGGTAGTCATCGTCGGCGGCTTCGCCCGTAACCCAGCCCTGTACTACGAGATGCGCCTAGAGCGGATCACGAAGTTACTGACGGCTGAACCCGACAACCTCGAAGCCTACGACGATGCAGCGGTCTCCTGCGACCGACTCGGCCGAAGTGACGAGGCCATCGAGTGGATGGAGAAGAAGCGCGCGGCGATGGAGCGCACGGCCTACGCCGAAACGGAACAGCCTAATCACCGCTATCGATATCTGGCCAACTTAGGCACGTTTTACGCCCATCGCTGGTTCCGAAACGGCGACGACCGCGAACAGTTTGGTGACCTGGAAAAGGCCCGTGAACTTATTGCGCAGGCCATCGAAGAAAACCCCAACGCTCACTTCGGACGCGAGAAGTATCAACTCAAGTTCATCGAATGGGTGCTGTCGGAACCGGGCTACTACGGATCGGACGAAAACTACGTCGCTGAGGCAGCAGACCAACCTACCGGCTGGATTCCAAACTTCCTTTGGATTGGACGAGATGGAGAGAGACTGCTCCAGACCTCAGAAAACAGTCGTCTGGAAGAGATGGGGCTGGAGGATGCCATCAACGGCATCTGCGGCTTGATAACGCTTGGTGCCGCCTGGGAAAGCGTCGACGCCTTCTATACGTTGTCATTGCTGCTGCAGATCGATGGTCGCTCTTCCTTTGCTTACTTCGCAATGCTGCGTGTCTCAGAACTTCTGGAGAAAGGCAAACGGTCTATCGCTGGTGGTGTACCGCTCACCGCAGAATCAGCAAGAGGCCCTCGTTTTCGAATGCGATATCTGCCCCAAGCACGCGTAGCCGAAGTAGAAGCCGAGTTCGAGACGCTCCGTAAGCAGGCCGAAAGCTGGCAGGCAAGTCGTACTGACTACATGCAAACTCGACTCGCAGGCGGTCTGCACCCCGATACACACGATGACTTCTGGGATGAATTCGAAGGCGACCCCGAGCACATGGAAGTTCCGTCCGGAGCTATTTATGAGGCAGGCGGGATGGTTATGGCAGTCCTGCACTCCGACTGGTTCTGGATTCTCTGCATCTTTCTGGGCGGGGCTACTCTGATGACCGCCTACTACCTGTACGCCAAACGGCGTGACCGAAAGAAACGGGCAACCCGGTACGCCGCCTAGTTTCCCGGACCCATGCCTACAGGGCCGTCAGGTACGCCGGAGTTTCTTTCGTACCAGCGCTTGGCGTTCTCGTAGTAGGTCATGGCTCGCCACTTGTTGTTCTCGATCTCAACGTCCGTGACCTCGCGGACCACGCGCCCGGGAATGCCCATGACAAGGCTGCGCGGCGGTATCTCTTTGCCCTCAGTTACAATCGCGCCGGCGCCAATGATGCACCCCTCACCGATCTTCGTCCCGCCCATCAATACCGCGTGCATGCCAATCAACGTGTTGTCGCCGATCTCGTCGCCGTGGCACAGTGCATGGTGCGCGACGCTGACGTAGTCACCAATGCGATTCGGGCGCTCCGGGTCAATGTGAACGCAGGCGAGGTCCTGAATGTTCGTGTACTTCCCAATCTCAATGGCTGCGATGTCGCCGCGCAGCACACAGCCAAACCACACGCTGCTGCCTTCGCCAACCGTGACATTGTCCACGACGATGGCATTGGCGGCCTTGAACCATCCGCCAGGCATGAGGTGCATCAGTGGTTCCGTATTCGATAGCTGGCGCGGGTCGGTCATGCATCGCCCTTCTTCTCGGTGCGCAGATAAATGAACCAGTACACGACGCCCACAAGCGCCACGCCGCCCAGGATGTTCCCGATCGTCACCGGCAAAAGATTCTTCGCGAACCCGGCCCAGGTCAGCGCCCGGTAGGTGTTGGCTGATACGCCTGCCTTCAGCCAGAACTCGTCGGGTGCGAACTCTTTGATCATCAAGGCGCTCGGTATGAAGTACATGTTGGCGACACTGTGCTCAAATCCTGCGGCGACGAAGGCCGCAATCGGCGGAACGATCACCAGCACTTTGTCAGTCGCGCTGCGTGCGCTGAAGCTGAGCCAGACCGCAAGGCATACCAGCGCGTTACAAAGCACCCCAAGAAACATCGCGGGCAGAAAGGCCAACTCGCACTTCGCATTGCCGATGGCAAGTGCCTTGGCCCCGACCGCACCGCCACCCAGTTCATACTGCCCACTGAGAAACACCAGCGCGGCCGTCGCCACTGAGCCGACAAAGTTGCCGCCATACACGATAGCCCAGTTTCGCAGCAGGCGTGCAGTGCTGACCTTCTTGCCCGCCCATGCCATGACAATCAGATTGTTGCCCGTAAACAGCTCAGCCCCGCCGACGACCACGAGTATCAAACCGAGGCTGAACACTACGCCGCCCAGCAGTCGTGACACACCGAACGGTAGCCCGCTTCCCGCCCACACTGTTGTCGCAAACACCGCGCCCATGGCAATGAACGCACCGGCCAACACGGCCAGCATGAACATACTGGGTGCGTCCAGCGCCGCCTTCTTTACGCCGATAGCCTCGGCCTTGTGGGCCATCTCAGGTGGTAGCAGTGAGTCGAGTGTCGGGGCATCAGCCATCTCAACCTCCGCTTACGGGCGGAATGAACGCGACAGTTTGCCCGTCGTGAACGGGTGTATGGTCAGCGGCGAACTCTTCGTCAACGGCTACGCGACAGGCCGATAGCGACTCACCAAGCTTTGGATGAAGCATCGAAACGAACTTACGAACGCTCGAAGCCGTGGATTCAGCCGGTACATCGATGCGCTCTTCGCGCGTGCCCGTGCGTTCAGCGAGGTGCGCAAAGTAAAGAACGGTAATCGCCATACGAGAAACCTAGCCGTACGAACTGCTCCGCGCAACGGTGTTCAATGTCGTGCATTTCATTGCATGTAAAACTTTAATTGAAATCCGTTGAGGTATCGCTCCCTGCCAATCGTCTTGGTTAATACACTCCTACTTCGCGGCGGCCGTGTTCGCCCCGTGCCGGACCCCACGCCGGCGCCGGGCATACACACGGTCGCCGCTCCTTTTCTGGTGATACCGGACTATTCCAGTCCAGAATTGCACGTAGACTCAGCGGCATGCAAAGCAACGTACTGGAAAGTGTCCGCCCCCACCTGCTCAGTGTGAAAACACCGGCGCAGTACATGGGCGGCGAGGTCAACGCCATCCGTAAGGATTGGGCCGAGCGTGTCCGGTTCGGATTGTGCTTCCCCGACACATACGCCATCGGGATGTCCAACCAGGGCTTCCGAATCCTGTATCATCTGCTGAACGAGCGTTACAACGACATGGTTTGCGAACGAGCCTTCGCACCGTGGTTCGACATGGAAGAAGTGTTGCGCAAGAATACCCTGCCGTTGTTCTCACTTGAGAACTACCGGGCGCTGCGCGAGTTTGACGCCATTGGCTTCAGCCTCCAGAATGAAACGACATACACAAACCTGCTGAACATGCTGGATCTGGGGGGCATCGCCCTTCGAAGCAAAGACCGCAGCAACGACGACACGATCGTGATCGCGGGCGGCACGGGCTCGATCACTCCTGAACCACTGGCTGACTTCATTGACCTGTTCCTGCTTGGCGAAGGCGAGGAATCGCTACCGGCGTTCCTGCACCTCGTGGGCGTCTGGAAGGGCAGGCTGTCAGCGTCCGTACTTGAGCAGTACCGACTTCCGCCCGAATTCAGTGTCAAAGACGTCTACAAAGAAAAGCCTTTCACGCTGCGCATGGCTGCGCTACCGGAGGCGCTTGAGGACATTGCAGCTCTGTCACGCCGGGACTTTCTTGTCATGTGCGCGGGCGCGATTCCGGGCTGCTATGTTCCGTCGCTTTACGACGTCAGCTATGCCGAGGATGGGACGATCGCGAGTTTTGAACCGCAGGTTCCAGGGCTTTCGAAGCGCATCAAAAAGAACGCCGTCGACAACCTGAACACCACCTATTACCCGACGAAGCAGATCATCCCGTTTGTAGAAGTCATCCAGGACCGCGTAACCATTGAAATCATGCGCGGGTGCACCGAAGGCTGCCGTTACTGCCAAGCCGGGATGATTGACCGCCCACAACGCTACCGCACGCCCGAAAAAGTGGTTGAGTTAGCACGCGAGGCCATCAGCAACACCGGCTACGATGAGATATCGTTGCTCTCGCTCAGCAGCAGTGACCACCCGCAACTCGTGCCGATCATCAAGGCCTTACAGACAGAGTTTGAGGGCGAACACATCAGCGTAAGCCTGCCGTCCCTGCGCGTTGACCAGCAGCTAACGTATCTGCCGGGTCTCACCCGCAACGTACGCAAGGCCGGCCTGACACTTGCGCCGGAGACGGGCTCTGAGCGTCTGCGCAAGGTCATCAACAAGACAATCACGCAGCACGATTTGCGCGAAGGCGCCCGTGCCGCGCTTGAAGCTGGTTACAAAACGATCAAGTTCTACATGATGCTGGGCTTGCCAACAGAGAACGAAGACGACATTCGTGAATCCGGCGACTTGCTGAATGAAATCGCAGCCATGGCGAAGCAGATGAAGTGTCACAACTTCACGCTCAACGTCACGGCCAGTCTGTTCGTGCCGAAGGGGTTCACGCCCTTTCAGTGGGAGGGAATGGCCGACAAGGAAACACTGGAGCGCCACGGCAAACTGCTGCGCAGCCTGCTGAAGTACAAGAGCATCCGACTGAAGGTCCATCCGTACGAAACCAGTTGGCTCGAAGCGCTGTTCTCACGCGGTGACCGCCGTCTTTGCGATGTAACGGAAGCGGCATGGCGCATGGGTGCTCGTTTCGACGCGTGGAACGAATGCTGCGATCTCGGGCGTTGGGAAAGAGCCTGTGGAGAAGTCGGGCTGGATGCGGATTTCTTCATCCACCGTGAACGCGGCGAGCACGAGTTCCTGCCCTGGGACATGATCAGCGTCGGCACCAACAAAAAGCACCTATGGGAAGAGCGTGTCCGCTCTCGGCTGGAGCAATACACCAAAGACTGCTCGGGGCATACGCCAGGTTGCATAGTCTGCGGCGTCGAACCGCTGACTTGCCGCACAGGGCTTGAAGCACCCGAAGACGAGATGGACCCTGAAATGCAGCGCCGTAAGAAGGTGCGTTATGCGCCTGAGTTCAAAGATCGCATGGCTCAGAAAAATGACCTGGCTGCGGCCGCAACAAGGTTCTTTGGACAGGCTCAAACAAATAGGGCGACCTGACGCAGGCCGCCCCGGAATCGGCGTATCGCGCGACCGCCGACATCCTGATTGCTTGTATTTTCCTAGTTGCAGTTGGCGCGAGCGCCTTCGCCGTGCATGATAAGCGCGGTTTCACGGCAATCGCCGTCAACTGCCACTCGACGGCGTTTGAAGCTGGCCACAAGTGACACTGTTCCCACGCTCAAAGCCGCAAGCACGGCTACAAGCACAACTATAATTGCGAGATCAAAGAAGAGCATTGGCCACCTCAGCTTTCGCTGCCTTTCAGTCTTTCAACAGGGCAGCTACGTCCGTTATTCCAACGGGCCGAGGCAGAATTTCAGGGGGGAGAGATTTCGTGCTACTTGGCCAGCAGCACGTTCTCGATATAGCCGGTATCCACGTCACCCTTAATGAACTGCGCATCATTCATAATGCGCTGGTGCAGCGGGATGGTGGTCTTGATGCCCTCAATCTTGAGTTCACCAAGTGCGCGGCGCATGCGGGCAATCGCCTTGGGGCGATCGTCTGCGAACACCAGAAGCTTTGCGACCATGCTGTCGTAATTCGGCGGGACGACATAGCCGGGTTTGATGTGACTGTCCCAACGAACACCCGGACCACCCGGTACGAACAGGTCTGTGATCTTACCCGGGCTCGGGCGGAAACCGTTTTCGGCGTCTTCGGCGTTAATACGCACTTCAATGGCGTGCCCACGTACTTCGACGTCTTCCTGGGTGAACGGCAACTTCTCACCGGCCGCGGCCATGATCTGGGCACGGATCAGGTCTGTGCGCGTCACAAGCTCGCTTACTGGATGCTCAACCTGAATGCGCGTGTTCACTTCCATGAAGTAGAAGTTTCCGTGCTTATCCAGCAGGAACTCGGCGGTACCGGCCGTAACGTAGCCCGCTGCCTTGCAAAGACGAA
>JAGQRE010000036.1:0-7889 GCA_020425695.1 Planctomycetota bacterium
GGCTGCGCTCGGATCGCCGACGACTACCGTATGGTTGCCGGCCGTCATCATGTACATGCCGGCGTGGTGGTCAGGAGCGTCTTTCAAGAGCACGACCTTGCGCCCAAGCAGCTCTCGCAAACGGTGCAGCAGCTCTTCTTCATCTTTGACCGTGTTCTGCAGGTTGCGCAGGCGGACGTTGGGGGTCACGAAGGCGGTTTCGTTGTCACAGACGAAGTCGCCGCCGTCGAAGAACAACTCGCTACGGACGGCCTCGGTGTTGGATAGCGCTGCCGCCAGATCCTCGCCGATTAGTTCGTCGCCCTTGCGTGCGGGCCAGGCGTCAGCGCCCATTTCGCCCCATGGCGAAAGTAGTGTGAAGCTTGAAGCACTCCCGGCCGGTGCCAGTGATATCCAGCGATCGCGAGACCATGAGGTCAGTTCGTGATCGACAAACACCGGGTGAAGTTTGCAGTCGGTGCTTCCTACGCGGCTGGTCAGGTCGTCAAACGCCCCCTGGTCACGGCACACTACATGTACCGTGACCTCTGGGGGCAACTGGGTGAGAAACTCTCGATAGGTGTCGCTTACGATTGAGCTTGAGCCGGTCGTGTACTGAATGACCAGCTCATTCATGGCACCATCACAGTCACTGAGCACCGGGCCGACCGTTGATTCTTCCCGCGCCTGCCCTTGGTCGCCGAAGAACGGCATGACCAGCAGTGCTGCCAGAAGTCCTGCGATCACCCCAAGGGGCCAGTGCAACTTTGATTTGATGGCGCCTGCGTTCATAGCTCACTCCTGCTTTTGCGCTTCGATCTAACCTGACTAGTTGGAGTTGCGCACAACGCGACGAAGTTCTTTCTCAAGCTTGGCTTCAGTCGAGACTTCGTCGGAGCCACCTGACATCAGGAATGAAGTCGCGTTCATGTCCTCGATTGCAGTCTCAGTTTCAAACGAAACGGTTTTGGTTTCACCGGCGGCTAGGCTGACAGTGGTCGTTTCAGTCCAGACTACGCGGGCCATGGCCGGCATGCGCCCGCCTTCGATCAGGCTGCGGCTTTCCATCGAAACCGTGACCGTCTTCTCAATGGCTTCTTTGCTGTTGTTCGTGACTTCAATAGACAGGATCGGCTTGTCGCCGACGACGTAGGTTTCTTTGTCGGCCTTCAGCAGCACTGTGCAGTCGTCTTCCTTCAGGCTTGGTGTCGAGATGACGGGCGTGATCTTGTGAAGGTCTTCTGCAGTCTTTGGTGCAACCGGGTCTTCGGCATCCGCGCCGATTGGGCCGAGTACGGCCAAACTGGCAACCATCGTGACTGCCGCGATACCCAGCATGCTCAGTGCGTTTCTTCCGAGGTTCTTCATGTCAGCGCTCCTTGGTTTCGTGGCCCCAATGACCACACCTAAACAATACGCGCTGGAAATCGTTGAGGCGGCCAATCCCTGTAACTGCTGTGTAAAACGGAGGCCCGAGTTTCATCAAGCGAATGTCCAGCGTGCTTAGGACGAAGACACCTGGGCGCAGGTTCCTGATTTCTGGAAACAGGCCCTCAGCGCCCATTTGTCAGGTAGTTGACAGGTTATCCCAAGGTGGGCCTCAGCACTGAGGCGGATACACTGCACGCATGGAGCTCTCGAATGATATTGCATTTGCCAGACAGGCCGTGGTTGACGCGGCTCAGTTGCTGAAACCGTTCATCGCGAGCGCCACCAGACGGAGCGATTCGACCAGGCAGAAAGCAGCCGGTGAGGTTGTTACTGAGGCCGATCAACTCTTGAACGACTTTCTGATCCGGCGCATCAGCGACAAGTATCCGAACGACGCCATTTGTGCGGAGGAAGGTTCTGCTCATGATAACGCAGACGCCTCGCGGCGCTGGATCATTGACCCGATCGATGGAACGCGCAGCTTCATCCGTGGGGTGCCCGGCTTCAGTGTGTTGCTGGCCTTGGCCGTAGAGGGCGAGCCGGTCTTAGGCGTGGTGCATGACCCGCTTGACGGTACGACTTGGTTCGCCGCGAGGGGTAAGGGTGTGCATAGACAAACATCGGATGGCATCTCGCCGGTCGTGGCGGCTGTGAAACCACCGAAGCTTATCTGGAGTCCCTACGCTGATGCAACTCGTGGAGATGCGCTGCGAGAGGCTCTCGGGCTACGATCGCTTGATCCGGTCGAAAGCTTTGGATTGCGCGCCGTCGAGCTAGCACTTGATGGTGCCGGGGTCTTCGCCTCACGCCCCGGTTCACCGCACCTTTGGGATACGGCGTCGGCGTACGTGATTGTGAAAGAAGCAGGGGGGATAATCACAGGCTACGACGGGAACCCACTGGTGTATTGGCAAAACGAATCCACGCTGCACCCTCGCGGCGCCGTCGCGAGCTTGGGCCTGGAACATGCCAGCGTCCTTGAACTGATTGAAACGTACCTGCCTGCGACACCAACGCCCTGAATATCACGCTTGCCCTCTGCGCTAACCCATTGAGACAAGCACGCGGGCCAGCAACTCGGAGTCTATGTCTGGCTTGCTCTGTTCGCTGATTAATCGAGTTTCAAGCAGATCGATGCCGAGTTCCGAGGTCTTTTCGAGTGCGTTGGGTTTGGTGCGCTGACGTGCGGTCTCATCCAGCAGGACGAAATTCAGCAGCTTGTTTGTCGGTGTGTTTTCACCCGCGTCTCGACGCAGGTAACGCAGCAGCAACTCGGTCCGATGCTCAAGCGAGAGCCCGATCTGTTCCGGGTCGACACCTGTGTTGGGTATATAAAGCTTGGGGCACTCAGCATCGCGTACCGCCGCGCCAACACCAGCGGGCAGCAGGTTTGCGAGGATGCTGGAAAAGAAACTCCCCATCGGAAACACGATGACGTCAGCACGCAGGATCATCTTGCGCACTTTGTCGTCGATCTCGCACTTGGCGGGTTCACCCTTTTCAAAGTCGCGCACAAGGCTGAGTTCTTTCACTGCACAGGAAATCGGTGAGTGTTCCTTGCCCGTCAGACTGTGTTGTCCGAGGATCGTGCTGCCGTCTTCGAGCACGGCTTTCAGGTGCAGATCGTCGCGCACGGTGGGCTGGACGGTACCGCGAACTTCGACGAGTTTACTGAACAGGTAGATGACCGAGTCAATGTCGCGATCGTTGTTCAAGTAACCAGCCGCGAGCACCAGATTGCCGATGCTGGCCCCTCGCAGGTCAAAGCTGGGGGGCATGTTTTCAGCGAACACCCGCAGGTGGGTGCGAACGATGCGCCGGAACGGGTTAGGTACTTCACTGATGAGAGGGTCGGTGCCCTCGACCATGCGCTCAAGGCGCTCGCCAAGTTCAACCTGACTGGCGGTCTTCGGGAAACGATGGCTGAACAGGCGGTAAATCTGGGGGTTGCCGCGCTGCGATTCGTCGGCGAGTGCCATCAGGCGGTTGCGCAGGTCACCGACCGAAAGCATTCGGAATGCCTTGCGAATCGTGGATGAGCTGCCGCCGGAGTCGAAGGGTGTAATCAGATGAACCGAGTTGTGGGTGTACTTCTTCAGTTTGCGGCTCAAGCCGCGCAAGGCAGAACCACCACTGAAAAACAGGATACGCGGGCCCAGTTCAGGCACACGGGAATGCCGTGCGACGCGGGTTTCGTCGCCGAGCACAACTGAGCGTGTAATCTTCGCGCGGTTGCCCATGAACTAGAGCTCTTGCAACAGTGCTTCAATCTTGGCTGTCGCCGCGTCGAAGTCTGCCTTTCCGGTTACTTCGTAGACTCGCATTTGTTTCACATGTGGATAGTACCACTCAGGATCAACGGCGGGCTTCTTCGCGGGTGCCTGCCCGTCTACGGGCATCCAGAAGGGCCCGGGCGACTTCATTACCGCGGCGAGCAAGTCTTCGCGCTCAAATAGATTGACCTGATGCAGCTCGGTCGGGTCGGTCGAATTGCGGTGCCAGTTCAGCACGAATAGGGCATCGACGTCGGCCGACATGGCGAAGCGACCGTCACCGAAACACTCGTCGATGAAGACGTCGTACTTTTCTTCGAGCTTCCACAGTTCGTCGCGGCTTAGCTTGGCCAGCTCGGCTTTGCGTGTTTCGGGGACGATCTTCGCCAGGTCTGGGTTGTTGAGTGCCGTCCCCGGGTTGATACGAGGCAGCTTTGGCACCCCGCACATTCGTACTTTGCCGTCGTGTGCTTTGATCAATACCCGGTCGCCGCTGGTGTACTTGGCACCCTTGCTCATGAGATGAAGCGAGAGCGTTGATTTGCCGCCGCCGCTGAATCCGGCAAACATCAGCCCTTTGCCGTGCCACTCAACACCGGCTGCGTGACATAGCGCGTAGTCATGCTCAAGCAACCAAGTGATGTACTGAGTGATGATGAAGTTGATGACCTGATTGTCGTTCTTCAGGCACCGCCCTGCTGCCAGTCGAGTGGTTTCGCCAAGCAGGAACTGCATGCCCGTGCGAACTTTCCAGATCGCGCGCCCGCCTTCGATGTCGGCGAATGCGTCTTTGCGTCCAACTTTGCCGCCTTCGCGTTCCCAGTCAGTGTAGTCGATGCCCCAGTCGGGCTCATCGCACTCAATGGCGACGACGTGCGTGTCGGGGTTGCTGACTTCTTTTATAAAGGGTTGAAAGTAGCGCTTGAGGTGAGTGATCAGTTCCTCACTGTTCGAGTCCACCCGTACACGCCACGCATCAACCTGAAGCCCGAGTTGGAACTTTGGCTCGTTCGCTTTCTCAAGCTCTGTTGCTAGGGCTTCGAGATCAGGCATTCTTGAGCCTTTCCAGAACGTGGTTCACGACCTTCTCGCCAGCGTTGATTCCCAGCGCATCCTTCAGGCCGTGGTAGCCTCCGAAGGCAGAGACTTCAAAGATGACGGGGCCGGTTTTACCTTCGACAACGTCAACCGAAGTAAAATCCAGGTCAAAGAGCGCTTGCGCCCTGTGGGCCAAGCGACGCGCCTCGCTGCTCGGTTCGTGCGCTTCGTAGTGCCCGCCGGAATTGATTGTGGTGTTCCACGAGTCCTTGTTGCCGACACGGGCGTAGGTGCCGACGTATTCACCACCGAGGAAGACGATGCCAAGGTCGCGCCCTGGAATCTCGATCTTCTTCTGAATGTACATCGTCGGGTTACCCTCTTCCTGAAACTGTTTTACTTGTGCGGCGATATCAGTCTTGCCGTCGTCTTCGATCAGCTTCATGCCCCGAGCTTTGGTCGAGAACATGGGCTTGAGCACGGCCGCGCCGAAATTCTTGATGCCGTCAACTGCGCGGTCAATGCTGGCAGTCACGATCGTTGGCGGCAACGGAATGCCGGCCGCGCGTAGTGTGACAGTGCAGCTAAGTCGGTCCAGCAAACGCATGATGCTTGAGGGTTTGCTGAAGATCTTGACGCCCGCGCTTTCCACGAAATGCAGCATCTCAAGGCGATCAAGCAGATCGGGGCTGTACACCCGTCCAACCTTTTTGACGATCAACGCATCCAGTTCGCACAGGTTGGTATCGCGGTGCATGACACACCGATCGGCCGTGTCGAAAACGGCTTCGCTCATGTCGATCAGCAAGCGCTGCCCGGTTTTCTTCTCTACTTCGTCGGCCAGAGCTTCCGACGACCAACTGCCGGGCAGTCCGATTACTCCGATTCGAAAGTCAGTCAACGAGCACCTCCTCAGGAAGCTTGAATGTGTCGAGTTGATCCGGTGGATGCTTCAGCAGCTGCTCAAGCAGATAGCGGGACTTAAAAAACATCGACTTCGCAAAGTCTTCGTCCAGCACGAACCGAGTACTGGTGGCGAGCGACCGAGCGAGCCCGAGCGCCAAGCGAGCCTGGAATGTTTTGTCGCCGTTGTTCTCTGCGAAGCTGCGTGCGAATTCAAAGAAACTCAGCGCGACGTGATTCAGGCGGCGGCGAACTGGTGTTTCGAATACCTGAAGACGCTGGTTGCTGACAATGAAGACGGAGACGTCTTGCAGATAGTCGGTAAAGCGGGAGCGATTCAGGTCAATGAAATGAACAGCCTTCTCTTCCGCGTCATACAGGATGTTGTCGATGTTGAAGTCGCCGTGAATGAAGACCGAGAAGGGGGGACGCAGGTGCTTTTCCTCAAGCGCGTGGGCCTGCTCAATCAAGTCTTCCATCGGCAAGAACTTGAGCCCGTCGACTTGCCAGCCTTCCTGTCGGAATTTCGGGTGGAGTTGGTAAACATCCGGCAGGCGTGAACGCATCTGTTTCATGAAGCCCGCCGGTGACGGTTTGTCATCGCGCGTTCGTGTCCAGACGCCTTTGAGCACTTCGCAGATGTCGCGCAAGGCCGACTCAATGTCCGGCACTTCTTTGCGCATGATGATTTCTTCAAACGTCCTGCCTGGCAGATACTCGAAGAGGATCGATCCGTTCTCTCCCTGATGGTGGAACGAGTGAATCTGCGGCGCCAGGCCCGGCTCAAGTTCATGCCAGCGCTCGATGCTGCGTTTTTCGTCGAGTAGCTTGCCGAGTTTGCCTTCTTTGAAAATGACGGCGCGACCGCCGCTTTTTTCGTTCTGGACACTGCTGATGCGGCAGCCGGATTTCGTTTCGCCCATTGGACGCAGGGCTACGTTGCGCAGGTTTTCCTTCAGGTCGGTCAGGTTGGTTGAGTCGAGCGAATCTTCAAGCGCCCAGAAGCGGTCGATTTTGATTCGTTCGCCCATTGCCGCCGAGATGACCGCCTCGCCTACATTCAGGAGGCTATCACCCATGCGCTCCAGGTACCGGAAGATGAACAGGACGGTGACTAAAGACTGCGGCTCGCCGCCTTCCTTCATGTCCTGGAGGACGCGGTGGAAGACCTTGGCGTACATGCGGTCAAGTTCGTCCTCGGCTCGGCATACCAGCAGCGCTATCTGCACGTCTTGCTGGAACACAGCATCGGCGACTTGGTCCAGTGCACTGATGACAACTTCAAGCATCGGGTCGAAGTCGTAGACGTCGAGAACGTCTTCATCAATGACGTAGCCGGCCTGCCCGATGATGTTTTCAGAGAAGTCTGCGATGCGTTCAAGGTTTACGGCGATAATCTCAACTGCCTTTAGAAGGTCGATCTCGGCCTGCTGGAGTTTGGAATCACGCACGGCGTGCTTGAAGCACTTTCGCTGGATGATGCTTTTGAGGTTGTCGATATAGTCGTCTTTTGCGCGGACGCTTTCGAGAAGCTTACGGCTTGGACGCGCCAGGAATTTCCGGGTTTTCTCGACCTGCTTTCGGACCTCGAGAATCAGGAAACGGAGGTTCTCCTCAATGCCTTCCTGGACGATCATGGCTTGTCGCGCACCTCAATGTGCAGCGTTCCGTTTCGGGAATCGGATGAAGAGTCCTGCTCTTTCCAGTCGAAGCGCACGGACAACTGCACGCGATCACCGTCGCGGACCGACTGAACTTCGAAGTTCACAAGTCCATGCGGGCGCAGCACCATCTCGCCCTTTTTGTCGCTGAAGCGGAGGGTTTCGTGTTCAAACCCGTCCGCCAGAGCGCGCAGGTACGCTGACACTGCTGAGGTGTCAATCAATGCCTCATGTGTGAACTCACCGTTTGCTTCCATGAACTTCTTCCTGACGGGGACGACGCTTAATGCATCCGATCCTTCGGCGAACTGCTATTCGGATAAGATAAGCAGTTCGCTAGCGTTGGCAGTGCGCCATACGATTTCGAACGAGAGCTTCTCTTTGTCTTTCTTGCGCGAGGCTTTGACCTTTACCTCAAGCTGGGCAGGAGGCGTGAGTGTCAATTCTTCGTCGTTTTGACGAAGGTGAATCGAACCCTTCTTGAGTCCCGCTACCAATGTCTCGAAGTAACTGACGGCCTCTTCGCGCTGGATGGGTGCCTCGAACTCAACAGACGCCTTAGTCTTGGCGGGCTTTTCCTGAGCCTCAACTTCTACATGCGCGG
>JAGQRE010000036.1:7988-30886 GCA_020425695.1 Planctomycetota bacterium
TGGGCATGCAGTCAGTAAAGCATTAAGAAGGGATTAATCTAAGACCGCGGTATGCGGCTCCGGCGAAGGAAGTGCACTTGCGACATTACAGGAATGAGACCATCGGAAAGCTTGCGGCGGCGTCGAACACCTTTGCGTAAGGGTAGTCCGCACTTATGGCAACGATGGCACCTTCAGGCTCGAAGATAGTCACGGCCGCTCCGAACCCCGATAACCCCTCGTTCTCACGGGTGTTGCAGTCCACTGAGCAGTCGCATTCGACGTTCAGCATGCCCTCACGGAAGACGAGGCGTTGGCCGCGCATGATGTTGCGGTGCCCGTGGACGATGGCATAGATCCCGGCGCTGTGCAGGTCACGTAGCCCGGCTTCTGTAAAGGGAAGGTCAATGTCGCGGTACTTCGTTCGGAAGGTGTTTCCGATTGAGCCGTGGTAAAGTTCGAACAGGTCCTGCTCAAACAGAATCCGGAATTCACGATTGATGCCGCCTATGCCCTCACGGCGGATGATTGAGGCGACGTTGTCGTCGACGCCAGCGTGGGCAAACAGGAAGCTGCCCTCTCGATGCGCGAGCTTCATGTCGCGGAAGTACCAGTTGAATTCGCCGCTTGGCTGAACAAACATCTCATTCAGCTTGAGGCAGCAGTCGTAGATATCAGCGAGCGTAAGTCCAAGCTGTGCCGCTGTTTCAATCATTTCCCCTTGCTTCTCTCGAATCCGGCGTAGCTCCTTCTTCACCTTGGGTTCGGACATGATTTCGCGCGCGATAGGGGGGAACTCATCCCACCATGACGCGTCCGGAAACATGATTTCGTGCAGGCGTTTCTCCGAATAACGGCTTCGTGTTTTGCTGCGCCGGTTCTGGAAGTACAGGTCGTAAACCTCTTTGAACAGCGGCACGGCCTTCTTCCCCATGCGCACAAACAGGTGCGCCAGGTGTGGCTCTTTACGTCCGATGTATGCGAGGCCTACAAGTGCGCGGACGTCGTGGTTCCCCGCAAGAAACACGACGTTGGCGCCGCGCTGCCGAAACAAGTCCATCGCGCGCAGCAGGCGCAGGTTGCTCGGGCCTTTGTCGAACGTGTCGCCACCGAATACAAACAGCGTTTCGTGCCCCAAGTTGGAGATCTCGAACGCTGTATCCTCGGGGCCGGTTTTGCGAATCCCGCCTGAAGCAACCAGCGACGCAAACAACGCATCAGCGTCTGCATGGATGTCAGTAAGAAAGCAGATCCGTCGCGCCGGCCACACCCACGGCTTGCCCTTGGCGTACTCACGTACGTCTTCGCGGGACGGGTCGTAGTCGTCACCAGAAACTTCAAGCAGGCTTGAGGTACCGAACTTAGGCCACTGCTCGCCTTCCGTGGGGAGCTTGGCCTTGAGCCATTCGAGACCCTGATACTCCGGCAACTTCACGTCGACCGTGATCTGCATCGGTGCGCGCTTTCCCTTGCGACTTAATCCATCGCCGGCAAGTTTTTCTTCCGGACTTTCCATTCGCCCCCTGCCTGGCTCCAGTTACCGCTGGAATCTCTTTCCAGGTACACCGGAACACAGTGGAACATCGACAGTCCGGGCGCCTGCTCGTCCGTCAGGACACCCAACTTCACTGCCGCATAGCGAAAGGCAGCCCCATGACCTACGAATACCTTTATGGAGTCGCCCTTCACTTCGTTCGTAAGATTGTTCATTGTTTGTTCGATATGCGCAGCCACCCGTTCCCCGCCTTCTCGCAGACTTTCTGCGCCCTGTAGGGGCAGCTTGAAGTCGGCCGTTGCTTTCCAACCGTCAGGCAAAGCGGCATAGCGCGGGTCCCGATCGATGATTTCTGCAATTCGGTCGACCGTCAGGTTGGCGGCCGCGCCAAGGCTGCGCTCGGCCAAAGCGTCTGTCTCGGCCACGGTAAACTCTTCTCCCGTGAACTCGCCCAAGTGCTTGCAGATGATTGTGGCGGTCTCCCAGGCACGCAGCATTCTGGACGTGTCAACAACTGGGTGCAGGTGCAGACATTTGGACCGAGCGAACTCGAGGAGGGATTGGGCGCAGAGGCGCGCCTGCTCGCGTCCGGTCTTGGTAAGGGGGTGTGGCAGAAAAGCACTTGGGACGCCTTCAGGCTGCTCGTAGTCTCCGTGCCGGAGTATGGCTGCAATAGTCCTCGGCATGGCGGGCATCCTGTCGGCAAAGCATTACAATTTAGCGTGGAAGGCTGCGGCGCATTGTAAAGGAAAGGTCAAACCCTTGCTAAAGGTATGTCAGCATTGGCGTGAATTCCAGTCACCCGACGCATAGGCATAGTATCCAATTTCCGTAGTATCCGTTTTCTGCAGCGGGGAATCCGATGGGAGTTCGAGTACCGGTCAAGTTAGGAACCGTCCAGGAAACGTTGCTCGTGCCCTTATGGGCGCGAGCGCGCGAGAACGAAGAGTCGGTTCCGGTGCTGGACGACCCAACTTCGCGCGAAATTCTCGACAGACTCGATTATGACTTTTCACCTCTTGACGGTGCACGCGCCAGCCAGCTGGGCTGCTGCGTGCGTGGCGCGCAAGTGGATCGCTGGGCTCGAAGTTTCCTTGAGCGACACCCGGATGGGACTGTCATTGAGTTGGGTGTCGGGCTCAATAGCCGTTACGAGCGTGTCGACAACGGACGTGCCCGCTGGTTTGAGGTCGACTTGCCGGACGCCATGGAGTTGCGGCGCGAGTTCTTTGAGGACACGGATCGTCGAACCATGTTCAGCGGCTCAGCGCTGGAGAACGATTGGATTGAACGTATCCGCAGCGAGACACAGGGGCCTTGGTTCATCGCCAGCGAAGGTGTTCTGGTCTACTTCCAGCCCGAAGAGGTTCGCGAGTTGTTCACACGAGTCGCTGACGCACTGCCGGGCGCTACGTTTGCCTACGATTCCATGTCGCCGCTTGTGCTTCGCCACCAGCGAAAACACGATGCCATGCGCTACTTCGCGGCTGAGTTCATGTGGTCAGTGGGGGATGCGCGCGAGGTTGAGTCATGGGATGAACGCTACAGACTGAAGGACATACGTAGCTTCTACCACATGCTTTACGCGCACCCAAAACGCTTGCCCGCCTACTATCGCTATCTCGGCCCCCTGTTGGGTGCAGTCTATCCGCCGGTGAAGCGAGCCTATCACGTGAACCTCCTGCAGCTTGGATAGTTCAAATCTAGTTCCAATCGAGCCACAGGGTGCCGTCCGAGTAGACCTTGCCGGTTTGCCTGAGCTGCGTGTCGCCGTTCTGGATGCTCGGATGAACATTTGCAGGTGGCGAGATCACAGTGTCGCGACCGAGGTCAAATCGCTGGCTCTTCACAAGCGCCATGTAAGCTTTGTTCAAGCGCATGGCACGCTCATCTGACGGTGCAATCAGGAAGCGAATGTCATTGGCGCCCCCCGGAGAGGCCGTGCGAACTGTATTTTCGTCCAGGACGCCGCCGGGGAAAAACCTGGCCAATATCTCGTCATTCGCGCGGAACTCGTCGCCGCCTTGTACGCGCTGGAAGTAGGTGAGTATCTCGGGCTCGTTGTGACCGGCTTGCGGAATGTCCTGGATCCCGGTGATGTCCTGATAGCGCCAACCGGCGGCACCAGGGACTTTGCGCGGCAGCGTGAACGTGCTGTCGCAAGTCACGCCGAGGGACGAGTGGCAGCCCATACAGAAGACGTGCTCTTCGTGGGTTTGAAGGCGCAGGCGACCCTTTTCGTCTTCGATGAATCCTTGAAGCTGCCAGCCGAATGCATTGCGCAATCCAAGGTCCGGCCCGCCACGATAAATGGGGACCCGGCCTTCCTCCTTGTCGTTCATTTCGCGCGAGTAGATTTTAGGGCGCTCGGAAATGCTCGGGTCGATCAGTTTCCGCGAGTAGCGAACTTCCTTCATGCGCCGTGCAATCATCGACGTCGCATCCGGGTCGATGTAGCGAACCGTGTGCAGGAACTCTGTGCCCGTCGGATACAGGTTGCGACGAACTGATATGTTCGACGCGGCACCGGTATAGTTCGACGGCAGTCCTTTGATCCGAGTGATTGACCCGCCAACAGTACCGTCGCCATCAAGATCAAAACCGGCGAGATTCTCGTCAACAGTTTCCACTTCACGATCGATCAATGCATCAGTCTGCGAGGGATCGGCGCAGATCGCGGCTTCCAAAATAGCGTAGTTGAGTTTGTGAACCGCACGAGAATAGTTCCCGCCGGCGTCGGTCCTGAAGGCACTCGGCAGTCGGATGAACACATCATCCGTGCTGCCGTTCGTTGCCCAGAAGGTTCCCAGGAAGGGTTTGTAGCGGATCGCACGCCAGTGGCTTCCGTCGTTCGCAAATCCGTCGGTGTCGAATCCCTGGTCGAAGTCGAGGTCGGGCACATAGCCGGGGTAGTCGCTGCGGTCCCTGAGCGCTTCGACCAGTGAACGGTAGTTGTCTTCACGAACGTACTGAAGTGCCGCGTCGTCGCTGATGGCATTGATTTCACTGCTGCGGTCAGTGAACAGGTTTGACCAATGGTTGGTCAGCGCGACATCACTGAAAGCGTACTCTTCCTGTAGCTGCCAATCGATCAACTCGTTCGGGAATACAGGCGTCGTGTGGCAGGTCCAGCACGGGTTGGAAGCTCCGCCAGTCTTGGTGTAGCACATGGAAGGAACGCCGGCTTCTCGGTTGTTGTAGCTCCCGGCGGATGCGTACGCTTTCGCGAGGGGATCATACGCCGCTGCGTCGTCTTCCTGCACTTCGTGACTGCAGTTGACCAGCAACAACGATGCGGTCGTCAACAGCAGCAGGGCTGTTAGCCAGACGAATGCCGCAACTCTCCGGCGGGTACGTTCTGATTCGGTGATATTCATAGATGGCTCCGAATACTGCAAATGGTGAGGAGGCTGTCCGCCCCCTCACCACAGCAGATCTTTCTGCTCACTCGCGCTCGGTGGGCCATGTGCTGGTCTGGCCTTCACCCGGGTGCTGCACCGAAGCGAAGATCGTGTTCATGTCGCTTGCGAAGCACGGGCCGGTGCACTCGGCGTCGCTCGGTGTCGCGACTACGCGGAATGCACGACCTACACCGCTTGTGGTGAGGTCTAAGTAGTAGAAGGCGTCGGCCGTGCCGTTACGTCCGAAGTTACCGTCCGTCCCGAACCAGACTCCGCCGTCGCGGTCAATGACCAGGTTGTCAGGGTCAGCGGCTTCCAGAGCCGTCGTGCCTTCCGTACCGCGCCATGCACGCCAGAAAGTGAAGTTGCCGGTATTGGACGGATCACGCCCGTTTTCGATCAAACCGAAGATGGAGCCGACCGCATCGTCACGAGCGCTTGTAGTGGCCTGCGTGGCCGGGTCGTACAGGACGCCGTTCGCATCAAGGGCTGTGCGGCGAGTGTGGTTGGTGAAAGCTACATACAGAATGCCGTTGTGCGGCTCCCACTCGACGTCTTCAGGCCGGTTCAATTCCTTGACGCCGATCTTCGTGCAGGCCGTGAACAGCGATGACAGAAGGAGATTGTCCGAAGTGTACGCGCCTATGCCGTTGTAGTTGTTGTCTTGCAGGGCGGCGCCGACAGTTGTGCCCGTCGTGCCGACATCCGTGACGTATCCGTTGCCGGCCAGGGACTGTCCGGCATTCGGGGCAATGTCCGTTGAACTGACGCTAAGTTCGATCCAGCGCCCGGTGCCTTGGCCTGAGCCAGTGGCGAGCGACCCGGAAAGGGCCGGGGCAGAGCCGCCGTTGATTGTGTAGCCGGTATCGTTGTCGAGGTTGTCGAAGTGGGCGACGTACAGTGTGCCACTGTCGAGAAGACCGCGCACCTCGTCGCGGCTCATGCCTGAGGTGTAGTTGCTACTGGTGATGAACTTGAAAATCCGCCCGCCACGACGGTCATCGCCGCCGTAGATCACAATCGGCTCGCCGCTTACGAGTCCCCAATCCGTGCCCGTTGCGAACGTCACGTTCTCCCAGCGGCAGCGACCCATGACACCGAGCTTGCGGTGCCCGCGTCCGTCAGAGTCTTCGTACCAAAGGCTCGGGAATTCGCCCGGGTCCATTTCAACCGGGAAGCCGTAGATGTCGCGTTTGTGATGAGTGCGCGTGTCGCTGTGGCTTCCGAAGACTGTAGACGTATCGGTTGTGTAGGTGGGGGAAACAGTCTTGCCGGCTGCAAAGGCGTCGGTTGCGGTCGTGTGTGTGAATTGCTGGTTGCTCGTCCAGCAGTTCTCAAGATCGCCAAACCAGTCCTGTACGTTCTCTTCGCAAGTTACAACGGTACCCCACGGCGACTGGCCGCCCGAGCAATCGCTGTTGATGCCGGTCGCAATACCGTTCGGCAGGTTTGTGCCGAAGTCGTCATGGTCGACGCTGCTGGGGGTGTAGCCTTCAATTCGCGCAAGCGTGTTGCTGGTGGCGTCGTAGCGCACGTTCGGGGCAGCCCTATCGACTTTCCACTCAAGGCTGTACGGGTCTTTGACGATGCGGACCCAGCTCCCGCCAAGCTGGCGGCGGGCGGCGTAGTTCAGTTTGTCGACGTCCTGCTGGGCCCACGAGTTTGAGGTGACATCGTTGGTGAGGATTCCCTCGTTCTTCATGAACGTTGCAAGCGTAAGCCACTGGTTGTCGGGTGCGCTGGTCGTGGTGGCGATGTTTCCGGACACGTACTCGTGATTCACCCAGATCCATGCCGCCTCTCCGCTGCCATTCCACTGCGGGGCGCGGCCGATACCGGTTTCGTCAGACCAGTCGTTGTCCCAGCCTTCACCGAAGTATGCGATGTAGTCACAGTTGGCGCCAAAGCGAGGGGCGTTCGGGCCGTAGCCCAGTGGGTCAAGCCAGCGTGCGACGATGCTGTTCTTCAGTCCGGGGATTGAGCGAAACGTGTCGTCAGAAGTGTTCGCCAGCGGGAAGTTGAAACCTGCGGGCAGCGCGTTTGCGTCGTAGGCAGCGACCAGTGCTTTTACGTAGTCCGCGATGTTATTGGCGTTGTCCACGGCGGTGATGCCGGTGTTGCGTGGATTGTCAAACGAGGCGGCAACAACAGAGGATAGTGGGTCCGACGTCGGCACGGTGTTAACCGTGCTCGTCGATGAGCCACCGCCATTGTTGTCATCGTCATCGTCGCCGGAACAGCCGGTAAGGCAGACTACGAACCCGAGCAACATTGCAACGGCTGCGTAGCTCAGCGATCTAGAAAACATCAGCTTGCGATTCATTCTTCACTCTCCGGTGGAATGGGAAACGACTTCATCGGAGGCGAAAGTTAGAGATGCGGTCAAGCGTTTGGGTCAAATGCGTGTCAAGCCGGCGTCAATTCTGTTTACAGGTTTGCTCGCGGCGCAAGCTTGCCCACATAAGCGTAGCGCTATGAAAATACGACTCTGCCATCGGTAGAAACTGTGAGCTGGATATTCACATCTTTCAGTCCGGCGTTTGCTGCCAGATAGCGTGCGAGAGGCGTGACAACGAACTCCTCAAGGGCTCGTTGCAATGGGCGCGCGCCATAGCGGCGGTCGAAGCCGACTTTTGCGAGCATCTGAACGACCTTGCTGTCCCAACTCAGTCGGATGCCAGCCTTCGCGAATCCCTCGCGCTTGGCTAATTCACTCAGTTCTTTCTCAGCGATCTTGCGGATGGATTCCTCGCCCAGCGGCTGGAAGGCGACGACACCGTCGAGCCTGTTGTAGAACTCGGGGCGGAAGAAGCGCATCACTTCGGCGTCATAGTCCGGACCACGGTCCTGGCCGAATCCGAGCCCACCGTCTCGCCCTGCGCCGAGGTTGCTGGTCATGATGATGACTGCACTCTGGAAGTTCGTGACCCGGCCAAAGCGATCTGTCAGACGTCCTTCGTCAAAGAGGCCTAGCAGCATGTCGAAGACGTCCGGAGAGCCCTTCTCGATTTCATCCAACAGTACAACACAGAACGGCTGGTTGCGCACGCGCTTCAGAAAGTCCGACGCATTCCCGCGCGAATCAGAAATCAAGCGCTCACTGGCTCCATGCCCTGAGTATTCGCTCATGTCGAGCCGCACGAGCCTGTCACTCGATCCGCCATGCCCGAACAGAAAGTCGGAAATACTCCGTGACAGTTCCGTTTTGCCAACACCAGTTGGGCCGCTGAATAGAAAAACACCCAGAGGTCGCGTTGGATCGTTCAGTCCTGCCTTGAAGGTCGTAATGACGCTTGTTGCGGTTCGGCATGCTTCGTCCTGCCCGATAACTCTTGCGGACAGGTGCGCCAGGACTTCGGATTCCTTCAACGGGATGTCGTCGCGCAGGAAGCGCTCAGGCAAACCGGTTTCGTCGATAAACCTCGCTAGCACGCTGCTGGTCTCAAGTCTGGACTGCTGCTTGGCACCGGTGCGTCGAATCAATTCGCTCGTGAAGGCGGCAGCCTTACCGGGGAAAGCATCGTAGGGGCGGAACCTCCGGAACAGACGGAAGATGGAATCAATGACTTCGTTGCCAACCTCGATCCTGAGATTGCGCGACTCGCTCTGGGCGATTCGGTCGAGGACTTTCAACGCTCTTCCGCCGTCGAAGGCGTCCACCGGGACGATCTGAAACGCGTCGGAGAGGCCCGGCAGAATGCGCCGGCAAGCATTCAGTTCTTCAATGGTTGCTTCGGCGATAACCTGGACTTCGCGATGATTCATGTACGGGACCAGGAACGCTCCAACGCTGTCTGTTGCATCGGAGCCCCCAAGTTTCACTAACTCCAGCAGGTTCTCGATGCAGAGCACGCCCTGGAATCCTGCCAGCTCAGAAATCACACCCTCAAGGCGTTCTTCCCATTGTCCCAGATAAGGCGTGCCGGCGATCAATCGTGAGCCGTTCGTTAGCCAGAACTTCCGTCTCTCTTGGCCGCCTTCGATACCGCGTTCGATTTCGCGCACGGCGCTGGCGATCACGGACGTCTTGCCAACGCCCGGCGGTCCCACTAGCAGGACATTGGCGCTGTCCTGTGTTACCCGGCTTACGATCTGCGCGATCAGGTCTTCGCGTTCCCAGGCCCGTGCAAACTGCTTTCGAATGGCACGCTCGCCAAGAGCCTCGGCAACGGTTTCAAGTGCTTCGTACTTGTTTGCAGCTTGTGACTTGCGAGGGCGTTGTTCGGTAACGACTACTTCTTCGAGTCTGTACTCGGATACGTTCAAAAAGCGCTCGACCTGTTGTGGTGATTTGCCCTGTAGCGCTTCTCGTACGTAGTGCGTCGTAAGTTCTTTCAACTTGTCGATCTGGTGAAATGAGAACCACAGGCGCATGGTCGGCACAGAGCAGGCATACAGTTCCGAAGCGACTTTTCCATGAATGCACGGGACGTTGAGCCGGATAGGCGCTGACGGGTGCCGCTGCCGTCCTGTGACGTATTCTGGGCGAACATCAACTTGCACTCGCGTTAGGCTGGGCTCTTCTAGATCAAGCTCAGGAAACATCCAGGGTTCATTGCGTTGCGTCCAAGTCAGAAAGTGGCGCAACTGGTACAGGCAATCCTGAACAGAATCGCTGACCGCCGCGAGTTCCGGTTGTTCGACAACACTGGCGGTGAACAGGCCGCTGAAGTCCTGCCAGACAAGAACCGGTATGCGGGCTACGCTCATACCGAGACCTCCGGCAAGTCAAACGCCGCCAACAGCCAACTCGCCATCAGCGCGAGGGAAGGGCGCTCGCGGGAGAGCATGCCGGTACGAACATCCAGCACCGGGCCACCGCTGTAGTGAACCTGCAACACCTTTCCGTGCGGTACCGGGTCTTCTTCGACAGAACCGTCCCCTCGAGCGACCGATTCAGCCCAGTCGCGTCGACGCTGGTCAAGTTCGCTGGCGACTACAGCCGGGTCCGCGCCGTGTTGCAAGGGCATAGAAATCGCCTGTATCGGTAGCAGCCCCGTGTGTGAACACCAGAGATGGATACCACCCAGCGCCTGGCAGAACTCATGTGCGAGGTAGCCGGAGACGACCACTGCCGCAACGCCCTGCTTGCCAAGCGCAAGCAGTTCCGTGCTGAGGTCGAACCGGTAGCGCAGCATCGCGGCGAAGGAATCTGCAACCCCGCGTAGTGCCAAGGAGTGCTGTCCGTTCACAGATCGAAGTACCAGCAGCGCCTGCTCGTCAGGTATGGAAACCCGTCTGGTCATCAGCGCAAGCCACGAGGCCGAGGCACTTAGGCGACGCATGCGACCCTTCAGCTCGTCTTCGCCAGGGTCCTCGGCGTGCTCGGTGAGGAACGCCTGCAACTGATTCGGTGAGCGCATCGTCAGCCACGCATCGTCCGGTACGGGTAGCGCCTCCGATAGCTGAGATCTGCGCGGGCGGTTCTCACTCACTAAACTGGCGCTGGCTTCAACTGGCGCGCTGGAGCGCTCGGCCTCCCGGTCTCGCCAGTCCAGCAAGCGCTCGACTGCGTTGTCGAGGTATTGGACCTGTTCTCGCAAGGCAAAGTAGCGTCGCAAGTCTGGCGTGACGGCGTCCACCTGGATGGCCCCTCCCGGCTGAAGCGACTCAAGAACTTCTTCTGCCGCGTTCAAAAGGGGGTCAATCCGGGCGACGAGTGCGTCAATGTCCGGAGCAGATTCAGCCACTACGGAATTACCGGCTCGCTCGACCGGCTCAAGCGGAATCAGCCTTACCGCGACGTCCTCTCCACGCGCTAGCAAGTGGACGATGGTAGGCACTTGAGGGTTCAGCTCAGACAGGCGCGACGAAAGGGGACGCGTGAGCTGACGCTCTATCTCTCGCTTTATCGCGCGCGCCCCAAGTGTCGGGTGGTAGCCCTTGTCCACGACGCGCTCCATCGCAAGTGCGTCAACTTGAAGAACACAGAAGCGACGTGCCAGACCTTCGCGCGCGAAGACTTCCTGCAGCAAGTGTTGCGCGATCTGCTGAATCTCGTTCCTCTCAAGTCTTGTGAACGGGACGATGCGGTCGATGCGGTTGAAGAACTCAGGCCGGAAGAAGCGGCGGGCCGCCTGCATGTATGCTTCATCGCCTCGCGATTCGTGCCCCCCGACGCCGAGTCCGCCCTGTGCTTCGCGCACGCCAAGGTTGCTGGTCATGATGATGACGCAGTTCGTGAAGTCAGCCGTTCGCCCAAGGGCGTCCGTGAGGCGGCCTTCGCCAAGAACCTGCAACAGGACGTCGAAGGCAGCCGGGTGAGCCTTCTCAATCTCGTCCAGCAGAATCGTCGAGAAGGGTTGGCGCCGAACAGCGCTCGTCAGCAGGCCCTCCGGCTCACTGATCGTGCCGACGAGTCGTGCGACGCTCGACTCGTCGGTCAGCTCGTTCATGTCGAACCGAAGCAGCTTGCTTGCGTCTCCGTAGAGATACTCCGCCAGCGCTTTGGCCGACTCTGTTTTGCCGACACCTGTTGGCCCGAGGAAGAGGAACGTCCCGAGTGGGCGGTCCGGGTCGTTCAACCTTGCTTTCGCAACAGAGACTACGTCGGCCAGTGCATTGACTGCCGCACCCTGTCCCACGATGCGCTGTTGCAGCGCATTCAGAATTTCATCGCGACTGAGCCGACGGGTTTCATCAAGAAAGGTGACGCGCAGCCCGCTGCGCGACTCGAACTCATTCAACACCCCTAGTCGGGTCACTGTGCCATTCCGGCTTTTGACGGCGAGTTGTTGCAGGAAGCCGGCGACCTTCCCGGGATACGCTACTTCGCGCTGATAGCGTTGCATCAGGTCCATCGATGTCGGTAGAACGTCGTATTGAAAGCGGCACTTGTGTCGGGCTTCGAGTTCACGCTGTGAATGGATCAGAATCCGCAGATTTTCTTCTTCGTCTGGTTCATCTACCGGGATGATGTGAAAGAGGTCCGCAAAGCCGCGGTCCAGTTCTTGTAGCACACGAAACTGATCGGGTGTCATTTCGACGAGAAGTCGTACCTCGCGCTTTTCTATGTGCGGCTTCAGCACCTGGGCGGCACTGATTTTGCTGCTTGCGGATATGCCTGCACGAAACAACCCAATGAAATCGTCGAAGTACAGAACGTGGCTGCGTCTCCGACACTCGCTTAGAATCGCGTGAACACGGTTCTCCCACTGGCCGACGTAGCTCATGCCAGAGATGAGTCGCTGCGGCGAAATCAACCACATCTGTCGGCGTTCGTTGCTTTGCTCGTCGTTCTTGTCCATTCGTCGCCGGACAACTTCGTGCACGAGCGCTGTCTTGCCAACGCCGGATCGTCCCAGCAGTAGCAGCGGACGTCTGTCGGGATGGGAGAGCAAACGCACGATGCCAGTTACGAGCTCACTGCGCCGGACCGCTCTGCCTAGATCATCAGGGTAGAGCGAGTTCAACAGACGTCCGACCTTGTGTAACTCGTCGGCGCCGCGCATGTTTTCGAAGCTTCCGATCTCGGCTCGATCAGCTTTTCGTGGCGCAACGTGAACAGACTCAACGCTAACATTGAGATCGAGATAACTGATCCAGCCCGAACCACGAATGCCGTCGGTGTTCGGATCAACGGTTTCCTGGTCGCGTTCGAGTTTGCGGTAATGTGCCGTCAGCACCTGCTCGGCCCTTGCGGCGAGGTCTTCCCCTCGCCCTACCTCAAACATCAACCCGGGCAGCCGAGGTGTAAATGCCAGACGCACTCCGTTCTGTGTCCACGTGCAAAAAAGGTAGCTGGTCTCGACGGTACGGCGTCTCAGCTGGATACGGACTTTGATGTGATGTTCAGAAATCTCAGGGCACTGAGTCGCCCAGCACAGGGCGTCGTGCCGCATTTCCTGCCCCATCGTCTGAACAACTTTGCGAACAGCGTTCCGGACGCTGTCCGTTGCACGCCTGAGCTCGGGGCGTGAGGCTTCGACGTGGTCGAAGAACAACGGACGCACGAAGAAGACATCCTGGCCTTCGTTGCGGTACTTCTCTTGATACAGCGGGATCGTCAGCTTCACAGTCCCACCTGTTTTTCGAGTTCACGCTCAAAGTTGTCGTTGATGCAGCGCCCGATAACTTCATCGAGCCGGTTGCCGGTCCAAGCGAAGATACGGGCGAGGTTGACATCGCGAGCCTGGTGCTGCGCAAGGTCGTACTGACGACGAAGACCACTGTCGTCGGCCATGCCTCGCGGGACGGGCAAGTCGGCTGTCCAGACGTCTCCGCCGAACGTTCGGACTTCGACGTTTACTGGGTCGGACTCGCTACTCTCGCGGAAGCGGTGTGTCCCGACTTCCAGTCTCAGCTTCAGTGCAACGTCTTCGCCCTTCATGCGTATGAGGATTGCGCCCGTGTCTTCGCGTTCAGAACTGAAGAACGAGTCCGGATCCTGTACTGCGAACAGCTCCGGTCGCGGCGACGCATCTTCCTTGGGTGCCGACTTTCGCTCTTCGATCTCGACGTGCCTTCGCACACCTTCGCGGGCTCCGGCGTCGAATTCGGCTCGCAATTCGAGCTCTCGTAAGTCCTGGCTCGGCAGCTCTGCGCATACCCAGTAGACATTGGTTTCAATACCATTCAGCTTCGCCCAGTGGGCGTATGCCCCTGCCAGATTGAACATGCGTTCATTGTGATGTGAGTAGACCCAAAGGCTTGTGGTGCTGACATTTACTCCGGTAAGGCGCATCAGGTCTCGCAAGGCTTCCGACCAGGCTGCCTCCCGCGCACCGACTTCCGAGGTTTCAGCCGCTTCCAGCCGTCGGGAGTGCCCAAGGGCTGACAGAGACAAACGATCTTCAACGTCGCAAGTGGCGTCATGAGCAAGTTTGAACATGTGGAGGACGTGTCGAACCCTGGCCAGGCGATGCTCCAGTTCGTGTGAGCCACTAAAATGTCCTGAGTCCGGATGCTTCGCATTCCATCGTCGCTCCATCTCAAGAGACCGATTCAATCGGTACACTTCGTTTCGCAGGCGGAGGATCGACGACGAGGCGAGTGCCTCCTGTAGCTTGCGCCGGACAGTCGTTGTCCGCTCAAGCAAATTGGACAGCCACGGTTCGGCAAATGATCGCGCCTTTGGCTGCGACCGATCATCGGTCACTGGTGCGACGTTGAGCCGTAAGCTGTCATCTGCAATGTCTGCTGAGGCGCTCAGGGCGTAGTTCGTTGGTTGTGTGTTCAGGCTTTCGGCTAATGGCACAAGCAGGCTTCGCTCGATTTCGCGCTTCAATGGGCGTGCACCAAGAGCGGGTCGGTACGCTCTCTCTGCGATCCAAGTCTGCACATCATCCGGCACGTCTAGGTGGGTCCCGGTGCCCAGCAAGCCGGGACGCTGCTTTAGCAGGTCAAGCTCTCGTCCGACGATTTGAAGAACGGCTTGCTCATCCAGTGGCATGAAAGGGACAACGCGATCAATGCGGTTCAGAAGCTCGGGACGCACGAAGTCACGCAGCGCCTTCGTGAAGTGCTGGGCAGCGTTCGTCGTGGCCTGATCGAATCCGAGGCCGCCCTGCATGAAGCCTTCAGCACCGAGGTTGCTCGTCATCACTACGACGGTGTTGGTGAAGTCGGCCAAGCGTCCGGCGGAGTCAGTTAGTCGGGCTTCACCCAAAACCTGCAGCAGCAGGTCAAAGAACAACGGGTGGGCTTTCTCAAACTCGTCGAAAAGCAACACCGCGAAGGGCTGCTCACGAACCCGTGACGTCAGCTGCCCCTCTTCGCCGAACACGCCTCCGATAAGGCGACTGACGGCTACAGGAGTGCTGTACTCGCTCATGTCAAAGCGCGTTATCCGACGTCGGTCATTAAACAGGAACTCGGCCAAGGCCTTGCTCGTCTCCGTCTTGCCGACACCTGTCGGACCGACAAACAGAAAACTTGCCAGCGGCTTTCTGGGGCGAGCCAGCCCGGACTTGATAGTCGCCAGAAGGTCAAGAACGAGTTGCACGGCACCGGGTTGGCCGATGATTCTTTCCTGAAACCAACTGCCTACCTTCGCAAGGTCCATCGGGATTGACGCGTCAAGCATCAGTCTTGGCAGACCGGTTTCTCGCGAGAAGTTCTCGTATACATCTGAGTCGGTGGCCGGCTTGTCCCGGTCGGTGAGAAGATTCCGAAGGAAGCGAATGGGTCGGCCCGGACTGGCCGAATACGTGGCATAGCGACGGTGCAGGTGGTCAATGGTTCCGAGTGTTTCGACAGAGATCAGCTCTCTGTTCTGGTTGCTGGCCAGCTCATTGGCGACCGACATCAGAATTGCCGAGGCGACATCCGGTGATGGTTCATTGATCTCAAGTTTTCGGAAGACACCCAGCAGGTGCGGGTCCTGCCGCTCGATCAAAGGAAGTTGTTCCGGTGTGCATTCAACGACGCATAATAGCTCACCGCGTGCGATGTATGGGCGCAGGAAACCAGCAATCCCCTGTTGGATCATCGAGCCCTTACCGACTTCCATTAGTTCGACCAGATTCCCGAGGTGGAGAATCGCACGGGTGTGCGAGGCCTCTTGTCGGAGCTTGTCACAGCGCTCCTGCCACTTGCCGAAACCGGACATGCCGGCGACCAGACGTGATCCACTGGTCGCCCAGAACGGCGTGCGTCCAAATTGAAAGTCCTTGCGGCGTCGCACCAGTTCATGAAAGACGGCAGTCTTGCCAACGCCGCCGGGGCCAACCAGCAGGACGCTCTCCGGCTGGGGCTCCGTCAGTGCATCGGCCAGACGCCTGGCATGATCTGCGTACTCGAATGCCTCTTGCAACCCTGACGCCGTCAGGTCGACCGCGACGCTCTCAAGCACGGACGGCTCCTTGGGCGTGCTTGAGTCGCGCACCGCAAGTTCCTTCGGTGTCGGGATGTCGGCCTTGAGCGCAGTCGAGTCGACAGTCAGAGAGCGGGTGCGCTGCAGCCCGGCAAGCGCCCACAGTGACCCAAGCGCTTTCAGTCGTTTGAGCGCGAGCAGAATCTCCTCGGGCACGCGTTTCGTCAGATCGGCTACGTCATCAGCGACGACTTCAATGCGTAGCGCAGGCAGATAGGCGACCGCACCACCTGTGGGATAGCTGAAGACCGCGGCATGGAAGGTGAGTTCAAGCTCGTCGGTCCAGAGCGGCAACTCGCGCGGTGGTTTGACGCAGACCCTGAACTGTTGCACTACAGGCACTTGCGGGGATGTTCGCCTATACAGCTCAAGCAGGTTCGTGCCCTCCGCGATGCCTCGGGCGTTGGTGACGACGGCCTGCCTGGCTTTCGACTGGGTGTTTGCTAGCCGTGAGATCTCCGGAAAATGAAGTGCTTCCGCGAGGACATCGTCGTTCTCGAAGTCTTGGATCAGTGCATGTAACTGGAATTGGCGGTCAGTCACGGTCGTCCCGGGTGGGCGTTCTGGTACTCGAAACAACGGCACAGGGTTTCATAAGGGGGCAGCATCATAGCAGCCCGGTGGTTGCCGCAAGCAGTACTCTCTGGCCCAATGCGTACATGCGATACGAAGGGCGAATCTATCGGCCGCCGAGCGAGGCGAACAGCTACATCCTGCAAGCAACAATCGGTTGCAGTTGGAACCACTGCACGTACTGCGACATGTATCGCGACAAGCAGTATCACGTGCGTGATGAGCACGAGACGCTACAGGACATCACGTTGGCCGCATCCGCCTACGGGCAGCAGGTCGACAAAGTGTTCGTGGCGGACGGTGATGCGTTGGTCATGACGTTGGAACAGTGGCGTCCGTTGCTGTCGGCGTGCCGCGAAAACTTTCCTCGTTTACGCCGAGTCAGCGCCTACGCGACGGCCCGCAACCTGCTTGAGAAAACGCCCGAGGAGCTTGCCCTGTTGCGAGAGTGGGGGCTTTCGTTGCTCTACATAGGCCCGGAGTCGGGCGACGACGAAACGCTGAAACGAATCGCCAAGGGCGGCAGTTTCGCGGAACACACAGAAGCGGCGAAGAAGGCGCGCGATGCGGGCATCAAACTGTCAGCGATCTTTCTGCTGGGCGCAGGCGGAATCGAGCGTAGTACTGAACATGCCATGGCATCGGCGCATCTTGCTACTCAGATGGATCCGCGTTTCGTGTCGTGCCTTACGCTTACGGTCGTACCGGGAACGCCGATCGCAAGGCTGGAAGAGAGCGGCCGCTTCGAGCTGCCGGATATCATGGGAGTGTTAACCGAGCTACGCACCTTCGTGGACATGACCCGCCCCAGCGACGCCATATTCCGAACCAATCATGCCAGTAATTACCTGCCGCTGGCGGGTCGTCTTCCACGTGACCGGGAGAGAATTGTCGGTGTTCTGGACGCTGCGTTAAGCGGCGAGATCCCCCTGCGCCCGGACTGGGCGCGTGGGCTGTAACAATAGAAGCGGCGACCAGATGGTCGCCGCTTCTATAAGGGGCGTTGGCGACGGTCTTTCTATCGACGCCCATTTCCTCTGCGGTGTTTGCCTTTTTCGCCTCGACCTTTGCTGTGGCGATCGGCCTTCTTCTTGCCTCGGCGTCGCTCCGCGTCGTGGGTCTTGCGCTTACCTTTCTTCCCGTGACCGGCTTTGCCTGCTCGCTCGCCCCGGCAGTCCTTGTCCTTCCGGTCCGCCTTCTTCTTGCCCTTTCGCGTACGCTTTTCGTCTTTGCCAGCGGTCTCCTTGCCCTTGGCTCTTCTGTCGCTTTTGCGGTCTGCCTGCTTCTCGCCTTGCTTTTCAGCCTGCTTGTGGGCGGGCTCGCGCTGACGGTCGGGGGCTTTGGCGGAGAGGCCTGCGCTGCTAATGACAGCGGCCAGCACGATTCCCAGTATCCATGTGTATTTCATGACGTGCTCCTTAGGTTTATGTTGGCCCCTCGATTGGCCAATCCGGCCAACAGGCTTTCGAGCGTTACAGCCATGAAACACCGTGGCAGCTAGAAGGTTTCGGTCAGAGTAGCCGATTAGTTGGCGCTAGAGTTGTTCGCCGCAGGAGCGGCAGAATCTGGCGTCCGAGTCGTGCCCTTCGGCACCACAGGAGGGGCAGGCTTGAGTGCTTACTGGCTGCTTCTTTGGCGACTTTGCCAGCTCCGCACTAAGCACACCGGTAGGAACGACAATAAGCGCGTACCCGCAAATCATCATTAGCGCTGCGATTGCCTTTCCAAACGGTGTTTGTGGGGCGATATCGCCGTAGCCGACCGTCGTGATGGTTACGACCGCCCAGTACATGCTGAGTGGAATTGACGTGAAGCCGGCTTCCGGCCCTTCGATCACATACATCGCGGAGCCGACAATGACGACGAGAACCAGAACAGTCATCAGGAAGACAGCGATCTTGGGCCAAGCGGCAACGAGTGCCCTACGCAACTGGTTGGCTTCCGTGAGGAAGTGCGCAAGTTTGAAGATACGGAATGCTCTGAGCAGCCGTATGGCCCGAATGACAGCGAATGACTGGGTGCCAGGGAACAGCAACGATACCGGCGCGGGGAGTATCGCCAGCAGGTCAACTACGCCGTAGAAACTGCGGGCGTAGCGCCATGGCTTTCGCACACAGATCAATCGAAGAGCGTACTCGATGGCAAAGAGCCCCGTCAGTGTCCACTCGACCACGCGTAACCAGAAGCGCCAATTGGCGTCAGACGCAATCTCGGGCACGCTCTCCAGCATGACGGCGAGAATGCTGCCTAGAATCAACACAAGCAGGACAACGTCGAAGGCCTTGCCTGCCGGGGTATCAGCCTCGAAGATCACTTCGTGAAGACGTTCGCGCCAGCGCGCGACCTGGCGGCTTGTTTGGGTTTCCTCCATCCAGACAATGTAGCGGTGAATGTGTCAGTTTGCACTTACAACGAAGCTGCTAAGCTGACTTGAATCGTGGAGTGCTACGTTTGGCGAATCAACACACAGAGTTTGACCGGGCGCGCAGCGTTCAGGCTGCGATGCTGCCTCAGCCGCCACAGATCCCCGGGCTTGAAATCGCGGCGTCGTACCGTGCCTGCGATCATGTCGGCGGGGACTTCTACGATTTTGTTGTCGTCGATTCATGGCATCTCGGCTTCGTGATGGCTGATGTATCCGGGCACGGGACGGCGGCCGCGCTTGTGATGGCGGCAGCGAAAAAGACGCTGCAGATGTGCGGACGTGGTTGTCTGTCGCCGCGCGAAACATTGCTTGCCGTGAACGACCATCTTGGGCGCGAGATACCGCGTGGCATGTTTGTCAGCGTCTTCTACGGCGTACTGGATGTTCGGAACGGAGAGTTCATATTTGCTCGGGCCGGACATAATCCATTGCCGGTACTTCGTGCGAACGCGTCAATCGTTGAATGGCATAGCCCGCCGGGCCCCGTTCTCGGTGTGTTGAACGGATCGCAGCTAGGTGAACAACTCGGCGAGTCGTCAATCCAGTTGGCCATCGGTGACACTCTTGTCCTATACACCGACGGGCTGACGGAAGCCCAAAACCTCGAACGCGGAATGTGGGGCGAGAAGGCACTGGACAAGACTATTTCGCGCCAGGCGGGTGCCACGTGCAACGAGGTCGTAAGCGCCTTGTTGCAAGAAGTCGATGGCTTTCGAAGAGGTGCACCTCAGAACGATGACGAGGCGATCGTGGTGCTTCGGCGCATCGCGACTGACGTCGAGCCCGCGCCATTGCACCATGAAGGCGCGGGGCACGAGACAAACCTGCCCGAGAAAGCGACGAGTTTGATCGGGCGTGACCGCGAAGTTTCGGAGCTTTTGAATCTCTTGGTAGCCGGGGACTCGCCGGTCACGACAGTCACCGGTGCGCCGGGAATCGGCAAAACTCGTGTCGCCCTTGGCGCGTCAAGTCTAGCGTTACCGGCCTATCCGGCGGGCATCTGGTTTTGTGACTTGAGCGAAATCAGTGACGCGCACGGAGTCCGGCAGCAGATAGGCGTAACGCTTGGCGTAGAGTTCTCTGATGGCGAAGCATCCATGCGTCTGGATAACGCGCTGCGTGGGCGGTCTTCGACGCGTGGCGGGCCGCTGCTTCTGGTTTTGGACAATTGCGATCAGTGCCGGGAAGGCGTCATCGAGTGTCTTCGGCAACTTAAGTCCGTGGGCAGCGGCGCACGTGTGCTTGCCACCAGCCGCTCACCGCTTGGTGTGCCGGGTGAAGCTGCGTTTCCTGTACAGCCGCTTCCAACGCCGCCACGCAAGCGCACAGAGAGAGTTGCCCCCGTAGACGAAAATACGCTGCGCGAGCTTCGCGTGATGCCGGCGGTGGCGTTATTTGTCGCGCGTGGTCGGGAGCGACTGTCGTCATTCGAATTGACGCGGGACAATGCAGACGTGGTAGGGCAGCTATGCGTCAGGCTGGATGGTATTCCTCTGGCGATCGAACTTGCGGCCGCGCGAGTGCGAGTACTTTCGCCACAGAAGATGCTCGAGCGTCTGAACCAGCGCTTTGCACTGTTGCGAGATCAGCGCAGCGATGCATCTTCTCGGCATTCGACACTTCGCGGGGCGATTGAGTGGAGTTGGGATTTACTGGATGCGTTCGAGCGTGACGCGTTGACACAACTCGCCGTCTTTGGCGGAGGGTTTCTGCTTGAGCTTGCGGAGGACGTGGTTCAGTTGCCCGGCGATGCGCCCCTCGTGATGGACGTTGTGGAAAGTCTGCACGAAAAGAACCTTGTCCATGCCAAAGAACTCACGGACGGCGATCGCCGGTTCTTCCTGTATGAGTCTGTCCGCGCTTTTGCCGACGAGCAGCTTGAGCAGTCCGGCCGCCGCGATGTCGTTACGGCTCGATGGCGTGCTGAACTGGTTCGATACTCCCGCGAGTTGTGGGAACAACGGCACGGAAAGAATCACCAGACGGCACGTGCGCGTCTTGAGCTGGAACTCGACGATCTTGTCGGGATTGCCCGCACCCCAGAACTGGATCCGCAGGCTGCCGCGTGGTCCAGTATTTTTGTCGCACCGATCCTGCTGCGCCAGGGCAGGCCTGTTGTAGCCGACGAGTTGGTCGCGTCGTGCCTGAAGCAACCCGGACTCGATGAAGAACTCACGCACTACTTGTTGGTGACGCGCGCAACACTTGAAGTGAGGCAGGACCCGCGCAAGGCGCAGGCGACGCTGGACGGTTTACCCGAGGGCTTTGCAGGCCAGTACGACGCCATGATGGCTCTGCTGCGCTCGTTGCAGTCTCAGAATCGGGGACCTGAAGTTCGCACCATGGTTGAGCGTGTTTCACGCCTCCCGAACCTGACAACGCGCCAGCAGACAGAACTTGAGGACAAGCGGGGAACCGCCTTCTGGATGAATTCTGAGTACACCGAGGCCCTTCGCTGTTTCCAGAATGCGGCCGAGATGGCGAGGCGTGACGGAGACCGCAGCTTTGAAGTATCGGCGGGCGGACACATCGGAGTTGTCCACTACGGGCGCGGTGAGCTGGGTACGGCGCTGAAGTACTTCACCGCGGCGCTGGAGGGTGTGCGCGAGTTGGGCGACCGGGTGGATGAAACCACGTGGCTCAGCAACACGGGACTCCTGCTGACAAAGCTTGGGCGATTTGAAGAGGCCCGTGAGTCGCTTGAACATGCTTTACGGCTTGATCGAGAGCTTGGAAACCGAGCCACCGAGGCCTCGCACATGAACAATCTTGCGTTGGTCTTTTCAAACATGGACCGCAAACATGATGCGCTGAGGCTGTACGAACAGGCCTACGAAATTGACAAAGAGCTGGGTGACGAACACGGCATGGCTTCGCGTCTTGCAAACATGGCGGGCATCAGCCGCGAACTGGGTGAGCAGGGCGATTCGCTGAGCATGTTCGAGAAGTCTCGTGACCTGTACGCGAAGTGCGGCGACCGAAACTCTGTTGCAATGCAGGAGGGCAACATCGGCATCGTCTATGCCGCACAGGGGCGGAAATCCAAGAACCAGGAAGAGTTGCAAAAGGCCATCAGGCAGTTCAAGGAATCGAAACGTTTGTTCGCTGAGGTCGGCGCAAACCGCCACTTGAATTTCGAAACGGAACTGGCGGAGTGTCTGTGGTTGGTCGGCGAAGTTGACGAAGCACGATTGTTGCTCAACGACATTCTGGATACGGCAAAAGGCAGTCAGTTTGCCGCGGACGAGAAACATGCCGAAGGCGCGCAGAAGCTGCTGAAGGAAATCGATGGCAACGGGACTCCTGATTGAACTGACCTACAAGGCCTCGCACTTCGTGTCGCGGCTTGACCACCCGGTGCACAGCAACCCGCACTACCATACTTGGGAAGTTGTCTTGCGCGTGGCCGGCCAGATCGATGCCCACGAGGTTCAGGAGTGGATGCACCACACAGCGCCTCACTTCGGTGACCATGGTGACATGGGTGTTGAAGACATTGCGGACTGGTGGCTGAAGCATGCGATTGCTCGCTGGCATGCTTCTGACTCACCGCTGAAAGTTCTGGGCGTTAAGGTTATGCGCGAAGACGGTATCGGCGCGTTTTCAGATTCAGACTAGGAAACTCAGAGCTCGGTTGGGGCGTGGCAGCAGTCGCCGGTGTGCTGGTGTGATTCCCCGTGCTCCGGCTCAGTGCTTGCAGAAGCCGTCGAATCGGCCCGCCTCTGCCATGGCCAGCGGAAGGCTTCCACCGGGTCGTAGCCGCTGGTTCCCCATGGGTTGCACCGCAGTATTCGCCAAGTGCCGATGATAATGCCCTGGAACACGCCACGCTGCTGGATGGCCTGAACTGCGTACTCGCTACAGGTCGGATAGTGACGGCAAGCGGGTGGTAGCACCGGGCTGATGACCCGCTTGTAAATCCAGATTGGCACCAGGAACGGGATAACCCTCCACGACCAGATGCGCGACATGAAGTTCTGGCTTGGCGTGTCAACCTTTACGTCCATGTGCTTACTCTGATAGCCACTGCGCGGCCTGCGGTGCAAAGTACGTCAGGATCATGTCGGCCCCGGCGCGCCGAATGCCGATCAGGCTTTCCATTACTGCTGCCTTTTCATCAAGCCAACCGCTGTCGGCGGCGGCCTTGATCATCAGGTATTCGCCACTTACTTGATATGCCGCGATCGGCAGGTCTGTGGATTCTGCCAGCAG